>JAXDXW010000016.1:0-65867 GCA_034087725.1 Candidatus Onthovivens sp. | reverse complement strand
TGTCAAAATAAGCAACAAATGAACCCCAATCAACACCTCCTTCTGGGCAAGAGGATGTAAATGTTAATTTATAACCGTCATCGGTGTATTCTGCATTATAAGTCTTATTTTGATTATGTTCATTAACTGTAATTTCACCATCATTTGAGATATTTTTGTGAATATATCCAGTTGATGGTTCTGGTTCTTCACCTTCAATTGTAAAGAAAGCATCATCGCTCCATTCACCTTCACCAGCGGAGTTTACGCCTCTAACTCTAGCGCGGTAATTACCTGGAACTTTAGAGAAATCTTGATCGACAGTGCCTGATGATTTTGGAGTAAATGCAACTTCCATATTAGGAATTTTTTCACCGTAGGTAATAAATCTAGGCATTGCTGTGTCCAATTCTAATTTAGTTTCACTGCCTTCTTCAATTTTATATACTTCTAAATCATAATCTTGAGATGCAATATCTTTTTCGAAAACGAGCTTTTTAATTCTTGATTCAAAACGTAAATTATTAATTTTTTCAGGAGCTTCTTTTGTTCCCTCGGTCATAGAAATCTTTTTAAATCTTAAAACGACTTCATCATCTGTGTCTCTATAAGTATCGGATTTATCATTTGGATTATTTAATTCTAGAAGTAAATATCCCCATGAGCCTTCTCCATCTACTCCAGTTTTAATATTATAATCAGAAATATTGAAATGAAGTGTTGACGTTTCTCCTTGAGTTAAATTAATTCTCTTGAATTGCTTAAACGTATCCTCACCAGCAAGTTCAACCATAATTGCTGGCAAATGGCCAGAAACTAGTTCAACTTCAATATCAACTGCTGAATATGTATCCTTTTGGTCGTACCAAAGCATTGTTGATGACCATTCTCTCACATCTTTTCTATTAAAGGAAAACTCAAAATAGTCCTCATGAGAATCATCAATTGTATAGTTTTTATGACCTTCTTCTTCATTATAAGTATGAAGTTCTAATTTTCCGATGTTTGTAAAAACTTTTGATGAGAGTCTATAACCTTCGACAGTTACAGCACATTCTCTTTTAAGGCCACCATCCTCAGTGGTGCAAGTGATTTTAGTCGTTCCATTACTGACACCAGTAACAACACCGTTTTGATCAACAGTTGCAATGGATGGATTTTCACTCGTCCAAGTAACGTTTTTGTTTGTAGCATTTTCTGGTAATACGTTGTAAGTTAACGTTTTTGTAAAGCCACAGTCTACCTTCGCAGTTTCGTCAAGTTCTAATCCGACGACTTTGACTTCTGTAATAGGAGGATTATCTCCTGGATCAACAGGGACTCCACATCCAGTTATTGCTAAAGTGGTCAAACAAAGTAAAGTAGCAATAGCGAATTTTTTCATATTATCTCCTTTCTTATTGTAAAAATTCTTTACTCCCTAATATTTGGTCAGCTAATTCTAAAGGAACAGAACACATTTCTAAAGTTTTCCAATCCTCTGTGATTGTTCGAAATTGACCTACAGATACATCTTTATTAGCGCTCCGATCAGGCTTCCAAGTTGCACCCTTATAAACCCACCGGTCACCGCCAATATTTGCGACATATTTTGCGTCTTCCATATCTGAAGGTTGATTCTTATCCCATTGAATTAACCTAATATCCATTGTTGAATAAACATATTCGATATCAACCATATCGAGTTGTTCTAAATCAGATTGTTCTCCAAATGGATGATAATTAAATCCATTTGTTTCGCGATCTAAAAGTATCTTCGTTGATTTATCTAATTTACTATTAAAATATTTTCCTTCAAAATTTGTATGGTAATCATTTACGAAATTTTCATCATAAAATGCTCCAACAGGGTTTGCGTGTTCAATAAATACCCGCCCTCTTCTTGAAGAATATCCATAAATTTTCATATTTTTAAATTCAATACCTGTATTATTGCAACGAACTTTTCCATCTTGAGCATAGATTGTAGCCCAAATCCCTAAAGCCTTCCAATCTTTAGGTTTTCTGCCATTATCTCCTCCAGGTCGAGGTGCATATTTCCAATCATTTATATCATCGCAATGTGGAACTGCTTCATGAAATTTGCCATAAACACTGTCTTTAGTGTCGTAATCCGAAGCTAAATCAAAGAAATATTTCCTCTTTAAAGCCTTTAACTCATCCCTTTTTTCTTCGGTGTACTTATTCACAAATAGAGATGATGTTTCAACATCATTAGCAGACAAATATCCACCTTCAATGCCTACTTCTGTATTGCTTTCGATATTTACTTCTTTTTTTGCTATCTCTGAAAGCATTAACTCAAACATTTTATTATAATCTTTATATATGTAAGATTTTTCGTTTTTTATTTGACTAAAATAAGTTGAAAAGATTGTGTCACTTGAATTAACTTTTGAATAAAAATATTCTAAATTATCGCTAATATCTTCGAAAAATAAAGAGCAATCATAATTTAATTTCGATCTTTCTAAATACGTTTCTACTTTTTCTTTATTATTTCTTTCTTCTAAATTATAAGGAAAAATTTGAATATTATTTTTAGTTAATGACGATAATAATCCGTATAATTTTCGGTTATAAAAACTATCTTGATATTGATAAAAATAGCCGATTTTTTCATCGTTTTTCTCTTCTATTTTTTTGGCAGCTAATGCTCCAAATTGTTCTGGAGAAAAATTATACGACTTGGAATTAAAAGTCTTCTTATCGTTTTCATTATCGAACCTTAAAAATTTAATTCCTTGATAAATATCAATCGTGTCATTTAAATAAAAATCTAAATCATTACCAAAAATAACGATATAATCGTAATTTTTTTGCATGATTATTTCTTTAAAAGTTGAACTATATGAACTCTTTTCGTTTCCTAAATCATATAAATTTAAATCTACATTGTAATAATTATTTTTATGTGTTGTTATTAATTCTCTATAAATATCATTATGAAAAGACGACTCCCCTTCATATCCACTCATCACACATAAAATACTAGTTTTTTCATATGGTGATTGATTGCTATTGCAAGAAGACAAAATTAATAATGGGACACAAAATAAGATTGGTTTTTTAAATTTCATATTAACCTTTAACACTCCCGATAGTGATACCTTTAATAAAGTATTTTTGTAAAAATGGATAAACTAAGGTAATAGGCAACATTCCTAAGAAAATTTGTGCCGCTTGTAAATTTTTATTACCTAAGTTTTTAAGTGCTTCAATTTGTTCAGGAGTTAAATTACCGCTAGTAGCTAATTTAGCAGGATCTGAACTTTCGAGCATGACATAAAGATATGATTGTAATGGATAACTAGATATATCATTCATAAAGAAAACACCATCAAACCGCGAATTCCAATGGCCAACTGCTGTAAAAAGAACAATTGTAACGATAACAGGTACAGATATTGGTACAAAAATTCTAAATAATATTTGGAATTGATTACATCCGTCAATAACTGCTGCCTCTTCTATTTCTTTTGGTATTCCTCTAAAAAAGTTCATCAGCATTAAAACGAACCATACATCGCAAGCACCTGGTAAGATATAAACTAAATAATTATCAATTAAGTCTAAACTTAAATATAACATATATTGAGCAGCTAGACCGCCGCCAAAAAACATGGTAAAGACGAAGAACCAACATATTGCAGTTCTTCCTTTTAAAATTTTATGTGATTTAGAAAGAGGATAGGCGGTTAAAATAATAACAAATAAGGCAAGTAATGTGCCACATATTGTTCTTCCAACGCTTATTCCAAAAGCTTTAAAAAATTCAGGCTTTGAAGCTAATATTTCATAAGCATCAGTTGTAAAGCCCATAGGGTAAATCGAAACCAAACCTCGAGATGTATATGCATCACTTGAGAAAGATACAGCTAATAAATGAATAAATGGGAAAATGCAAATAATAGCTAACAGTCCTAAAAATATATAGTTGAAAACTACGAATACTTTTCTAGATTTTGATGATTTTATAGCCATAATTTTCTCCTAAAATATACGATAGCCAAGTTTTTTGTAAGCAAAATAATATGTACCGCCAACTAAAACACTACCAATTAACGATTTCATTAAACCAACAGCGCTTGAAACTCCCATTCCTCTGTCAGCATTCTCATTAATGATTCTATAAATAAATGTATCAATAATATCTCCACCTGCATAAACAGTTGGATTATATAAAATATAAACTTGGTCAAAATTTCCGTTTAAAATACCTGAAATTGATAAAGTAGAGATTAAAGCTACTGTTGGGAAAATCCCTGGTAATGTAACATGAAATACTCTTTGAAGTCTATTTGCTCCATCGATTTCAGCAGCTTCGTGCAAAGACATATCAACTCCAGTAATAGCTGCAAGGAAAATGATCATGTTATACCCCATTCCTTTCCAAACGTCGGAAATAATAATTATTGCCCTAAACCAATTGTTATCAGTTAAAAACATAATTCTTTCCATTCCAAATATCTCAATTAAGGTATTTATAATTCCGTTATAAGAGAATAGTTGATTAAAAATACCACCTAAGATAACCCAAGAAAGGAAAAAAGGAAGAAAATAAGCCGTTTGAACGATTTTTGCAAACCGTTTTTTTCCAACTTCGTTAATTAGAAGAGCTAAAACTAAAGGGACAATAATACCTAAAACAATCTTACTTCCGCTAATAATTAAAGTATTAATAATTGATTGTCCAAATTGTTTTAACTGAAACGCATATGTGAAGTTATCAAAGCCTACCCATGTATTTCCGAAAAAAGATTGAGATCCCAAGCCAAAGTCCTGAAAAGCAATGATAACACCAAACATTGGTCCATATTTAAATATCAATGTAAATATCAAACCAGGCAAAAGCATCAACCGCCAAATTAATTGGCCATTTTTCTTGTCAAAGCTTTTTATTCTAAACTTTTTCTTCTCTGATTTTGTATCAATTAAAACTTCTTCCATAATTATTTATGAGTTTTATACCACTCATTAACTTCAGCTGTACACTTACTTCCACCAAGCGATTTCCACTCAGCAACATATGAATCCCAAGTTTTATCAATATCAACATTTCCCATTATTGCAGCAATAAAGTATTGATTTACATGAGTAGACATTTGACCACCAAAATCTTTTTGAGATTGAGTAGGTAAATCATAATATTGTTCGAAAATAACTCTGCCAGATTCTCGCGTGTCTAAAATAGCTTTCCAAGCTCCTTCGTCAGTTAATCTACCTAAGATATTTGCAAACCGGTTTGCTTTATATTTTTCGCTTCCGTGATCTTCTTTCCATTTTTTATATTGAGGATAAACCTTCCATAAATTCTTTAAATGGTTGGACCATTCTTCGGGAGCAGGTTGAGATGCTTCTGGATCAGTTTTTATTCTTTCTTGGAATTGATGATATTGAGTATCTACTTCGTTTGGATCATAAAATTGAGTAGGCACCCAGCTCCAAACATAACCGTCTTCAGGTTTGCATCCCTCGATTCCATCCCGTTCAATGTAAGCATTTATCATCTTCATTAAAATTTCTGGATGAGTAAAGTCTTTTGTACAAACATAGTAATAACTAATTTGTTGCTTTGGAATAATTATAGAAGCACCTTCTGCTAATGGAATTGGAGCGCAAGCCCAATCTTGAGATGGCAAAATATCTGCAAGAGGATATTCATATTGCCACCGTGGTCCAAAAATAACACCTGTTTTTTCATTTTTAATTGCATTTTCTGCTCCAGCAACATCGGTTGAAGCAAAATCGATAGCAATTAATCCAGCTTTATAAAGCGAATTCAAATACTTTAAAGCGTTTTTAGAATTGTCAGTGATTTCACTTGCCACTAATTCTCCGTTAACATCAATCCAAGAAAATGGATTTGCTCCGTATGTTTGGAGATATCTATCTAATGTTAAATAAGATCCAACAAACGATTTAGATAAGCCTAATGCACTTGTTGCTCCTTCTTTTTCTTTAAATACAGTTAAGACATTCTTTAATTCTTCTGGAGTTGTAGGAACTGATAATTTATTTTTATCTAGCCAATCTTTACGATAATACATAACAGGAACTTCGCGATTAATATCATCGTATTGTGGAATTGCATAAATTTTTCCATCACTTGTTTTTAAGTTCTCTATGACTTCTGGATTTCTATTTAAAAATGCTTTAGTTTTATCTGATGCATATAAGTATGTCTCAGTTAAGTCTTTTAAAAGACCTCTTTTCAAAAATTGTTCATATTGACCAGCATTTAACTTAAGAATATCTGGGTGGGTCTTTGAAAGCATTTGAGAAGTCAACTTTTGCTCATATTGAGTTGATGGAACTTTCCATAAATATTCCCATTGAATGTTCATTTCACTCTTTATTTTTTTTATATAAACGTTAGTTTCTGGCGTGATATTTGATGGAACTCTACTGTCATTATGTGGTAAAAATTCCATAACACCTTTGACTCTTACTGGCTCATCATATTTGCCAAAAGGACGATGTTCAGGATCGTAATAATCTTCTTCTTGGGCTCCGCCTTTACTACAACTTCCTAAGGAAAAGCAAAGCAAACCTGCAAGAGAAATTATTGTTGCTTTAAAAAATTTTTTCATGATAACTCCTTATTTGAATTCATTTTTATTCTAAAAAAGGAGAAATTCCTTATCAATTTTGTATATTTTACAAAATATCGAATTTTTTACTTACTATTAAACCCAATATTATTGTGTCTATATTCTAGCGGGGTACAACCGATGTTTTTCTTAAAAAAATACTGAAAATGAGATGTGGATTCAAATCCTAAATTCTTTGAAATTTCTTTAACTTGCATATCGCTGCTTGCGAGTAAATTCTTTGCTTTTTCAACTTTTATTTCAGTAACGAAATCTTTAAAATTTTTCCCTGTATTTTTCTTAAAAAATCTTGATAAATAAGACTCATTATAATGAACTAAATTAGAAATTCGTTTTAAAGAAATATCCTTATCAGTATTTTGATAAATATAATCTTTAATAAGGACTATTAATTTATGCGAGTCATCTAATTCGTTTTTAATTATATCTTCGTAAATGATATAATTTCCTATGTTTAGATCATAAATATTTAATATGTTTAATGACCTTTTATAAATTTTATTAATATTTTCGTCATTAATTTTATTTGTACAAACGCACACATTTATTGCAATATCGAACTCGTTTTTAATTATATCTTTAACTCTTTTAAATGATTCTTCTGCAATTATTTCAGAAGAAAATAATGCAAATTCAGTGTTACTCAAGTTTACGATATTTCCTACTTTTAAATTAAAAAACCCTCTAAAAACGCCATATAATTTCTTAATTTCATCAAAAGTAAGCTCATTATTAAATACGGCAAAATTAAAAAATAAGTTGTTAAATTGGATGCATGAATTACTTTGATCATTTAAAATAACTTCTTTAATTTCATTATTTTCTTTCTCTAAATTCAAAATTTCATTCTCTGCTTTTAATTCAAAATGATTAATATCATGTTCGTTGTTAATCTCGATTTTTTCTAAAGATGAAGATATATTATCTAAAATTATTTTTTGATCTTCGATTTTTAACAAATATTTGGAGTCTTGTATTTTGTTTGCTTTATACACGTAGTCAAATGTGTCCATTCCTGTTAAAAATATAGTTTCCATATGAATAAATTGGTTCTTTAAATAAGAAGCTAACTCAATTCCGTCCATTACAGGCATATCAATGTCACAAATTAATAAATCAATTTTGCTATTTTTTGCAAAATCCAAAACATTTGTGCTTTTATAGAAAACAAATATATTATGATTTGGAAATTTGTCCTTTATCAATTTATAAAAAGCATTTGCAATGATTTGCTCATCATCAATAATTACAATATTCATATAACTTTTTTTAATTTAAAAGTAACATTTAAGCCTTTTAAATCCGTCCCCTTTGAAATTTCTACTGAAGAAGTTTTTTGCGAGTAGTTTAAAATTCGTTGAACAACATTTATTAAGCCACTAATTTCTATATTTTGATCAAAAATTTTATTATTTAATTCCTCTATCTTTTCATCTGTAATAGTTCCATTATCCTCAAAAGATATTTTTAAGTAAGTATCATCTTCAGAGATGCTGATTTTTAGTTGCCCGTTATCGATGTTTTTAAAAGAATATTTGAAACTGTTTTCGACTATTGGCTGAAAAATTATTTTTGGTACTTTATATTCAAAAAATTTTTCATCCAGTTGATCTATATCATATTTTACAGAGTCACCGAAACGAATTTTTTGTATCTTTAAGTAGCGATTCATGTGATCCCGTTCTTCCTTTAAACAAACTAATATATTTTTATTCTTTGTAATATACGAATAATATAATGATAGTTCTTTTGACAATTCTTTCGCTTTATCATACTCTTCTAAAGATAAAAGACTTTGTATTGTAGCAAAACAATTGTATAAAAAATGAGGGTGAATCTGTGATTGCAAAACTTTAAAATTTGCATCTTTTACACGAATTTCATTTAAATATTTTTCTTCAATATATGTATTTAAAAGTTGAGTCATTGAGTTAAAGCCATCAATTAATTCTTTAAAATCAGTATTAACTTTAATATTAAGCTTATAGCAAAAATTTCCCTTTGAAACTTCTTTCATACCTATTTTTAATTCTTTAATAGGCTTTTTTAAATAATTTATTGTTGTAACAAAGCTTAAAATAGAAACTGTTAAAATCAAAATAACACCAATTATGAGATATACAATTGGTATAATTCCTCTATTTTTAATATTCGTCAAATCAATAGAAAATCTAAATACAAAAACGTCATTATAAACTTGATACTTAATGTAAGATTTAGCATTCAATAAATTATCAAAATTTTCATTCATAATTACTTCGAAAGGGACATCATAATTAGAAATCGAATATATAAATTTATCATTAACAAAAAAGCCCTTGCCAAAGGAAGTAGTTAAATTAGTTTCAAGATCAAAAAAATTAATGAATTGTTGATCATCCAACTCCACAATAATCTTAAATTCTTCGTTTTCTGAATCGGAATATAAGTAGTATAATTTTTCATTATAGGTTTGAAGTTTAATTGAATAACTGAAAAAATTAAAATTATTTAAAACGTAATCCATCTCTTCTGTTGAACTAGATTTCGCTAAATGCCTAATCCCATAAGAATATTCTTCAACATCAGAAAACTTTGCTGCTACATTTGTAACGCACGAATTAAAAAGAAGATAATTTTCTAGTTTTTTATCAAAATCATTCAAAGCTTGTACTTTTCCATAAATATCACCAGCTTTATCGTACGAATAATTTCTTAACTTTGCAGTTTCATTGGATGTCGAAATTGAAAATGATAATTCACTAAATTTTAAAAATAAAGCGTCTATTCTATTAAGATAATTTTGTGTTGACTTATTAACAATTTCAATTTCTTGTTGCTTAATGCCTTCTTTGCCTACCTCATAAAGTACAATAGACATGGTTACCGAAATAACACCTAAAATAATATTTGTAGCTCCGATTATAGAAACAATATCAAATTTACGCTTCATATTTTTAATTCTATATATATTTAATATAGTTTAAAAGACTAAAAAAATTTAATTTTTTTAGAAATAAAAAGTATATTCTAAATAAAAAAATACTATTAGGATTAATATTTATTTATAAAAATTTAGAATAAATAATTGACTTTTAGAGGGTTTTTTGAATTTTAAAGACTCTTTTTCTTAATGAGGGAATAATTACGAGGATAGTTTAAAGGTGTCTTTTTCATTTTTTGTAATGAAACAATATATCTATCTTGATTTGATTGTTTTAAATGATAAGAGTAAGTATCAAGTAATCTCATACTCAATATTTTATTAGTAGAAAAAGATTTTTGTAATTCAATATTATAATTTAATCCTTTATATTCTATTAACAATCCATTCACTTTTAGGTAAGGCGCACATAACTCAGATAGAATTCTCATTTCGCTCATTGCTCTAGTAATAACAAAATCAAAGGTTTCTCTTTCATCACTCTTAATCTCTTCAGCTCTTCTGTTTAAAACAATAACATTATTTAACTTTAATTCATTGACTACTGTTTTAATAAAATCACACTTTTTTGATGAAGATTCTAATAAATAAAAATCAACATCAGGACAAACAATTGCCAAAGGGATTCCTGGGAATCCTGCTCCTGTTCCTATATCTAAAACTTTAGTGCCACTAAAGAACTTATGTTTTTGAAGTACAACTAAAGAATCAAAAAAATGTTTTTCAGCAATTTCTTGGTCATCAACAATAGCTGTTAAATTAAATTTTTCATTTGTATCTTTCAGCAGAGAGGCAAACTTTAAAAAAAGTTCTTTTTTCTCAAGAGAAATATTAAAAAAATCAAGTATTTTTAAATCTTCTAGAGTCATCTAACATCTCCTTTTTTAATATGTAATATAAGAGCGTTAATGTCACTAGGATTTACTCCGCTTATTCTGCTTGCTTGACCTATATTTTCTGGCTGTATAGCATTAAATTTTTGTCTAGCTTCAAGTGCTAAACCGTTTAATTTCGAATAATCAAAATTAGATGGTAATTTAATTGCTTCAAGTTTTTTTAATTTCTCAGCTTCTTTTCTTTCTCCTTGAATATAACCATCATATTTAACTTGTATAGAAAGTTGTTTTTCTCCATAAGAGTCTATTTTCAGTTCATTTGGGATATCTAGATATTGCTTCAGGTCTGAATATTCAACACCATTTCTTTTTAAAATATCTATTGCCCTTACTCCGTTTTCAAGTCTATCAAATCCAATATTTTCTAAATAAGTGTTTACTTTACTAGTCTTACCTACATTAAGTTTTGATAAGAACTCAATTATTTTAGTAATGTTTTCACGTTTTTTTGCAAATTCTTGATATCGATCTTCCTCTATTAGACCTAGTTCATAACCGTATTCAGTTAGTCTAAGATCAGCATTATCATGTCTTAATAGAAGTCGATATTCTGCTCTAGATGACAATAACCTATAAGGTTCTTTGGTCCCTTTAGTAATCAAATCATCAATCATAACCCCAATATAAGCTTCATCTCTCCTTAATATAAAAGGTTCTCTATTTAAGATAAAATTTCCTGCATTAATTCCGGCCATTAATCCTAATCCAGCCGCCTCTTCATAACCACTTGTTCCACAAATTTGGCCACATATAAATAAACCCGGCCATTTCTTTACCATTAACGAGGTATTAAATTGAGTAGGATCTAAAGCATCGTATTCAATTGCGTAGGCATACTTTAAAATCTCGGCATTTTCAAGTCCTGGCAATGAATGAACCATTTTCTCTTGAATATCTTCAGGCATGGAAGTTGAAAATCCTTGAAGATAAATGCTATTTGTGTCATAACTCTCAGGTTCTAAAAATAGTTGATGTCTAGGTTTGTCAGAAAAACGAACAATTTTATCTTCAATCGATGGACAGTAACGAGGGCCAACTCCATGAACCATTCCACCATACATCGCACTCTTATCTAGATTATCTCTAATAATTTCATGCGTTTCGGAAGTTGTGTAAATTAGATAACAAGGGATTTGCTTATCAATCGGTATAAAATCATGATCCACATAAGAAAATCCTTCATCGTCTACATTTCCTAATTGAATTTCTGCTTTCGAGAAATCGATTGATTCTTTTTTAATGCGTTGAGGGGTGCCTGTTTTCAGTCTAATTAATTTGATGTCCATCTCGCGGAGTGAAGAAGAAATATAAGTCGCGGGCTTCTCTCCGTCTGGACCACCACTATATTTTTTGTGTCCTACAAGAATCTCACTGTTCATATAAGTACCTGTAGCTAAAATTACAGTTTTTGAAAAAATAGTTGAGTTTTGCAGGGTTTTTACTCCAAAAACCTTATTTTTATCGTGCAAAATCTCACATACTTGATCCTCAAGTAAAGTCAAATTATGTGTATTTTTTAAATGTTCTTGAATAAAGTGGGGATATCTTTTTTTATCAGCTTGTGCCCTCAAGCATTGAACACCAGGACCTTTTTTTGTATTAAGCATTTTCATTTGCAAATACTCGTGGTCCGCTGCTTTACCCATAAAGCCACCTAAAGCATCTATTTCTCTTACAACAATGCCTTTTGCACTTCCCCCAATTGATGGATTGCATGGCATATTTGAAATCATATTTATATTTAATGTAATTAAAAGTGTATTAAAGCCTCTATTAGCACATGCTAAGCAAGCTTCAACTCCTGCGTGTCCTCCACCAACTACTATCACATCATAATCATAGTTCATTAACCGACACTTCCTTCCATATCAAGTTTTATGAGTTGATTAAGTTCTACAGCGTATTCCATTGGTAGTTCTCTTGAAAATGGTTCAATAAAACCCATAACAATCATCTGCATTGCATCTTGTTTGCTAATACCTCTGCTCATTAAATAATAAAGCTGTTCTTCATCTATTTTACTCACACTTGCTTCATGTTCTAAGAAAGATGAATTGTTTTTGCATTCATTCTTTGGAATTGTATCACTTTTAGAAATACTATCTAAAATTAAAGTATCACATTCAACGTGAGATTTAGAATTAATAGCGTTTTTCTGGATACGAACAGTACCACGATAATTACTAACACCGCCATCTTTTACGATTGATTTTGAAATTATTTGTGAATATGTGTTAGGAGCTTCATGAATCATCCTGGCTCCAGCGTCTTGATATTGTCCTTTACCAGCAACCGCAATTGATATACAAATTCCTTTTGCACCATCTTCCTTTAAAATACAAGCAGGATATTTCATATTTACTTGAGAGCCAATATTTCCATCAACCCATTCCATTTTCCCGTTTTCATATACTGCAGCACGCTTTGTTACCAAATTGACAATATTATTTGACCAATTTTGGATTGTTGAATACCTGCATTTAGCATTTTTACATACAACAATTTCGACAACAGCAGCGTGCAAAGAATCGTTTGAATAAATAGGTGCAGTGCATCCTTCAACATAGTGAACATCCGCACCCTCATCAACAATAATCAATGTTCTTTCGAATTGACCTGTTTTCTCATTGTTAATTCTAAAATAAGATTGAAGTGGTTTTTCCAATTTAACATTTTTTGGTACATATATAAAACTTCCACCACTCCAGACAGCACTATTTAAAGCACTAAATTTATTGTCTCCCACTGGAACAACAGTAGCAAAATACTTTTTAAATAGATCTGGGTACAATCTCAAAGCCATATCTGTAGAAAGGAAAATTACTCCTTTTTCTCTTACTTCTTCGAGCATATTATGATAAACCATCTCTGATTCATATTGAGTTGCTGCACCGCTAAGATATTTTTGTTCCGCTTCTGGTATACCTAACTTCTTAAAAGTATTTTTAATTGTTTCAGGAACTTCGTCCCAACTATTTTCCTCGCCCTTAGAATAACGTGTAAAATAGGTATAACTATCAAAATCTATAGAAGTAACATCAGGACCAAATGATGGAAATGGGTATTTTTTAAAAATATTGTACGCTTTTAAACGAAATTCAAGCATCCAGTCAGGTTCATTTTTAGCCTTAGAAATCGCTCTAATGACATTTTCGTTTAAACCTTTTCCAGTATCGAAAATGACCTCAGAATTATCCTTAAAATCATATTTATATTCAGAAGAAATTTCTTTTTTATTCATTTTCAGAATCTCCAGTAATTATAGAGTTTAAACCATTCCAGCCTAATGTTGCGCACTTTATACGTGCAGCTTGCTTGTATGTATTTTTAAAAACCACAGCTTCTTCGAGTGTGTCTTCGTCGAAAGGTTTTTCATAAATCATAGATAAGTATTCGTTAATAATTGATGTTGCTTCTTCAATTGTTTTTCCTTTAACTAAATCACACATTATATCAGTACTTGAAGTGCATATTACGCAAGCAACACCATCAAAAAGACAATCTTGAATTACTCCGTTGTTTATTTTTGCATAAATAGTAATATCGTCAATGCAACTCGTTGAGTCCATTCTAATGTGCTGATAATCGTTAATATTTTCAGGAGTTTTTTTATTATTCGGATTTGAATAATGATCAAGCATTATTTCCCTGGAAATTACAGGGTCAGTTAAAGTAGGCATCTAAAAAGTCACCTCCATTTTTTAAGACTTCGACTAAATAATCGACTTCTTCTTTCGTGTTATAGAACGAAAAACTAATTCTTACTGTTGCAACAGTGTGTAAAAAATCATGTAAAATTTTTGCACAATGCTCACCACTTCTTACGCAAATGCCTTTGCTGTTTAAGTAGGTCGCTTCATCTTGTGCGAATACACCTTTGTAGTTTAAAGTGATAATAGCGCCTTCAGCAAATTCGTTATAAATAGTGAGGTTCTGCAGGGTTTTTAGCTTAGAAATGGCATATTTTCTTAAAGAAGATTCATAATTTGCAATATTTTCCATCCCTATTTTATTAATGTAATCAATAGCTGCTCCGAGACCATATATCCCTTCAATATTCATAGTACCAGCTTCGAATTTTGCTGGAGGTTGAAGAAACGAAACATTACCGCACATATCAAAACGAGCATTATTACCACCACCAGTCATTAATGGGTCCATAATTTTTAAAAGTTCATACTTACCGTATAAAATTCCAATTCCGGTAGGTCCATATATTTTGTGTCCACTAAAAGATAGGAAGTCGCAATCTAAATCTTTTACATCAACTTTCAAATGTGGAACTGATTGAGCTCCATCAACAACACAAAGAGCGCCATATTCATGAGCTATTTTTGCTATTTCTTTAATGTCAATTAAATACGCCAAAACATTTGTTACTTGTGCGACAGCAACAATCTTTGTATTTTTTGTAATAACTTTTCGTAAATTTTCTGATGTTAATCTACCTTGCTCATCGAGAGGAATATAATTAATTTTGCAGTTAGTCATTTCTTTTACTTTAAACCAAGGCAAAACATTACTAGCATGTTCCGCTTCTGTTAATAAAATCTCGTCATTTTCTGTCAAATGCTTTAATCCGTATCCGAAAGCAATCATGTTGATTGACATAGAAGTACCAGTAGTAAAAACTATTTCTTCTTTTTTTGAATTTATAAATGTAGCAACCTTTTGTCTAACTTCATCAACGTGTTGGTCAACTTTATAAGCTAAATCATAATCTCCTCGATGCGAATTAGCATTTTCATTCCTATAATAATTCATACAGGCGTCTATTACACAATTAGGTTTAAAAGTTGTTGCTGCATTATCAAAATAAATTAATTTGTGATTTTGATTTATTTTTTCTTCATTCAGCATTGGAAAATCTTTACGAATCTTATATACATCGAACATTAAATATTACCTCTAACAATCTCTTCAATTTTGTTTTTATTTTCTTTATCAAATTTATCAGCTATAGGCAAAAGATAACCAGCAATAATTAGTTTTGCTGCATTTTCTTTGCTAATTCCTCGTGTTTGCAAATAATAAAGGTGGTCTTCATTTAAAGATCCGATCGCACAACCATGTTTGGCTTTAATATCGTCACAATCTATCTTTAAAATTGGGGAAGATGAAGCTTTACTATTCTCGTTAACTAAAATAATCTTTGTAAGTTGGGAAGCTGATGATTTATTGCAGTTTTCTTTAATGTGAGAAATACATGATAAAGCAATGTTTGCCTCATCTTGACTGACACCATAAATTTCAATTGATGAATCTGTTTTTTCAAAGTTATGAATAATCGAAACATTATATTTTTTGCAATAATTATTTCCTGCAAAAATTGCCCCATTAATAAAAACCTTTGCTCCTAATCCATCCAATTTTATATTGATGTTTCCACTCGATGATGCTTGATTAAAATCAGCAATATTTAGAAAAAATAGTGAACTTTTGCAGACTTTTACTTCTAAATTAATGCTTTTTTGTTCTGAAAAAGAAACAATATTCATCGTAAATAAAGAATTATCTCCTATAACAACACTAGAATTTATAACCTCGCATTTGTCGTTAACTAATACGGTGGAATTAGAGTTGTTTTCGACATTAAAAACAATATTAATTTCTTTTTCTGAAATTACCATATTTTCATTATTTAAAAAGAGAACTTTATTTACCATTTTTACTCACTTCTTTGATAGCACAAGTACCTAGCGAAACCGTTGCTTTGACAGGCTCATCTTTTTCGATACTTATACCTAATTCTTTTCCAATCCACTCATAGCCGTTCTTATCAATCTTTTCAATCAAAGAAGAGTCTCCGTCTAAAACAATTTTTCCATTGATCATTACCACGGCCCTTGAAGGATTGATTAATTTAAACAATCTTGCATAGTGTGAAATTACCAGAAAACTAGTGTTTTTTTCGATGAATTGTTTTTTTATGGCCTCACTCACTATGTTAATTGCATCAACATCAAGTCCAGAGTCAATTTCATCAAGCATAGCAAAAGAAGGATTTAACAATATCATTTGCAATATTTCATTGCGTTTCTTTTCACCACCACTAAATCCCTCATTTAACATTCTATTAACTAAAGAAAATGGCATATTTAATTGTTCGCATGCAACTTCCAATTGTTTATAAAACTTATATAGACTTACTTTATTTGATGAATGTGCGTTGAGAGCATTCTTATAAAAATCAGCACTTACTACTCCTGGTATTTCAACCGGATTTTGGAAACCTAAAAATATACCGATTTTACTGCGCTCATCGGTAGTCATCGATAAAACATCCTTATCGTCAAAAATAATAGATCCTTCTGTAATTTTATAATGTGGATTACCCATTATTGCTGCAAATAGTGTGGACTTTCCATGACCATTAGGTCCAAGAAGCGCCACCATTTCGTGATCGTTAATTTCTAGATTTACACCTTTTAAAATTTCTTTATTTTCTATTTCAACATGTAAATTTCTAATCGTTAGTTTGCTCATAAATTCCCTCTAATCGATTATAGTATATCAAATTTATAACTCGCACAATTTAAACGATTAGAAAAACTAAAAAAAGCCTAAAATGTTTCAAATTAAAATAAAAAACCATTTTTTTACAAAAAAAGACGTGGAAGAATCAAGTTTTTTATCTATTGTGTTTTTTATACTAATAGTATAAAATACTAAAGACTATTTATTAATAGTGATTTAGGAGGGAAACATTAATATGAAAAAATGCACAAAAGCATTCTCATTATTACTAAGTGTTGCTGCATTGTCTTCAATGACTTCATGTGGCGAAGCACCTGTTACTTCTAAAGCTAATACTTTATTGAGTTACACAAATAAGGATGGAGTAAGCGTTGATTTTACTACCGACGAACTACTTTTAAATTATTTCGATAGTGACGTTAAAACTTCCAATGAGCAAGTTTATAGCATTGCTTATGAAGCTTTAGTTAGAAAATTCTTTAGCTTAGATGAAAACAAAACTTTATTAGAAGAAGTTAAAACAAGTGCAGATAACGAAATTCGTAAGCAAAAAAATACTGCTGAAGAAAATGCACAATCTAATCAAACAAAATTTGAAGAAGAATGGAATAAAATTCTTGATTCAGAATTAAGCGATTACAAAGAAGATAAGAGAACCGAAGATTTATTACGTGAAAAATACGAATATAAATACATGAAAACAAAAATCGCTGATGAGTTCTATGACAAATTTAAAGATTGGAAAGATACTTCAACAATTGAAGATGTAAAGGAGAAAGCACTTCAAGAAAAATATAATATTTTCTCTGGTGAAAATGGTTATTTGGAAAAAAGACTTCCATACCATGTTAGACATATTCTTGTTAAAGTTGACGCATCTCAAAATGCTTTATACAACGGTCAAATTAGCGCAAGTGATGCTGAATCTTTATACAATGTAGTTGATGCATTAGCAAAAGGCGAATCATTTGGTGCCGTTGCCGAAGACCATTCAGAAGATAGCGCAGAAAGTTATGGTAACTTAGGTATAATGGACAAATCTACAAGTTTTGTTAACGAATTTAAACTTGGAATTTATACTTACGATACTTTATTTAACAAAAACACTGGTATAAATGCTTCTTTAAGTCAAAATAGCAACCCATTTAATATGGTTCCTGCTAACGGTAATACTGAATATAAAGATTATCTTTCAGAATTAGGCGTTGCTACTATTCCAGTTGGAGCTGTTTCAAATATTTATAAGTATAAAGATGTAACAACAAATAAAGATGGAAAAGAAGTAAATGAAGGCTTAGCCAATTACTATCCACGTAACATTTTATTCAATAAATATTTCAACAATCACAACATTGCTTTTATTACAAATAACTCATCAAGCACAAAAACTTTAATTGAATTAGATTCAACAAAAGGTACTACAACAAATGGTAATACTTATTATTCTGATTTGACTAATGGCAAATGGGATATCGGTACTTCAGCTGGTACAGGTTATACAACTATTCCAACAGCTGAACACAAATCTGGCTTTAAGACAATCGAACTTAAAAATGGACAAACAGTTGAATGTCTTTGCGATGAAAATAGTAATCCAATTTTAGTAGTTCGTGCTGGAACAAGTGATTATCAAGGCATTCACTTTATAACAATTGAAAGAAGCGCTTTAGAAAAGACGAAAACTTATACTTATTACAATAAGATGGGTCAAGCAGATAAAACATATGAATCTACACTAAATGAATATTACGCTGCAATTAGTCCTATTACTTTAGCAAATAGTTTAAATTCTGAATTCCCAACATTTACTGATAATTCAGGCAATGCTGTTGCTAAAAAGTCATATATTAATTACACAGTTACTGACTACAACAGTTATGCTGATAGAGCTAACACTTTAAAAAATACAATTAAAGATTTCAACCCATCATACGACAATTATTTATATCTTTGGTTAGTAGAAACTGCTAATGCTTCAAGCACCACAGATATAGTTATCAATGTTGCTGGATCAAGTGTTAATGTCACTGAAAGAATTAATAAATATGTCTATCAACAAATCGAAAAGAACAAATCTACATTTGATATTAGCGAAGAGACATGGAAAGAATATGTCGAATATTTAAAGAATCAAGAAATAGAAAGATCAACAAAATTGATTCCTGAAGCTTGTGCTCTTGGATATTGGACAGGCGAAGGATATCAAGACGGAGGAATTTGTAAGTATGTCAAGAAAGCACAATAAAGTTGGATTTATTGCTTTAGCCGCATGTTCATTATTATTAACAGGTTGTAATGAAAGTGAAATTTATCCTGGCTTAAGTGATAAAGTTACAATTACTGAAAATGATGTCTTTACACAAGAAGATATTGTCTATATTTACGAAAAACTTCACGATACTTCTTCTACCTCATCAACAATTAGAGATTTAATCCTTTCTAAATATGCCGATGAACTTGTTGGTAAGTTCTCAGTTAACTCTAATGGTGCTGTTGTTTTAGAAGGATATGATGGGAAAACAAGTGCCGAACAATTAGAATTTGTTAAAGAACATAAAATGTATCGGGATAAAGAAGAAACATCTCAAGGCTCAAATATTTATGAGCCAAAAGAACCAACTTCTTTAACCGCAACAATTACTAATCGTGTAGAAAGCGTTAAAGAAATTGTTAAATTAGAGGTTGTTAAAACAATTTTTAATGAAGCTAATAACTCTTCTTATAAAACTGACAACTTCTTCTATGAATATAAATATGCTCGTGCAAAATTTGAATCTTCAAAAGTTGGTGATTTTTCAGAAGATTTAAGCAAAACTGATGCAAAAAATATTTATAGTTATCAATGGGAAAAAGATTACACTTCATTAACTAGTGAAGAAAGAGCTACTTATCCATTCTCAAATAAAATTCTTATTGATTCATCGATTTCTTTAGAAAACATTGAATCAATTATTGGTACTGACAATTCAACAGGAGTTCCTATTCTCCACCTTGGATTATATAGCGATTACATAAACAGAGAAGTAATCCCAAATGTTATGATTACACTTCTTGTTGAACAATATATCATTGATAATCAATATACAACCTTATCAAGAACACAAGCTCGTAATGTTTCTTATGTTTCTATTTCTACAGATACAACTAACATCAACGATGCTCGTAGCTTATTAAGAGAATTCATTAAAACTGAAATTGCTTCTGCAACTAAGAATGACACTATCAACTACAAAGTCCTTGAAGATGCTTGGAAAGGTGATGTCTTCGATTTCTCAACAAATCAAGTTTTGCCTTCAAAACAAAAAGCAGCTGATTTACTCAAAAATAGTGGTTTCAAACTAGTTAAAAAACACGAAGAAATTGCTGAACTTTCTGACAAAACAGGTACAACTTATATAGACGGTGAAACCGATCACTATTTCTACAAAAACACTGAATATGGTAATTTAATTACTGATTATTCAAAGATTAATAACGATGTTAACGATACTGAGTCTAATTCTCAATATTCAACATTCTCCAGTAATTCAACACAACCTGTTAGTGTCGGCCTAGAAAAGAAAATAAACGAAATTAAAACCCACGATTACACTGTAACTGACTGGGCAACAAAAGATAATGGTTTATCTTCTTTGCCATCATCAATTAAAGATAATTTATACAAGTATAATGTCTCTGTTGATACTCCAACAAATCCAGAACTCTTTACACGTTCTGACTATGTTTACGAAATCAACGGTCACTACTTCTTAAAGAAGCAAAATGCACAAAGTGAACAACTTGAAGACTCAATCTTATTAAGAGATGGCTCAACATTCTATATTGTCGAAATTAATGCAGCTATTTCTCAATCTAAACTTGCTTATAATACAACCGATTATTCAATTAGTGAAAAAGATAAGATCGCTCGTAAGATTGGTTATACAATGGCTAGTGGTGATACATATAAGAATACAGCATTCTTAAGTTATCTCGAAAAACTCGATATTAAGTATAATGATCAATCGTTATACGATTACATGAAAGAAACATATCCTGATTTATTCGATTAAGACTAAAGCGAGTTACAGCTCGCTTTTTTAATAGGAGGCCCTACATGAAAAAATTTGACAATGATTGTATTTTTTGCAAAATTAGTTCTCATTTGATTGGAGCAAATATAATTTACGAAGATGATGATGTTTTAGCTTTTTTAGATATAAATCCTGCAACTTATGGTCATACTCTAGTTATAAGTAAGGAACATTATGATAATTTCCTCAGTTGTCCTAAGAAGATTATGAATAAAATGATGAATGTGGCACAACGTATAGGTCAAGCGCAAATCAAACAATTAGGCGCAAAAGGTGTAAACATTTTAACTAATTGTTATGAAGCAGCTGGACAAGTAGTTAAGCATTTCCATATTCATGTTATTCCTAGATATCAATCTACTGATGGTTTCCAAATTACAATGAATGGTCAATTAGTTAGCCTAGATTTACCTCAAATTGCAGAGCAAATAAAAGAAAATCTATAAATAATTTTATATCAAATTAAAAGGGTAAGCAAACGCTTACTCTTTTAATTTTAAAAAAATAGTGGACTTTTGTAGGGTTTTTCTTTAAAAACTTTACTTTTTATAATAAGTTATAAAATCCATTGAACTAATTTTATCGCTAAATTCTCCGTTTTCTTTTCCATCAAGCGCTTTATCTAAAATCATCATTTTAGAATCTAAATCATCAATCATTGATAGTAATAAAGCTTCTCTAACACGTGGCAAAACTGGAGATCCATATTCCAATTTACCATGATGTGATAATATCATGTGTTCAAGCAATAAAACTTCCTCACACTCTAAATTATTTTCTATTGCAGTTTGTTTAATAATATTAAAGCCAATAGAAATATGGCCAAGTAGAGTTCCTTCTAAAGAATACGCAGTAGATACAGGACCAGTAAGTTCTATAACCTTGCCAATATCGTGTAATAAGCACCCAGAAATTAATAAATCTCTATCAACATTAGGGTAAAGTGCAGCTATAGATTCGCCTAATCTTGCCATACTTACCGAATGATGAATTAAACCGTGCATAAATTCATGGTGATTTTTCATCGCTGCAGGATAAGAAATAAATTGTTTATAATATTTTTTAAAAATCAAATCCAACAATTCAGCTAGTTGAGGTTGTTTTATACTGTTCTTAAATTTATTGAACTCATCTATTAGTGAAGAAATAGGAATAGGGGATGAAATAATAAAATCGTCTAAGCTTTCATAATCATCCATAACTTTTCCGCCATATACTTTAAGTTGTAATTTATCTTTATAAAGTATGACGTCAGCATCGACTTTTACAATATTACCTTTTTTAAACACTTCTAAAGCTTGCTTAGAGACTTCCCACATTTTTCCTTCAATAGTGCCACTTTTATCTTGAAATACAATTGTTAGATAATTTAAACCGTTAGTTGTTACGCCATTCACAGCGTCTTTTATTAAATAAACACCATTTCCTGGAAATCCGCTTTTTAATTCAGAAATCATAAACACCTCCTAGAATCTATCCCTAATTGCTCTATTATAAACTCTCATTATATTCTTTAAGAAATTTTCAGAAGAATATTTATCGATTGAAGCTAATGCATTATCTGTTATCTTCTTTCTTTCTTTTTCAGATAGAGACATTATGTTAACTATTTTTTTAGTAAAATCCTTTTCATCTTCAAAATAGAAAGCATTAACACCATCAACAACTAAATCTTCTAGACATTTTGCTCTTTTGCATAAAACAATTTTCTCTGCAGCCATAGCCTCCATATATGTCAAACCCTGAGTTTCAGTTGTAGAAGCGTTAAGAAAAATATCACTTATAGCATAATAGTATTGAACTTCTGAAATCGGCACTTTACCTGTAAAAATAACATTTTTCTCTAACTTATATTTTTCTACTTGTTTTTTTAGTTTTTTAATTGCTGGCCCATCGCCGACAAAAAGAAGTTTAACATCATACTTTTTAGTTTTGTTCAAAAAGTATCTAAAATTATCAATGATTATGTCAAAGCTTTTTTCTTTTGCAATTCTCCCTAAACATAATAAAATAAAATTTTGGTCCGAGATTTGTAGGTTTTTTTTAATTTCTAGGCACTTTTCTTTGTTCGATGCACCATTTGAAAAACGATTGAAATTAAAACCAGTTGGTACAACATTAATCATTTTATTAATGTTCATTTTTTGGAGTCTTAATTTAGTATCTTCACTAGGTGCAATTATTTCATCGACATCTTCACAATATTTTTTTAAAATTTTCCTAAGAACTTTTTTTGCACTCTTATCCATGAAACCATGAGTGATGTAATAAGTATAATCTTCTAGATTCGTATGATAAGTATAAACTATAGGAATACTAAATTTGCGTGATGAATAAATGCCTATTAAGCCAACACCATATTCAGTATTTATGTGAATTAAATCTAAATTTAAATCTCTAATAAATTTGTAGATTTTTCTCCTAAAAGGAGAAACTAATCTGTAACCATACAATTTTTTTAAAAATAGTCCATGCAAATGATATATATGTGTTTCTTCATCGTAATAAGTTTTCTTTGATGGCGCAAAAAGAACAACTTCATGGCCACCACTTTCAAGCGTTTCTTTTAATGATTTGCAACTGACGGCTACACCATTTACTTCAGGTGCAAAAGTATCTGTAAAAATACCAATCTTCATACTATTTGTCCTCTGTATTCATTTTACTATTTTTTTCTTCCTTTAGTCTTTCTATTATTTCATTTCTATCAATAGATTTAGTCCAATGGCGAGGTGAATTATTATTGTTTTTTTCCTCAATTGCATCAAGTTGCAATGTAACAAATGTTTTATTGTCAAGTGAATACAATCTATCTTCTTTCTTCACTCCCTTGCCTTTGTATGTAAAAGCAACGAATGCAGATATCAAAAATGGAATATAATAGGTAAACATTCTCCAAAGAAGCATTGCAGCTTTACATCCGCCATTGCTAACAAATTCTTCACTATAATATCCACTAAACAAACTATTAAATATAAACTCAGAGATACCAGCTCCTCCAGGTATAGGAATTATGCCACTTATTAACTGATGAAAATAAGAAAAGGAAATGCTCTCATACATATTTATATATGGGTGGCCAACTAATTCAAAGGAATTTAATGATAATCCAATAAAAAATGGAAACAAATAATACAAACTAATCATAAAAATATATATAAGAAGCATTAAAATTGTGAATGGAATATTACTAGATAATCTTCTTACTTCCAATCTAAAGTTCTCAACTTGAATACGTAAATTTAACTTAATAGGTTCAGCATCTTTTATAATTCTAATTTTGGATAAAAAATCAATTACATTATTTGTAATAAAGTTGTGGAGTCTCCTAGAAACCGCCATAAAAATAATACCAAGGATTTTAAATAAAGAAATAATAAATCCAAGGATGACAAAGATAACAATAGGAATATTAACATTGAATAAAGAAATATATTTAATGCTTAAAACATTTTCTAAATTGAAAAGTGATACGAAGCCCACAAATAATAGTGCAAATTCGTAAATTATAAACTGCATAACCATAATACTCGCAGCATTAGAAATATTCATTCCTTGTTTCTTATATGTAAAGGCCTGAGCAAATTGGCCTCCAGTATTAGTCCCAGGTGTTATACAGTTATAAAAAGTACCAACTAATTCATTGGCAATCGCTTCATAAAACTTATATTTTCGTGTATATAATCTTGCAAAAAAATAGATGCAAAAGGAACTTAAAAAATGATACAAAAGTACTAATCCAAGAAACAAAAATAAGTAGCCGATATCAATATCAGCAAAGATTTTTCCAATAGCAATGATCGTCAGGATGTCTTCGCCGTTATATTTTGTATTACCTCGCAAAGAAAAATATAGAACAAATGCAGTTAGTCCTATAATTAAAAAAAGATATATCAAATATTTATATCTTTTCTTTTTTTCTTTCTTTAAATCCTGCTTCATACGCATGATATATTTTACTACAGTTGTTTTCATAAATATATTTATTTATGAAATTTTGTGTCATTATAATTTTTCAAAAAAGTCTTAAATTCAACAAAAAACCTTGTAAAACTCAATTATTTTTTTAATTATGCAAGATTTAAAAATTCTTTCAACCTTTCAGTTTTTGGGTGTTCCAATATTTCTTTAGGATTGCCTTCTTCAACAATATAACCCTTGTCCATAAAGACTACATAATTTGAAACATTCTTAGCAAAATTCATCTCATGAGTTACAACGATCATGGTCATGCCTCTTTCTGCAAGAGTTTTCATAACATTTAAAACCTCATCTACCATTTCAGGATCCAAAGCAGATGTTGGTTCATCGAAAAGAATAACGTCAGGATTCATACAGAGGGATCTTGCTATAGCAACACGTTGTTTTTGTCCTCCACTGATTTGACTAATTTTATATTTTTGTCTATCAGACATTCCGACAAGTTCTAAATACTCTTTAGCGATTTTTGTAGCTTCTTCTTTGCTTCTTTTCAAAATCTTAACTTGAGGCATAACACAATTTTCTAAAACATTATAATTATTAAATAAATTAAATTGTTGAAATACCATATTCACCTTAGATCTGTATACATTAATATCTAGATTTTTTGATTCTTTTACATGATTTTTGATATTTTGAATAGTTATTTTGTGCTGTGCAACAATAGAATCTAAGTTTTTCTTTAATTCTGCAATTTGTTTTTTCTTTTCATCTTTGTTTAATTCTGCGTTACTCAAAACGCTTTTTTTAGCTTCTTTAAACTTAATTCTTTCCCTTTTAATTCTATTTAAATAATAAGTATAATAGTCACCGACTAAATAATCATTAAAATATATTTGACCTTTTGTAGCTTCTTCTAATTGATTAATACAACGCAAAAAAGTAGACTTTCCACTACCCGATGGTCCAATAATTGAAATAACATCACCTTTGTAAACATCTAAATTAATATCTCGCAAAACTTTTGTGTCTTCGAAATGTTTAGCTAAATTCCTAATGGAGATAATTTTTTCTCTATTCATTATTTTTTACCTCCGAAAAGCGAACCAGCATGTTTGAAATAATTAATATCAAAATGAATATCGCCTTTCATTGCTTTTTCTATCAGCTTCAAGATTAAAGAAGCGACAACTGTTAAGAATAAGTAAATAATCGCCAATATTACATACGTTTCAATTGCTTTATAAGTGTTATTTACAATAATCTTTCCATACATAAATAACTCGGTTAAACCAATTACATTTAATACAGATGAATCTTTAATATTGACAATAAACTCATTTCCAATAGCAGGTATAGAATTTTTGAGAGCTTGTGGTACAACAACTAAAAACATTGCTTGAAAATGAGTCATCCCTAAAGAAAGTGCTCCTTCTTCTTGACCAACATCGACAGAATTAATACCACCTCTTAAAATTTCGCCAATATATGCAGCAGTATTTAATACTATAACAATACTTCCACACAAAAGATAACCATTAAAAATTGGATGGTCCCCTAATTTAGACCAAGATAAAGGGATTCCAAAGAAAAAAATCATTGCTTGAAGCATCATTGGAGTTCCTCTAAAAACTTGAATATAAATATATGATATAAAATTAATAAACTTCTTAATTAATAAAACTACTTTATTATCATGAGCATTAATTTTTAGGGTCCTTCCTAAAGCTAAAAATATTCCTATTAAAAGACCACCAAAAGTACCAACTACTGCTAAAAATAAAGTAGTAGCAATACCATAACCAAAACTTGTGATGTTATTTACAAAAATATCCCGCATTTTTAAATATTTGCCCAAGGTAAAAGGGCATCCCATTCCATCTTTTCTATTTCTAATGTCATTCCTAAATAGGAGGCGATTCTATATGCGATTTCTACATCATACCCCTCAGCAAATTCAGTACTTTTGCCAGTTATATTGTATGTATAATTATTTTGTTCAAATTCTGTCCAGTTAAAAGATGGATAATTGCATTCCAAGCCAATAATAATAGTGCCATTTTCTCCAGTTAACTTAGATCTAATATTATCTTTAGCTTCATTATTATTCATATTAAATGAAACCATTTCTTCCATTATTGAATTTCTTGCATCATTGCTAATTGCGTCTAATGCTTCATTTAGTTTTGAAACAAATTCACTTTGGCCCTTTTTAATACCGATTGAAACACCTAAGGAAGCTAAGTTTTCTTCACCTAAAATGTTTTCATCAATATGCATTATTGTTAATTGACCTTCACTACCTCCGACATATGCCTTAGCAACCGGTAATTCAGCAGTGAAAGCAAAAGCTTGTCCATTTAAAACACTAATACTAGCGGTTGTAAAACTATCAACACTATTTGCTCTGATTGCATTAAACTTTTTAACAAATACATCTTCAATCATGTCGTCGGTTACTGTACCTGTCTGTGAAATTAAGATTTTTCCATCTAAAATTTCGGCAACTTCAGATTCTGAATAAACTTTGTTTGAATCGATTCCTTCACTAGATTTGCAAACCAAAACTAATTCGCTTTGATAATAAGGATTAGAGAAATCGATTGATTGCCTTCTTTCTGCTGTATCAGTCATTCCAGCAATAATTAATTTATAAACTGGTCCATTATTAGAATTTGAACAACTGCTCATGGTACATGCTGCAAGGAGTGAGAAGCATGCAAAGATTAATGATTTGTTTTTCATAATGTCCTCCGAAAAATAAAAGATTGCATCACAATCGATGCAATCACAAATTCGGAATCACATCGATAGCGCCTCTAGATTTAATCTAGGAGTCTATAGGGATATTCTCCCATAGCCCAATCATCAATAATGCCTTATTGATGTTTCGGCAGCCCTCCCTTTCGCTTGAATCACTAGATGCCTCTTCATCAAGTTACTATTTTAGGCCGCGCCTCTATCAATCTTCTTCTATATTCTATATAAGTTTATACATATGTCAAGATGAGAGTTATTAAATTTATAATTCTTTTTTTAAAATAAAAAATTGAGCAATTAAAAAGCCTGCCGGTCTAAAATTTTAGAAAGATAGTTGACTTTTGCAGGCTTTTTATATTTTTTAACAAGTTTTATTTAAAATCAGCAAAATCAATAGCTTTAGAAATATCTACTGTAAATGGAATTTCTGTAGTTCCGATGTTAAATAATTTAAATCTTGTACTAGCTCTAAGTGAAGCTCCACCTTGAGAAGCAAATCCCTCAATTGTAAACCACATACCATCGCTATCTGGCATAATTTTTACAGAAGAACATGCATTACGCAGAAATTCTGGAACAGCTCCAGAAACAGCTGTATAGGCTTCAAAGACCCCAGGAAGCAAATATGAAGACATATATTTTGCATTTTCTCCACTTGATAAATAATATTCATTTTCTGTACCTGCATTTATGACATCAAATAATGCAGAACTAACACGATCTGCCCTACAAGATAAATTTTCATATGTTTTATTATGAGGAACCAATAAATTATCCTTTTCGTTTGGATCATCTGATGTTTTAATCCAAACTAATTCTTCAGTTGTTTCTGAAAGCGTTGCCCAACAAGAATCCATAAAGCCAGTGTCTCTGTTTTCTTCAAAATAAATGTCAAGCATAAATGGCTCTGGCATTCCATACATCATAGTTTGGCCATAGATTTTACCTTCGCGGAAGAAGAAAGCGCTTGTGACTTCTGTAGAATCAGACTGTGCAAAGCCCATAGTAAAATTATTGTAATTAAAACCATCGAACCAAGTTTCTAATTCATTTAGTTCTTGTTTGACTGTTAGTGGCTCTAAATTATAAATTTCTGGGATTTCAAATTTAACATCTAAAGTTGCAGAATAAGTATGTAATACTTCTGAATATGAAGTGCTTGATGGATTAAATACATAACTTGTAGCTTTTGCAGACGAAACTGAAACTGTAATATTTGAAGAAGTTGAAACACTAAAGCTAACTTGTGCACCAGTCACTGTTTCTCCTATTAAATGACTTGCAAATATGTTTGCCTTATTTCTTTCTAAGGTAAATAAATAGCTATTTGAAGAAGAAACTTTATAATCTGATAAACTCAACAAAGAAAAAGGATTACTTCTAGTCTCAGACCATAGCTGTGTTTTTCCATCAAAATCCTTAATTGTTTCTAATTCAACAACATTAGTTGGATTAACGATTTGTTTAGCTAATAACCCATCTTCTGTTTTAAAATAAGATTCAATTGATGCATTTTCTTCGTCTAAATTACCCTCTGCTAAATATGGAGTTAATCGGGTTGTTGTAGCGTCCCCAGTAAAGCCTATATCTGCTTTATAAACTTTAGTATAGTTGTTAGCTTGACTAACAAAACTTGTATACTCAGCTTTATCTGTAAAACTTCCAGTAAAAAGAACAGATCCTTTGTTGCTTTCTAAAGCAATTTCGATTTGAGAGCGACTGTCTCCTGATTGATTACAACCGGTTAATAATAGAGCCGGTGCTAGTAATAAAATAGTTATTTTCTTGTTCATAATAAAACCTCGCAATTAAATAAATTATAGAGTAAAAATTAATTTTTAAAAGTAGATAATGTATTTTATATAATCTTTAAGAAATAAATTGTTACAAAAAGAATAATTTGTATATTTAAAACCATTTAATTACACAAAAATTTTATTAAAAAAATGATTACTATATAAAATAAAATTTAAATAAGCTAGGTTTTTGAAATAAAAAATTATTTATTAAAACTTTTTTATTCGCGATAGCACTTTATTTCTAAAACAAACGGACAATTTTTAGCAACTTTACGATAAATATTTACAGCTTCAGTTGATATTGAATTATAAATTTTATCTCCTTCTCTAGCGTCAGCTGCTTCTCCGGCTCCTGTCCACACACTACAATCAATATAAGCTGTTAAGATTATTTTTCCATTATTCCCTAAAGTATAGCTAACACTAATTCTTGATGAATAATTTTCTATTCTACTTTTAAATTCATTAACCAGGTCATTACTTGTTTTTAAAGCTGAAGTAGATTTAGATGATGGCCTATTTTCTGGATCAATAAGAAAAGAATTATTTCTCTTATTATGAATTATTAATCCAAGACCTGTAAAAGTCATCGATCCTCCAGCAATAAAACAAATAATTGCTAAAGGCAAAATAGCAAGTGTGGCGAAACCTAAAATAATTAATAGGATTCCTATCCCGAGCGTCACAAGACCTTTAATTGCGTCTTTAAACATTCCCCACTTACTGGCGATTTTCTTCAACGCCATATTGAAATCGGTAACAAATATTTAATGTCCCCTATAGTACCTATCCCTCCTTTTGTTGGGTTTTAAAGGAATAATTTAATTATATTAATAAAAAATTATTAAATGTTTTAGCTGAACAGCAAATCCATTTGGTAAGTATAATTTGTACCAATTAATAGTGACTGGATAAACTTTTATTTTGGACCATTGTCATGTTTCTTGATGAGTAAAAGTGAACCCACACTTTTCAATAACACGATTATTAGCAATATTGCTTATTTCAGCAGCAATAAAAATTTTATTAAAACCAAAATTATATAAATATTTAAAAAGAAAAAATAATTCCTAATCAAACTATTTTGATAAAAGCAACAAAATTTTTACCAATTGGGGAAAATTCAAATATTATTGACAACCTATAAGGGTGCACACTACGTTAGGGACTTAATTTACAAGCCCATATTCCACATGGTGTGGATTACTAACACTTACCAATTTGAATTTAGACGTTTCAAAAAGACGTTGAAAAATGCTAAAAAGTATGAAAAAAACGCAATATTTTGATATTGCGCCTGCGCTCTAGAAATGGTGGGGGCAGTCGGACTCGAACCGACACGGTCTCACGACCAATAGATTTTGAGTCTATCGCGGCTGCCATTACGCCATGCCCCCATTAATAAATATTTTACTAATAAAAATATAAAAATGGAAGGAATAATGTTTTAGAATTAGATAAAAAGTGAGATTTTGAAAAGAAAACCCTTCAAAACCTCACTAAAATTATAAAATATTACCACGTTCTTTTATTTAATGCTCTCATTTGAGCTACAGTTGGAACATGAGAATTCATGCCGCCATCAACATTAATAATTTGACCTGTAACATACTCGCTTTCATCACTAGCAAAGAATACAGCTAAATTTCCAATGTCCTCTGGACAGCCATATCTATTTACTTCAATATTATCTAAGAATATATCTTTAAGGAATTGTGGGACATGGGCATCATTTTCAGGCGTGACAATAAGTCCTGGTCTAATGCAATTACATCTAATATTTTTCTTGCCATATTGTAATGCAACCATTTTAGTTAACATGTCAACACCAGATTTTGCACAAGCATATGCAGTAGAACTTAAGTCTCCTGCTGTAGAAGCCATAGATCCTATATTAATAATTGATCCACCTTTTTCATTTTGCATTAAATAAGGAAGTGCAATCTTTGTTGCATAGAATGTTCCACGCATATCGCTTTCAAAAATAGCATCCCACATTTCAACTGTTAATTCATCTACTCTGCCATCTTTTAAAGCAACATTGGCAGCATTATTAACAAGAACATCAATGTGTCCAAATTGTTCTACTGTATCTTTAATTAATGATTCAATAGTTTCTAATTTAGTTATATCGAAGAAATGGAAAACCGCGTCACCGCCTTCGCTTTTAATTTTTTCAACTACTGCTTGTCCTTTATCTTCTCTTCTACCACAAACGACTACTTTAGCGCCTTCTAAAGCACATAATCTAGCAATTCCAATTCCGATTCCACTCGTAGAACCAGTTACAATTACTACTTTATTCTCTAATCTTTTCATAAAATTTACCTCTGGTAAAAATAATAACATTTTTTCCTCTTTCTTCAAAAATAAATAATTATTATTTTTCATATTTTTGAGCATTACTATTTAAAATAATGTCTATTAAGAATAAAATATTCTAAAAAGGAGAAAACTATGGAAGAATCATTAAGATTATTAATGGAAGATCAAGTAAATAAAGAACTTTGGAGTGCTTATTTATACTTAGATATCGCTGAATACTATAGAGCAAAGGGAATGGATGGATTACATTCATGGTTTGAAGCACAAGCTAGAGAGGAAGTTGAACACGCAGAAAAATTTATGGAATTTTTGCACGATTCTGATGTCGCATTTGTCTTAAAGCCTATCGAAGCTCCACACAAGACTTTTAAAGATTTAAGAGAACCTCTTGTTTTCCAACTTGAGCATGAAAAGCTTGTCACAAGTTTAATTAAAAATATTCAAAGTGTTGCTCATAAATTAGATGACGTCACAGTTATGAACTTTATGAATTGGTTTATTTCTGAACAATTCGAAGAAGAAAAACACAGCAAAGAACTTATTGAAAAATATGATCTTTTATGTGATACCGGACTTGGATTATTTGAATTTGATAAATCATTAAAATCTAGAAAATAATTGAGTTTTAGAAGGTTTTTACTAAAAATACCGGCTTTTTTATAAAATTAAAAGCCGGTTTTTTTATAAAAAAATCCCTATATTTCATAGGGATTAAGGTGATGTAAATATTTTGTTATTTAATTCGAGTTTTCAAGAATTCTTTAAAAGATTCGCCAAGTTCTGGATTTTCAAGAGATATATCAACTATTGCTTTCAAAAACCCTAACTTGTCACCGCAATCGTATCTTTTTCCATTGAAAATCTTAAAATATACATCTTCTTTTTGTAACAAGGAAGAAATAGCGTCAGTTAATTGAATTTCGCCACCTTTTCCTTTTGGTGTATGTTCTAATTCAGCAAAGATATTTGGTTTAAAGATCCATTTTCCTAAAGAAGCATAATCACTTGTTGCTTTATCTATTTCAGGTTTTTCGACAATGTTCTTTAATTTAAACAAACCATTCCCACAGTCTTGTTCAATATCCATGCATCCATATTTATTAATTTGAGAATGTTCAACTTCTTGACCACCAACAATCGTAGCATTAGCTTTTAAAAACGCATCAATAAGTTCTTTTGTAGGAGCTACACCTTTATAAGTGGTAATGTCATCTCCGCAACACACAACAAAATTATTGTCACCAACTATCTCCTTTGCGCATAAAACAGCATGTCCTAAGCCAAGTTGTTCTTCTTGCAAACAATAATAAAAATTAGCTTTTGTGGAGTTGACTTTAATAATTTCTGCATATTTATCTTTCTTATGGTTAATTAAATCTTGCTCAAAAGCAAAATCTCTGTCGTAATATTTCTTAATGTCATCTTTATCTTTGCTTACAACAAAAACTATTTCAGTTATTCCACTGTCAATCAATTCATCAACGATAAAGTCCAAAGTTGGTCTATCAACAATGTTTAGCATTTCTTTTGGAACACCCTTTGTTATTGGCAAAAACCTTGTTCCTTTACCTGCACAAGGAATTACGGCAAATTTTACTTCATTTTTCATAATTTCTCCCATTAATAAAAGAGATGAAACCTCATCTTTTTTTATTATCTTTCAACGTTATGATACACCGCTTGAACGTCTTCGCAATCATCAAGCGCATCCATTAAATCATTAAATTTCTTTAAATCATCGCCATCAAGAGTTATTTTTTCGTTAGGAATCATCGTTACTTCAGCCATGTCAAACTCTTGTACACCGTTTTCTTTTAATAATTCTTTAGTTTTATCGAAATCAGTTGGTGCGACAACAATTTCAGCAGTTCCATCTTCTAAAGAAACCTCTCTAAGATCAACATCTCCTAAAATTAATATTTCTTCAAGTTCTTCTTCACTGCCGGAAAAACTAAAAGCAAGTACTCCACCTTGTTCAAAATTGTAAATAACACTACCAAGATGTCCGCCTTTTCTAGTGACAGCTGTTCTAACATTAACTAACGCTCTATTTGTATTATCGGTTAGTGTATCAATAATTAAATAACTATTGCCTGGTCCATATGCTTCATATCTACCTTCAATATAATTTGTAGCATCTCCACCTTGGGCTTTTTTGATTGCTCTTTCAATAACATCTTTTGGACATGATTTTCTATATTTATCAATTGCTGCTCTTAAAGCTAAGTTTGAATTAGGGTCAGGAACGCCTCTTTTAGCTGCCATATAAATTTCTTTACTTGCACGCATATAAACTGCGCTCTTTTGTTTTGCTGTTGCAGCCATCGCAGCGGCTCTAACTTCAAAATGTCTACCCATAAATTTCTCCTTTTATCTTAATAATTTTACTATTTTGGTCTATTAGATACAATCAAAACAAACGTTTATCGATAAAAAACACGTTTTAAATATAACGCCTGAGGTTCTGCTGTATAAGTAACTATTTTTCTATCTGTTGACGATAAGTTTTGCTTGATAAATTCCTCGTCAATTTTCCCTTTGCCAACTTCTATCAGTGTCCCGATAATCTTTCTAACCATATAACGCATAAAACCATCACCAGTAATCTCAAATATATATTTGTTATGTTTTCTAACAATTTTAAAAGAATATATTTCCCTAAGAAAATTTTTTTCGTCTTCTTCCTTAGATGTAAAATTCATAAAGCAATGCTTTCCTATAAAAAGCGGCATTGCTTTTTCAATCTTTTCAAGGTCTAAATTAGACAATGAGCATTCGTAATTTCTGAAAAAAGGTGTGGGTTCTGCAGGGTTTATCACATAAATATAGGTTTTTTTGGTCGCTGAAAATCTACTCGAAAAAGAATTTTTTACTCTTTTAACTGAAATAATTCTTATATCTTTAGGAAGCATTCGATTAAGTTTATTCTTTAAAATGTCAGAATCAAAAGCTATAGGTAACTCAAAATCTATTACTTGTCCAATTGCATGGACATAACGATCAGTTCTTCCGCTAGCATAAATTTTAATTGGTGTGTCACATATAAGCGATAACACTTTTTCAATGTCAGACTGAATAGTTACTAAACCAGGTTGGGATGCATAACCATAGTAATTTGTACCATCATATGAAATAACTGCTTTATATTTCATTAGAAAGTTACTCCCGAAGGTATTCCAAAAACAAAGGATAAAATATCTACATGTTGAATTCCTACTATGCAAGAAATAAATACAAAAAATGCTAAAACTATCAGCAGCGAAATAATCGAATATAAATCTATGTGAGTAAATTTTAATACCCTATATCTCGATCTTTTTCCGTATGGATCGTATCCTCTAGCATCCATTGCTAAAGTTAAGTCATCACTAATGCTGAAGCAGCTGACAAGTAAAGGAACAATTAATGTAATAATTGATTTAATTTTTTTGCTAATAAAGCCTCTGTCATAATCTACACCTCTACTTTTTTGAGCTTTCATAATTCTATTAGCTTCTTCTAATAAAGTAGGGATAAAGCGAAGGGCAAGTGATAATGTCATAGCGATTGCTGAAACAGGAAATTTTATGTATTTTAAAGGGTGCATAAACCACTCAAAGCCATAAGTAATATCCATTGGGGTAGTTGTACTAGTTAAAATTAATGTAAGTGAAATCATTAAAATTAATCTAAATAACACCATAAAAGTATTTAATAATCCCTCGTAATAAATAGTATATCCATTAGGAAAGATGATCATTGAATGTGTATAAGTATTATTAGGTATAAAAACGTTAATAATTAGCAAAAATATTGCCATAAACCACATAACCTTTAAACTTTTAAAGAAATCGATAAAAGAGCATTTACTAGCAATCATCAAAAAAATAATCAAAATTGCAAGAATACCTAATATGAATATTGAATTCATCAAATTTCCATAAGGTAAAAAACAAGCAACCATAATGATTATTAAACCGCAAATTTTAATGCGTGGATCAATTCTGTGAACTAAAGTATTATAGTTTCTATATTTTCCAAAAATATTAGTCATTTATCGTATCCTTAATCAAAGAAATTAAACTATCAAAAGTGTCAATTTTATCAAAATTCCCTGCAAAACCCCCGTATTTTAAAAGATTTTGGAACTTATAGAATGTAGGAATTTCTAAAGAAAGAGTCTTTAAATCGTTACTTCTAAATAAATCGTGAGGGTCTCTAATATCAACTAACTTTCCACTGTTTAACACAAAAACTTTATCCACATAGTCCATGACAACATCCATATCATGCGTTACTAAAATTATAGTTTTTCCTTTCTCGTGTATGCTTTTAACAAGGTTCATTATTTCTTTTTTACCGTTTGGATCAAGACCAGCTGTTGGCTCATCTAAAATCAAAATATCAGGATTACTTGCTAAAATCCCCGCAATAGCAACCCTTCTTTTTTGGCCTCCACTTAATTCAAACGGACTTCTTTCAAAATACGATTCGTCTATACCAACATTTTTAAGCGCTTCAACAGAATTTTTCTTCGCTTCTTCTTCGGGAATCTTAAAATTTTTTGGTCCAAACATGACATCTTTTATAACAGTATCCTCAAAAAGTTGATATTCAGGAAATTGAAAAACCATGCCTACTTTTTTTCTTAACAAATACAGTTTTTTATTTTCTTTTTTTACTTCTTTTGAATAATTTTTCAATATCTCTTTTTTGATTTTTTTATTTCCGGAAATAATAAAATCATCTATCTTAATATAACCTTCTTGTGGCAAAAGAAGGCCGTTTAAACACTGCATTAATGTAGATTTTCCACTACCCGTTTGTCCTACAAAAGCAACAAATTCACCAGAATTTATGGTAAGCGAGATATCATTTAAAGCTTGAACTTCATTTGGCTTTTTATGATTAAAAAAATATGACACATTTTTTACTTCAATTTGCATAAATACTCCGATAAAGATTCAATTGTTTTAATTGACGAAGGGATTTCTATGTTTTCTCTAGCCAATGCGTTTTTGATTTTAAGAACAAAAGGAATATCTAAATCTACATCTAAAATATCTTGCTCATTAGCAAATATATCTTCAGGCTTACCTTCCTTATATATAGTTCCGTTTTTTAAAATAATACAAAAATCACTTAAGTAAGCTTCTTCAATATCGTGTGTTATAGAGATAAAAGTCAAATTTGGATCAGCTTCTTTCATTTCAAAAATTAGATTCTTAATCTCGCTAACACCTTCAGGATCTAGCATTGAAGTTGCCTCGTCAAAAATAATAATTTTTAAATTTAAAGCTAAAATTCCAGCAATGGCAACACGTTGTTTTTGGCCACCACTTAATTCAGTAGGTTCTTTATCTAAAAACTTTTCCATCCCGACTTTCTTCGCAAAAGTATGGACTAGTTCTCGCATTTTTTTTAATTCAATATTTCTATTTTCTAACCCAAAAGCAATATCATCTTCTACCGAACTTCCAATAAATTGATTATCAGGGTTTTGAAAAACAATACCAATATTTTTTCTAATATCAGTAATATTCTCCTCATTCATTTCTTTACCATTGTAATAAATGAAACCTTTAGAAGGCTCAATTAAGTAACATATTAATTTTGCAAGAGTAGATTTACCACTTCCGTTATGTCCAATAAGGGTTACATAGGAACCGATAGGTATTTTAAATGATATGTCTTTTATTACATCAACTTTCCCATCATAACTATAGGAAATATTTTTTGCTTCTATTGCGTATTCCATTAATGAAGTGTAATTTCAGTATATCTTCCTTTATATTCTTCAACCTCAACACCAGCAAGTTTTAGTAATTTTTTACTAGCTTGTGTTGAAATTTGATCACTATATTTATCCGATAAATAGATAATTTTTTTTATACCGGTTTGAATTATAGCTTTAGCGCACTCGTTACAAGGGAATAAAGTTACATAAACTTTACAACCCTTCAGCTGTGAACCATCGCGAGTATTTAATATAGCATTGAATTCAGCGTGACAAACATACAAATATTTGCTATCTAAGCCTTCTCCTTTTTCCCGAGTTAATTGAGAGTCATCACAATTTCTGGGCATCCCATTATAGCCGATTGAAACAACCTTATTATCTTGGTCGACTATACAAGCGCCGACTTGAGTAGAAGGGTCTTTGCTTCTTTTTGCACTTAATAGTGCAATCCCCATAAAATATTCATCCCAGCTTAATCTATCCATAAATACTCCTTTTAAAGTCATCGTTTATTTTACACTAAAATACTGTAATGTTATAATGTTTTCATGAATGTTTTATTTTTCTTGACTCCTAAGAGTCAAATTAAATATTGCCTTAATAGTATGACTGTAAGACAAGTTTTAGAATTGTTTGAATTTTATAGGTATCAAGTTATACCAATTCTTTCAAAAGATGGATCATATGTTGGAACAATCTCTGAAGGAGATTTACTATATTTTTTAAAAGATCATCCTTTTAATTCACTTTCGGATTTTGATAATATTTCCATGTCAGAAATTAAACGTCACATCGATTATGTACCAATCAGTTACGATTCAGAAATGGACTCTTTAATGATATGCGCAAACAATCAAAATTTTGTACCAGTATTAGACGACAAAAATAACTTTATTGGTATCATCACAAGAAAATCTATAATTACTTATTTATATTATTCGAAACAAAATATTGATAATAAATGAAAAAATTTAAAATTTTAGTGGAGTTTTAAAAGGTTTTTTAAAATTTCAACCATTTTTTTCATTTGAGTAATAGATACAAATTCGTACCTTCCGTGGCAATTAAAATCGCCATCTCCTAAATTTGGGCAAGGCAATCCCATGTAAGTAATTGTTGCTCCATCTGTTCCACCTCTAATAGGTACATACTTAATCATTTCATGCATACTGAGATAAACTTTATTAATTAATTCTATTACTTCCGGATTTTTAATAATCTGTGGTGCCATATTGAAGTATGACTCTTTTATTGACAGAGATATTTTAGCAGTTAAATGGTTTTCCTGAGCTTTTCGAACAGCATCCTCTATAATATGTTTTTTCTCGTTAAGAAGATTAAGATCATGATCTCTAAGAATTAAACTCATTTCAAGATGATTAACATCTCCTTTAATTTCTTCTAAATGGATAAAACCTTCGTATTCTTCCGTTTTTGCAGGTATCATATCTGGCGGAAGTGCAGAGATTATTTCATTTCCTATTAAACAAGCATTTTGCATTATATTTTTGGCACTTCCTGGATGAATATTTACGCCTTCTATTATTATTTTTGCACTTGCGGCATTAAAATTTTCATAGCTTGCATAATTAATAGGACCACCATCAAGTGTATAAGCAATATCTGCTTTCATTTTATTAACATCAAACTTGCTTGCACCCAAGCCAATTTCTTCATCAGGAGTAAAACATATTGCTAAATTATAAGTAAGTTCTTCCTTGTGCTTTAAAAAATATTCAATAACATCAAAAATAATAACAATACCAGCTTTATCATCTCCACCTAAAAGATGTTCACCGTCTGTAAAAATCAAATCTTCTCCTTTAAGCAATTTAAGAAAAAAGAAGTCTTTATTAGTAACTTTTAAACCATTTGCTAGTGTTACATCTTCACCATCATAATTTCTAATAGTTAATGTATTTTTGCAGCCACCAGGAAAAGTAGGAGCTGTATCCATATGAGCAATTAATCCAATTGTTTTTGAACAATTATTATCAATTCTTCCGTAAATATAACCAAATTCATCTTGATAACAATTTTCTAGTCCAAGTTCTTTTAAATCTTGTAATAAAATCTTTCCAAATTCAATTTGAGATTGAGTTGATGGAAAAGTTGTACTATTTTCATCGCTTATTGTGTCAATTGCTATATATTTTTTAAATCTTTCTTCGATATTCATAATAACCTCTTGCTTTTTATTATATCACAATTATTATGTGTCATATTCTTAACATCTTTTATAAACATCATCATTTAATTACTAATTTCTTATAGAAAAAAACCCTGTATTATTTTAAAATAATACATATGGAACCTATAAAAGTAACAAGAAAATTCATTCTTAATTTTATCGCACTTGCTGTGCTCGTTGGAATTCTTTATATGTTAGGAGAAGCAACTGCTGCCAAAACTATTTTTGGAACAACAGGTTTCTTCGATATTAAGACAATTTTAAATAATATATATTTTGGTGTTACTACTCCACTTTCACATTTTAATTTATATTTTTTAATTACTTACACATTTCCTGCAATTTGTGCATTATTTATTATTTTGTGTTTAATTTTAATGGTTGTTAGAAATAAATGGATGCCTCTATTCTATTGTTTCTGGCTTTTAATTTTAGGTGGGGGATATTTAATAGTCGGTTCTGTTATATATTCATATTTCATTAATGCTGACGGAGCTTTTGTTTTAGCAAAGTTTACACAGCTTTGGGATGCTGCTTGCTTTAAAAATATTGATTTTAAAACTATCGATTTTTCTCAACAAGCTCAATTAATTAGCGCACTTCAAACAATAGGATACGATTTAATTTTATGGATTTTAGCGATTTGTATCGTTGTCAATTTATTTGTTTTCTTAAATACAGGAAGTGCTTATGTTTCAAAAGCTAACAGAAGAAAGATTGATTATACAAAACAAAATGCTGCTCCTCAAAATTACTATTATGTTTCAAACTACTATACACAACCAGGAACTGCTCCATACACTACAAGAGTAACTCCTGCTTATGGAAATAGTACAAATAGACCTGCAAATATGCCAAAAAGCAATAAAGAAAAAGGTTCAAAATATTATTACCCAAAAGTTAAATAATGAAAATTATTGATTCTCATGCACATTATGGCTATTGGCCAACAATGACTAAATGTGAAGATATGATACTTAAATCAATGGAAAAGAATAGAGTGAATTTCACTTTATTTTCTTTTGATGGCACCGAATTTAGAGAGGGTAGAACAAAATTTACGAGCCAGCTCGAAGGTTCTAAGAAAGCTTTGGCTTTATGCAAAAAGCATCAAAATAAACTAGGGATGCTTGTTTGGTATCGCCCTCATTTAGAAAAAAACCCTGCGGAACTCGAAGATTTTATAAAAAAACATTTAGATTTTATTCATGGTTTAAAATTCCATCCATATCTATCAAGAATGAGAATTTCAGATCAGCGTAATTATCCATATTTTGAAATCGCAAGAAAGTTTAATTTTCCGATACTTGTTCACACTGCTACAGATAACTATTCAAAGTTGAAATATATCGTTAAAGCAGCGAAAGAGTTTCCAGACATTATTTTTGTTGCTGCTCATTGTGTGTTAGAGAGCAATCATATGGAAATTATTAGCGCAATGAAGGAATGTCCTAACCTTTATGCTGATACTGCTTGGGTTAATATGGAGTTTATTCAAGTCATAAAACAAAATAATTTAATGGATAGAATTATGTTTGGAACAGACAATCCAATAGATGGTTATAAAACTCTCGATCAAGAAATTTATCAAAATTATTTTAATAATCAAATTAAATTAAATAAGTCAGACTTTGAAAAATTAATGTATAAAAACGCTAAAAAGGTATACAAAATTAACCTATAGTGCAACTATCTTCAATACAAGATGAACCGCTGTTATTTAAATTTCCACCAGGTATCAAACCTATAATAATCAATGTTATAGCTGTAATCACAATAGTGACAACCAAAGTAATTAAAATGATTTTAATTACTTTTTTCTTCTCCACCATGTCTCTGACTCTCTTTCAGTAATGCACTTCTATTGTTAATCGTCGACGCAATATTTAAAGCAGATATTACAATAACGCTGTGTACTAAACAAGTAAAAAATCCGGTTAAAAGTTGCAAAAATAATACAAACAAAAAATCATAATTAAGCATATAAGTTTTAATAGCGCTACTAATTGGAATCTTTATTAACATATAAGTTAGAAAAATGCTCGATAATAATGAATTCATATTATATTCTTGATTAATTTTTTTATCTTTAAACTTAATACGTATAAAAATCGAAATTCCAATATAGAAAATTGAAAAGCAAAGAATTAAGCAAACAAAAGTGATTTTTTGAGCTTGAGTAAAAACATATACGGTTTTTCCACTGATTATTTGATCGTTTGTAAATAAAATAATAGTAGTAAAAATAAAAAAAACAGAAAGAATAATTATCAAGAAAGAAGGTATTTTCTTCTCTAATTTTGAAAGTTCACTTAACTTATATAAATAATATGGAGCTAATCCTGTCAAAAGTGCTGGAATAGTATAAATAGGGTTGAATCCGCCTCCTTGCGGAAATAAAACAGCTCCAAGTACGTCCGCAGCTCCTCCAACTATCATTCCCCAAAAAGGGCCTAAATAAAACGACGAAAAAATAACAACACTATTAGCAAAAGAAATTTTTAAAAAGGGGAGGCCAAATAATCCAGGAACAGCAAAGAATCTAGATAAAATAACTGTTAGCGCTGTAAATAGTGCAGTATATGAAATTTTATAAAGTAAACTTTGTTTCTTCATCAGTAATCCTTCTTCATAGCTTTTGCCATGTTAATCTCGTCGTCTCTTTTTTTAATTGTTTCTCTTTTATCGTATAATTTTTTACCTTTACCTAAGGCGATTTCTACCTTTGCACGACCTTTTTTTAAATAGACTTTTGTAGGGATTAAAGTGAAACCATCTTTGATAATTTTATTGTTCAATTTCAAAATTTCATATTTATGAAGTAACAATTTTCGATTCCTAAGTGGATCATGATTATAAATGTTTCCTTTTTCATAAGGGGCAATATTCATATTAATTACGAAAGCTTCTAAATTCTTAATAACAACAAACGCTTCGTTAATAGAACAGCCATGATTTTTTATGGATTTAATCTCAGTTCCAGAAAGCTCAATACCACATTCTAAAAAATCGCTCAAAAAATAATTAAAGTAAGCTTTTTTATTTGTTGTAATAATTTTGCAGCCTTCCGATGTGTTCATGTTTTAGATTATATCATTAAAATAATCAATTTTGTTAAAAGAGGCAGCATTTACATCTTTATTTATTTTTATCTATTGTTCGTGGAGTTTCATCGATTTCTGCAGCTGTTTTTGATGGAATTTCATTATTTATATATAAATGTTTTTTCAAATTATAAGATAATCGGTTCAATTTACTTGTTATTGGTGCAGCGCTTTCTTTTACCGCTGAAGAGAAAAGATTCTTTTTCGTATTTTTGAAGTGTTTTTCTTTCATCTTTAGCTTTAATTGCTCGTAATCGGTAACAATTTTAGACATTTTTGATTCAGTTCGTATTTTCAACGATAATTGAACACTATTATAAAAATCCAAAATAAACACAGCTAGATATGCGCCTATGAAAAAAGTTATTACAAGCATATGGTTTATAAAAAACATAATGCATCGATCAATTAAAGGTCTAAGTGTGAACCGATAGATAGCGCCAACGCATAGCCGTAAAAAAGAAAATAAAGGACATATCAATCCCTGAATATTTCCTTTCATAGATGAATAATCCCATAATTTTATATGAAATCCTTTAACAAAAATTATACCCGCAATATATTCGAGAAGAGTCATCGATACACCTACAACAAATATAATAATTATTGAGGCTCCCCAAAAAGGTAGGTTACCACTTGGTGTGTAAAATGGAGAATTATAAAAACTATTATATGTCCCTTCTTTTATACAGTATTGAAAAAACAATGTTGATAAAAAATGCAAAATGCATACACCAAAACCATATAATGGTAAACAAGGACCTTTTAAAAAGCCTGGATTAATCCGCTTTTTCATACTAAAAAATCTTCTAAATAAAATTTCAATTAAATATCCACCCGTTCCACCAATAATAAAAAGAAAACAATAGGTAATAAAATATTCAAAAGGCTTCATGGAAGTATTATACACAATATTTTCTACTTTATTTTATGTTGGATAAATAATGATAACGAATTTATGCAAACTGTAACACTAGAACAAGCCATCAAAACCGAACAAATCATTGGGGAAAGAGTGAAGCCAAAGAAACTAAATGCTCCAGCAGCCACAGGGATGAAAATTATATTATAGAAAATCGCCCAAAATAAATTAAAATTAATATTTCTTCTAATTCTTTTTGAGATTTTAATTATATCTAAAGTAGAAATTAAGTTATCGTTCAATAAAATAAAATCACTACTCGCTAAAGCAATATCAGTTGCTTTCGCTACTCCTATACCTACCTCACTTCTTTTTAGAGCAATAGCATCATTTACTCCATCGCCCATCATTACCACTTTATATCCTTCATCTTGAAGCCTTTTGATGTAATTGTCTTTTTCATTAGGTAAAACTTCGCTTATGACTTCCTCAATACCTACTTCTTTTGCGATTGATTCAGCTATTTTTTTATTATCGCCAGATAGGAGAACTATTTTTTTGAAATATTTCTTTGCTTCTTCTATAAAGGAAATTGATTCGGGTTTTAGTTGATCTTTCAATGAAAAAATAGCAAATACTTTTTTGTCATCAAAAGCGATAATAGGCAAAAATCCTTTATCTAATTCTTCCGCAATAATTTTTGAATATTCATTATAGATATTTATAAATTTTTCTTTAAGATAAGCATAATTTCCAACATATAAATTGTGATTTTTAAACTTACCGAACACACCTTTTCCAGGCTCTATGCCGTTATTAATAAAGTCATTTGAAATTTTTGAATCTGATAAATATGAAACTATTGCATTAGCTAAAGGATGTGATGAAAAACTCTCTAAAGTTAAAATTTCATCAAGGATTTGCGGGGTTTTTTCGAAAAATAAGCACTTTTGTACTTTGAGAGAGCCAGTTGTTATAGTGTTCGTTTTGTCTAAAACCAAACAATTTGTGAGTTTAATATTTTCTATTGCCTCGCTATTATTTACCAATATCCCCTTGCCAGAAAAGATACTGCTTCCAACCATCAATGATATTGGTGTAGCTAAACCTAGCGCGCAAGGGCAACTAATAACAACGACGCTAATCATAAAAGAAAATGCTTTATCAAAACTATGCAAAGGATCAATAGTAATCCAAAGAATAAAAGTAAGAATAGCTAAAATAATAACTGCCGGGCAAAAATAAAGAGCAACTTTATCTATTTTGTTAGTTAGTTTAGTATTCATATTTCCAGCTTCCATAACCATAGAAATTATTTTTGATAAAGTTGAATCTGAATAATCCTTAGTTATGTGTATTTTTAAGGTACTATCTAAATTAATCGAGCCCGATATAACCGAATCATCTTCCTTTTTAAAAATAGGCAACGATTCTCCAGTCAAAACCGATTCATCGACACTACTATTTCCGTTTAATACAATTCCATCGCCAGGGATGCTTTCTCCTGCGTTAACAATAACTATATCGTTTTTCTTCAAAAATTTACTTTCTACATCAAAAATTGTATTATCCTTATATAAATGTGCGATTTTAGGTTTTAAGTTTACTAATTTTTGTAAAGATTTTTGCGCTTTTCTCTTTGATAAATTCTCTATTAATTTACCAATTGTTACAATGACCAATATCATTGCACTTGCATCATAATAAAGATGCATATGAGAATAATGCATTGGAAGTGGAGGATTAATGGTATGCGTTATAGTTAGATAAAGGCTATAAGCATAAGATAGTGAACTTCCAATAAAAATCAAAGAATACATAGTTGGCTTAAGTCTAATTAAAGAGAGCAAACCACTTTTAAAATATTCAAGAAACAAAATTATAATTAATGTAGCAAAACCAAATTGAATCCATTCGCCTACATATATAGGAGTCTTAACGAATTCTGGTATAACAGAAGGATACATACTTCCCATGCCTAAATACATGAGCGGTATAAGTAAAATGATACCTAAAATTATTTTAATAATAATTTCTTTTACTTTTATAGAATTATTAAATAGATCAAAGTCTTGCAACTCTTTTACATTATATCCAATTGTTTTACATGCTTTAATAATCTCTTCACTAGGTATATCTTTTTTTGTAATTACTTTTATTGATGAAGTAACAACATTAGCTTCAACAGACACTACATTATTCAATTTATTAATTGCATTTTCTATATTTGCCTTGCAGGCAGCACAATGCATATTCGAACATTGAAAAAGTTTTTCCATGCTTATTTTCGAACTATAACCCTTCTATAAACATCTACCATTTTATCCAAATTAGATGAATTAACCATATTTATTGGATTTTCAAGCCTAGATTTAATTAAGTCCTCACTAATCCCTTGTTGTTTGGAAGCCATTTTCATCCCTTGAGCAATAAAAAATCTTTTAATTTTACTCATTCTATTTAAGTCCATACCTCCAAGCAAAAAATATAGTCTTACATGATACAAATCTAATCCATTTGCCGCAATTACATTTTCCCTTTTTTCACTATCTTCTGGTTGTATGCCAACAGCAAATATAAAAATATTTTTATCCTTATAGACGTTATATTTTTTAAGAAACTTATTGATTCCTAAAATGACGTTATTTCTTAGTGGGCCACCATAAAAAATGTTATCTGCTTCTTTAAGTGTTTTAGTTTTTAGTTTATTTACCGGTATCACTTCTCCATCAATCCTTCGCGCAAGCATTTCTGCATACTCTTTTGTGAAACCGGTATTAGTTTTATAAATAATTATGTTTTTCATAAAAACATTATACAAGAAATGATAAATCTTTTGCATTATATGCATTTATTTCTTGACAGTTGAATAGTTGCTCAACTATGATAATTAATAAAGAGGAGAGGAGCAATGGCGGAAACATTAAATAAAAAAATATCTTCTATTAAAAAAGAGATGATAAACGAAAGGGAAATTTATGATATATCTGATTTTTTTAAAGTCTTTGGAGATTCAACAAGAATAAAAATCCTTTGGGCTTTAGATACGAGATCAATGACTGTAAGCGAACTTTGTGTCGCTCTGGAAATGACAAAGTCAGCAATTTCACATCAATTAAAAACCTTAAAAGATAATAAATTAGTTAAGTACAAGAAAATTGGCAAAAATGTAATATATTCGCTGGACGATGAACATGTCTCCATTATCATCGAGACAGCACGAAAGCACCTTAAGGAGGATCATTAACAATGACAAAAGTATTTTTAGTAAGTGGATTAGATTGTGCAAACTGTGCAGAAATATTATCTAGAAAAATTTCTAAAGTAGAAGGCGTTACAACTTGCACTATAAATTTTATGAATAAAAAAATGATTTTAGAACATACAGACTCTTTAAATTTTGAAAAAATAGTTGAGATCTGCAGGGTTTTTGAGGACGGAGTTAGCTTAACACGTATTAGATAATGAAAAAGAAAATAACTTTATTTAAAAATATTATTGTTTCTATTTCTTTAGTGATATTGCTTATAATGCACTTATTATATGGGAATGATTCAATTGCCAACAATGTAGTTGATAATGTAATAATTTTACCAATATGTTTATTTTTTTATTTGCTATTAGCGTATGATCTCTTCATAAAAATGTTTAGACATATTTTAAATAAACAATTTTTTGACGAGATAACACTTACATTATTAGCGACAATTGCAGCATTCTGCATAGGAGACTATGTTGAAAGCCTTGCAATTATTACATTCTTCAAATGGGGAGAATTCATCGAAGATTTAGGCTATAAAAAATCACAGGATAGTTTAAAAGATATTATGTCGATTCGTCCTGATAAGGTAACTCTTTATAAAGATGGAAAAGAAGAAATTATTGATCCGTTTTCTGCTAAAGAAGGAGATATTATTATAGTAAAACCAGGAGAAAGAATACCTCTTGATGGAACAATTATAAGCGGATCATCTTCTTTAGACACAAGCTCTATGACAGGAGAAAGTTTACCAAAAGATGTAACAATAAACGATAATGTAATAAGTGGTGTTATTAATTTAACATCTCCTTTAATTATTAAGTCAAATACTACTTTTTTCAATTCAACAGTATCTCAAGTATTAGAAATGGTCGAAAACGCAACGAACGTTAAAACTAAAGAAGAAAAATTTATTTCAAAATTTTCTAAATATTACACACCTATTGTTGTAATTTTAGCTTTCATTGTTTCAATTTTTCCACCTCTTATTATTAATTATAGTAGTTTGGAAGTTTGGTCAGATTGGATTTACAAAGGAGCTTCTTTTTTAGTTGTTAGCTGTCCTTGCTCTTTAGTTATTTCAGTTCCTATGGCCTATTTTGTAAGTATTGGTCATGCTTCCAAATATAAGTCATTAATTAAAGGAAGTATCTATTTAGAAAAATTAAATAAGTTAAATAAACTTGTTTTGGATAAAACAGGGACTATCACCAAGGGAAATTTTGAAATCGCAAAAATCCAAGATTTTACAGACAAAAGTGTCTTAAAATTCGCTAAAATTTCAGAATTTTACTCTTCTCATCCAATCGCGATCGCAATAAAAAGTGGTACTCCATATATCGTTGAAGAAAGTAAAATAAGCGACTACACACTCGTTGATGGCAAGGGTGTTTCTCTACTTTATGATGGTAAAAGACTTCTTTCAGGTAATGAAAAATTAATGGAAGAAAATAACATTAGTTATACTAAATCTAATGATATTGGCACAATTGTTTATGTTAGTTACGACAATCAATTTTTAGGCTTTATTGTCATTAAGGATACATTAAAAGAAACATCACAAGAAGCAATTAAGCAATTCAGTGAATATAAAATTAACGATGTTTACATGTTAACAGGTGACAATCAAGATGTAGCCAATGAGGTTGCATCATCTTGTAATATTCAACATGTTTATTCTAATCTTCTTCCTACTGATAAAGCCAAAATACTCGATACAATATTAGAAAATAAGGATAAAAAAGACGTTGTAGGCTTCGTCGGGGATGGTATAAATGATGCTATAAGTCTAAAGAAAGCTGATATTGGCATTTCTATGGGTCTTATTGGCAGTCAGGCTGCAATCGAGGCAAGTGATATAGTAATAATGAACGACGATCTTAGTTGTATTAATAAATTAAAAAAATTAGCTAAACGAACAATTTATATAGTATATGAAAATATGATTTTCAGTATAGGTATAAAAGTTTTAATATTAATTCTTACAACAACCGGTATTCTTGGACAATTTGCAATGTGGTTAGCAATATTTGGTGATGTTGGAGTCACATTAATTTGTATTTTAAACGCATTAAGAATAAATAAAATAAAGTTGTAATTACATCCCTAAAAACAATTCTGCTAATGATATATCCAGCCCTGAAGCTATTTTCTCTATAACCATCAGGGTTGGATTTCTTTTTCCTCTTTCTACATCGCCTAAATAGTTTTTATTAAGATTGCATCTAAATGCTAGTTCTTCCTGGGATATTTTTTTCAGTTTTCTTAAGTATTTAATTCTTTTCCCGAACTCATAATTAATATCAATATGTTCAATTTTCATATCCTAAAGACCTCGCCATATCTTTTATTGCTCTAAATAAATGGTTAACACTACTTTTAGAAACTGAAATCCCAAATTTCTCACCTAAAAATTGGGCTAAATCAACATAATTCGCTTCTGGATATTCAATTCGTAACAAACACAATTCTTTAATCTTTGAATTAGAAATGTTTTTAATTCCTAATTTTGCATCTATGAAATTAATCATCTCAATTTGCTTGTTAGAGTTTTGAATTGTTTTCTTATAATTATATGAGTCGCAATTAATTAATCTATTATTAATATTAGAAAAGTCTCTTTCTACTCTTACATCTTCAAATTTCAAACAGCTTTCTTGTGCTTCTATAAAAGCTAAAAAATCACTAATTAAATCAGATTTCTTCAAATAAACGATAAAATTATTACGTCTTTTTATTATTTTGAAATTAAAATTAACTGATTTAATTTTTGTAGATAATTTACAAATTGCCTGAGCAAAATCTTCATCTTTTAAAGCTAATTCAAGATGATAATTTGTACTAATTGGGTCATTGCAAGATCCACAAGCTAAAAATAACCCCATAAAATAACCTTTAATTTTATTTTGTTTATCTGTAAGTCTATAAGGGATTTTACTTTCTAAAAAATCTAATTTCAAAAATTCTGCACATTCTTTTGCGTTATTTATTTCTAAAACAAACTTAGTGTTTTTGTTCAACTTCATAGTTCTTTTGTATGAGAAATGAACATCAACATTTTTTAAAATGTCTCTAAGTAATTGATAAATGAATTTAACTGTTTTTGCGTTTTCGGATTCTAAAACAATGTAATCATGTCCTCCTTTAAAGACTAAAGATCCGTTTGCTCTAATGTATGCAGAAAGTAAAGAAATAGATTTTTCAAAATCTAGTTCTTTTAGTGAGCAAATTTCTTCCTTGATTTCTTGTGTAAAACTTGTAATTTTTTCCATAAAAACTCGCTATTTTAAATAAAAACCCTGCAAAACTCAAATATTTTTTTAAAATTTGATAAATTAAATAAAAATAAATTAAAAACACTTTGCTTAATAATAATATCATTAAATTCCTTTTTTATAAACTACAAAAAAGAACTAGAATTCTCTAGTTCTTTCTCTTTTAATAAAATTCTAATTAGTCTTCTTTTTTATTCTTACTGTGTTTATATGAAACACCAAGAACACCAGCGCCCAATGCAATAGTTGCAAGTACTACAGAAGTAGCGATAACACTTCCACCGCAGCCTCCGCCGTTACCGCCTGAAGGTTGATTAGAGCCGCCTTTAACGCCGATTAAGAATTTAGGATAATTTGTAGTTATCTTTAAGACTCCGCTATCAGATAATGAAGTATTCTTATTTGTAACAGTTTGATTTTTTGCGTTTACTTCATAAACTGTAGCATTCTTTGCTCCGGTAAATGCTGCCGCATTTGTATCTAATAAGATTGTGTAAGATTTCTTTAAAGTAACTTTCTTATTATCAGCACCGTAGAGAGTGACTGTGTATAAAGTACCACTTACTTTACCATTAGCACTTGTAAAGTCCTCTTGAGCAGATAAACGGAATTTTGCGCCAACATCAACTTCTTGAGTTAAAAGAACTGCAGTGCCATCAGGATTAATAATTCCAGTAATTGAAATGTAATTATCTTGAACAATCTTGAAACTAATATTGTTCTTTAATTGAAGCTTTCCTAAATTGATTGTGATTTTGCTGCCATCAACTTTAATATCTTGTGCTCCGGTACAAATAACATCGTAAATTGATTCAGAATAATCGATTTCAAAGGTGTTACTTGAAGAACTATAATCAAAGTAAGAACTCGAGCCAACAGTAGCGTCTTTAGAAATATTTAACTTATAAATCTTAGTTTGTGTATCTCCACTTGCTAATGTGTAGTGGAATTCAATTGTATATGTTCCATCAGCATAATCAGTTAAAGGAATAATTGTGTAAGCTCTATGAGCAATGAGATATGTATCACCTGAAGTCAAGTCAGTAGATGCACGTGATTTATAAAGTGTGTAAACATCTTCTGAGCCAAATAAGCTGTCAAACATGTGATCAGTTAATACAGTATTTCCCATTCTATCTTTAAGATAGATAACATTGTCAACGACTGTTCTATTGACAAATTGCATAAATGCAATTGTGTCAGCATATCCAGTAGCACCAGCATACATTGTATACGTATCACCTATTTTTGTAGTTTTAATAGGTGTGTATAATGAATATGGTTTAACAGTATTGTTTAAAATGCCTTCTAAAGAAACACCTTCAATGCCTCCGCCACTAACAAATACACATGAGCCAAATGATGAATTAGGTCTATTTAATCCAGTGTCCGTCATTAAACTATTAAGTAAGTCAGATCCATAAATCTTGCCTTCTTCTTTTTCGAAATCAAATGGTTCGACAGCATCACCTTTGGAGAAATCACCGTAGAATCCTAAGTAAGGGATTGATAATGTTGGTTCACCTTCGGTTTGAGATGTTAAATTCAAGAATCCTTCAACTTGAATACCATCTTCATAAATTGAATCAATATATGCTTTTTGAGCTTTGCTTAATTCATATCTAACATGAACGGTTTGAGTTTCTTCACCTGTTAATTGAACCTCAAATTCAGATGATCCTAATCTATATTGATTTGTAGATTGCATCTTAACACCTTTATATTTAGGGAATGATGCACCATCTAAATATTCTGTATCAGGAATAGTAACTTCTAATAAAGCATCCCATTTAGATGTTAATTTATCTGGGTTATGGATTGTTACGTTGAAATCGATAATTCCTGCAGCGATGTCAGCGTTATTCTTTAATTCAACTTTACCATTTCCAGCATCGCTTTCTAAGTACATACCGCTTAATGCTTCATCTAAGTTAACAAGACCTGCGCCTTGCTTTCTAACAGCAACAGGAGTTCCATCACTTTGGAGCAATGGATCTGCAGTTGTCATTAAACGAGTTGTAATTGTATGTTTATAAGCTAATTTTTCTTCTTCTGTCTCAAATTGTTGAGCAGCTAATAGCGAAGAGACAACGCCAGTAAAGTTAGGTGTTGCCATGGATGTACCATTATAATATGCATATGTGTTGTAGGATGTTCTACCAGATGCATCCAAATTAACAGCACCAGCAATATTTTGTCCTGGAGTTGTAATTTCTGGTTTAATTGTTAAATCAGCTAGCATACCGTCAGATGAGAAATCTGCAGTTCTATCAACTGAAATTGTAATAATCTTATTATCAGCTTCGCCTAATTCAACACCAGTTTCGTGTCCAACTCCTAACGTAGGAATTAAGTCATCCTCGTTAGCAGATGATAAATCAAAATAACCCATTGTATCACTTGTATGGTTATAAATAATACAGCCTATAGCTCCATGATCATGAGCATTTTTAACTTTAGCTGAGAAAGCGATATCACCTCTTTCAACAACAGCAATTTTACCGGTTACATCGATATTAGCATAATCATCCTCGAAAACCTTGGATGGATCGTCTGATGAAATATCGGTTGGAACAGCACCAACTCCAGGTACCATAACATATTCAATTTCAGCAAATCTTTCGCCTTCTTTAATCAATGAATAAAATGGTTTTTGAGTTTTAAACTTAGTCTCTCCACTTGAAGTTGTTCTATTTACTACTTGGTCATTTCCTTGGAAAGTATGTCCATCATAAGAATAAGAACCTTTATTTGAAGAGTCATTTGATAATGTTGAGGCTGCAACAACGGTTGTAGCATCGTATGTTGCATATGATCCTAATATACCTTGCTCAATAGTTTGTGTTGTATCAAATGCATAAGCACCAGATTGAGACCAATTTCCTTTACCAGAGTTACCAGCAGCAACTGAAATTACAACACCAGCATCTTTTAATCTATTACAAGCTATAACGCTTGCACTCTTTTCATCTTCTCTAGTAAATTCATTTAAATCACTACCTAAAGACATATTAATTACATCTGCGCCTAAATAATAAGCATCATTTAGCGCATTAACAATCATTGATTCTAAACATGCAGTAGATCTAATGTTTGTAACTTCACCAAAAACTTTTAAGAAAGCTAGTTGAGCATATGGTGCAACACCTTCAAATTGACCGTTTGCTGAAGCGATACTTGAAACGTGCATTCCATGATCTGAATAAGTAGATTCAACAATCGCATCTTCTTTACTTGCACTATAGCCGTTATCTTCACTATATGTTAAAGTTCCGCCGTAATCCCAAACGTAAGGTACTTTTGAATTAATGTATTGACCATTTGGTGCATGAAAACCTTTAGTAGATTTAATTGAAGAAACATCATCTTGTGATAATTTAGTTTGAACATTTTCACTTGCATCAAAATCTTTGAAAGCGTTATGTTTATAACTAAAAGAAGAGTCTAAGACAGCAATAAGTGTTCCTTCGCCTCTACGAGAACCGGCTTTTGACGAAACATGCATATCTGCAAGTGAATCATTTTCTGGAGCCTCTGTCATAAGAGCTGAAGTGTAATCTTTGTATTCATCAGCACTTTGAGTAGCAACTACATTATCATGACTTACTGTTTCAACACTATTCAATTTTCTTAAGTATGGTAAGTAGTTTTCATTTACTTGAATTTTATAACCGTTAACAATGCCAGTAAAAGTATTAGTTATTTTGAAATTGTAACCGCATATACTACGAATATCTCTTAAGAGGTCTTCGTTATCAACATTTTCTTTTGAAATAACCATTACTTCATCATTTAAAGCAGTCGCTTCATTTGCATAAGATTTTGTTCCGACAAAACCTAATGAAAAAAGAGCAAAAGCACTAAACACCGACAAACTGAGTAAATGTTTTTTCATAATATTCCTCCTTCTCCGTATTTCTTTATTTTAATACAAAACTATAAAAAAATATATATGAGTTTTTATTAATAATATTTTATTAATAAAAGTACTCTTATAAATAGATCAAAGAGGCATTTCGCCTCTTTGATATTTATTTTGCTAAACTTTCTAAATATGCTTTGATTTCAGGATTGTCTACATTTCCGAAATTAGACAATGCAACATGGTGCCCGTTACCTGAGGAAGTTATATCAACGATTCTATTATCTCTATAATATAATCCAACTGTTAACTTACAATCTTTATCTTCTTCGGCAACAACACAATATGAAGCTGCATATGGGCTATCTGTAAACATTAATCGAATTAGTGCTGGTGTATTTGTGGCGCCGATCGATGTACTATCAACTAAACCTGTAATTGAAGCAAATTGATCGTTTAAATCATAGCATAAATCTCTGTTTGTAGAATCAAATCCATAATCTACACCTAAATATGTAGTAGTAGAAACTAAGGCGTCTATGTTTTTAGTTATTCCCCATGTTGATGGTGTTGAATAACCTAATTCTTTAACAGTAGGATAAGTTTCAATATCTTCCCAGCCCCATTCATAATTAATTATTTCACCTCTTACAACGGCTGGATTTTCAGGGTCTGAAGAATCAACTGTTACTGTTTGTTCACAATATTGCCAAATTCCATCAATAACAATCTTTCCATAGCTTTTAAACTCCATTGTTCCATAGGCATCACCATAAGAAGAATATAACTCTAAAATAGCATCATCAGTGTAGTAGTACCAAATATATTTATTTTCAACTACATCAATACTTATTCCATCAGCTGCCGTGTATGTATACGATTTATAAGAAAGTAATTTTTGGGCTCTAGTCAAGAAAGCGTTTTTAGTTTCTTTTGTTGCAGTTTTGCCTTCAATTAAAGCAAGAGTATCCTCGTCAATTGTGGTAGCATTGACATCAGATAAGGTAATTTCGTAATTATAAAATCCTGTTTCACCAATTACTCTATTTTTTCCTTGAATATAAATTGTCATATCGTATACGTCATTGACTACTGCATACATATGTTTTAAAGAAAGTCTTTGGCTTAAAGAAATATTATCTGGTGCAACTAATCTTTGAAGATTGACCATATTTCCTGTATCTCTATCAGATTTGCCTTCAGGATCAGCACTTTCTTGGTTAGTTGAAGAATTTAAATCATATTTGCCATTATCTGTAGCAATTGCTGGTAAGAAATTAGTATCTAAGCAATTTAATGATGGAAATAATGTTGTATAAGGATAGTTTTTATCAACATAGAATGTTTCTTCGGTAATATATCCACTAACTGTTTTTTGAGGCTCAGAAACTTTAACTTCTCCTTCTTTATCAACAGTGACAATAATAGCTTGACCATTTGCATCTATTGTATAAATTGTCTTTGCACCTGTATTTTTGTTTGTACATAAAACGACATTTCCTGCATATTTCCATTCATATGTTTCTTCTAATGCAGGATCTGGCATTTCTTCAGTTACTTTATCACTACTCTTTTTGACAGTTAAAGTATATGTTTTTCCTCTTTGAATTGCTTTAACGGTTTCAATGAATGATGGGACAAACTCATAAGAATACATAGTTTTTGATGCTATCCATGTTTTCTTTCCATCTGTAGAAAAAGCAACATAACTTATTGTTACCTCACCTGTGCTTTTAGCGGTTACTAAACCTTCTTTATCAACTGTTGCAATACTAGGATCACTAGTCGTCCAATATCCAACAACCTCTTCTTTTGAAATAACACTCAATTGTGTTGTTTCTTCTAATACAACGATATCATCGCCTTCAATTTTGACTAAATCAGGTGTCGAAACAGCTTCAGAATAATCAACCGGTGTTGTCTGAGTTGAGTTACAAGATGTAATTGTTCCTCCTAAAACACCTAAAGATAATGATAATGCACAAATCTTAATTAATTTGTTCATACTTATTCCTCCTTGCTTATATTTTAGTATTACCATGAAACATCAATTTCTAAAAATATACCTCATTAATAATTCATTAATAAAAATAAAAAAAGACCGATAAAATCGAGTAATATCAATATTTAAAGGTCTTAAATGTATAGAATAAAATTACCAAGAAGGTTCGTTTTTTGCATCACCAAAATAGGAAACAGTTAAAGCAGTAGTTGATACAATTGATGGGTTAATATTGTCTACAATGTTAATATACATTGGAAGTAAAATTTTACTATCAAAAGCTACTGTTTGAACTATTTGCTTACCGTGATTTTTCATATCGATACTGAATTGAAAACACTCTCTTCCCGCGATACTTTTAATAACATAAGTATCAGGTGTATAAGACGCAAAATTTTGAATTATTTCTGGCGACATATAGAAATAATTAAAAACTTCAAGGGCTTTTTCTTCGATAGAATCATATGTTCCAGCATCAAAGTCTACCCACTTATAATTTTCATATGATTTACAAATAGCATCACTTTTATCTGAATCATATTTTGCTGCAAACCCATACTTTGGTGAAGTTTCACCGTTTAAAACTCTATCAATAGTAAACCAAACAGAGTCTTTTTTACCACTAATTTCACCATTTATTTTCAAGCTTTCTTCTGTTACATCATATGTATCTTCATCGATAATAAAGTGATATTGAGTAAGTTCGAAATCTATTGATAATCCAGTTTCTCTAGCCCAATAACTTTTAACAGTATTTACAACCGTTTCCAATGAATAATCATTAAAATTCATTGAGTTAGGATTATTGTTTTCACCACTATTTCCGTTTCCTTTGCCATTTCCAACATTTGAGCAAGAAACAAGTAACGTTGAAATTATTCCAGCACCTAATAAAATAATACTTTTCTTCATCTTTTTCTCCTATTTATCTAAATTATATACCGATTCAAAAACTGTATGCTTAATTTTCCACTTTTTTAAGTTCAAATTTAACCGGAATGTGAAAATAAATAGCGTAATAATTGTCAAAAGTAACCATAAAAGGTATCTTCCGAACAATTGCGCCCCTTTTCCATCAAAACGTAATCTTTTTCCATTAATTACTGTGTGCTTACATTCCCGTCTATATTTAATACACATTGCCCATGGTAATCCCAAAGTACCAGTAATTAATGTAAGCAAAGTAGCCAAAATATTATAACCAATTTGCTGTATCAATTTCCCGTCAAAATACGAGCTTTCTTCAGCGTTAATTATGAAGTCATTTGTTAAATTTTTATATTTTTCAGGTATAACTTGTACTGTTTTTGTCACTTCCATTGGACCTTGAACGCTATTTTGCTGAGATGAAGTTTTATTTTGAGAAAAATCAAATTCACCAGTGCCATTTTTTAAAACATTGTCGTCGTTATAATGAAAAACTTCTTTATTTGAATTAGTTTCGACATCTTCTGTCTTCTTTGTTTGATTTTCTTGCAAATAATGGAGTTCAACACCACATTTTGGACAGTGATCTAAACGCCCGGTAAATATTTCCCCACATTTTGGACATCTGAATTTTCTAATCATAATCTACTCCTCGATAATTACCTTTTTAAAATTTATATTTATTGAATAACAATTGGTCACATCCTCTCCCTTTTTATTTAAAATTCTAATAGAAGCAAAGAAATCAGCAAAATATTCTTCATCATAAACTCCAGGTTCAATCATATCTTCCAATCCTTCGTAATTGTCTTTATTTTTATCCCGCTTCTCGTTTCCAAAATACAATACATCACCTATTTTTTGCATGTTATATACATCACCTGAAAGAGTAAAAATCTCAGGGAAATATAAATCTTCAAAATAAGGAGATTCGCCACCAATAAACGAGATAATTAAATTTAATTTTGTTATGTCTATATTAAAAATACCTTCAGTTGTACTATCTAATACAAAATTAGAAGATGATGTGACATCTACCCCGTTAAGCAAAAGTAACAATGAAAAATCGTATGAATAAGTTCCGACATTAAAGATTCCTTTAACCTCTTCTTTAAATTCTATGTACCACTCAAGTCCGTCAATCGCTTTAAGTAAATCAAAAGTTTCTTTATTAATTGTAAAGTATGTCGTTTGATTCGTTAAAGCATATCTATTATTTTCGATGTTTAAGTCATATGTTTTTCCATCATATTTTTGAGAAATATTATTTTGAGTTATAGAAATACGAATAGGTTCTATCGTCATATCACCGTAAACTTTAACAACATTGTAATTACTTGTAACATCATCTAAAGTGCTCTTATCTACAATTTTAACATCGAAAGAATTTTCATAATTACCAGCATCTACATCGTTAACTTCATTAAAAGTAACTTGAAGTGAGTCTGTTATTGCTAAAGTTCCACTTGCAATTTGATACTTATCTCTTAAAGAAGATTCAACCGGTAAGTTATTATAAGGTTTTTTACAGGACGCAGATACAATTGTTAAATCTCTTTGAAGAATATTATATGTATAATCAGATTCGATATTTATTGAGTAGTTTCTTGTATTGTTTTCCCCGTTTTCTTTCAATATTTCAATATTATCTAGCAATACTTCATTAACTTTATTACCTGAATCGGAAACGTATTTAGCAATAAAATCATCATAATTGACCACACTAATTTTGTCATTATTAATCAATACACCACTATATCTTAAATTTTTTGTAAAAGAATATTCATTTCCGTCATAAACAAAATTATAACTACTTTCGTCTAAATAAATAGAAATACTAATAGGGTTTATTTTATAAGTTGGGGTTCCAAAGAAAGAAATATTATAATTTTTAGTACTATTTTCACGGTAGCACGAGTTTGTAATTACAACATCAGATAAATCATAATCATAAGCTGTTTCTGAACAAGAATTTTCATCGTTAACTGTTAATGAAAAATCACTAACAGTATCATAATTTCCAAGTTGTGATGGACTTATTACTTGAATTGGTTGACTTGAGAAATCAGCATTCCCATCATAATCTTTTTCAAAGTTAGGAAACTTTAAAAGTAAATCCTTTTTGAGAATTATAATCGGATTTTCAACAACGGTTGGTTCGTAATATGCAGTAACATCTTTGTTATTGTTTGTTTTATCAATAATTGAATATTGTTTCAAAAAATTTTCGCCATCAGTGACTTTATAATAACTTTTTTTATCTTTAATAGTGGTATAAGTCAAATCATCACCATCTAAAAGTCCGTCAAATTGGTGAGTAATAGAAGCACCTAAACCATCATAAGTTTTATTTTCACCATCAAATCGAATACTAACAGGCCTTTTTGTAATAATTCCATCGCAACCGATAATATCTAAAAAATTATAACTTTCAGTAACATCAATATTGCCATGCATTACTTTAATATCATAATAATCGAGTAAATTATATGTTCCAGGAACCGAAAAAGAACCGATTTTACCACTTTTTAAGCTAAAACTAATTTCATCTCCACTAAATAAAGAACCTGAGGTAATTTTGTAATTTTCAAAACGGAAAGTTGATGAAACTCTTTCATACACTTTATTAAAGCCACATTCGGATAAATCTAAAGAAATATCTCTACCATTAACAACGAAAGAGCCATATTCATAATTAATATCGTAGCAATTTGTAACATCATAATCGGCAGTACTTGAAGAACTATCTTTATAAATTTTGAATTGCTGGAAATTTTTAGTATTTATCTTATTAATTGATTTAGTGTTTGAGGTCATCGTTATATAATCATCGCCTTGCATACCGGTGATTGTATTACCAAGTTCTTCGTTATAAGTGCCGTTATAATCAAATTCTGCATCATTGGTTTTTATATTGAGCGGAGCTTTTGAAATATGTACAGTATCGATAGTTTCTTGAACATCGAAATTATCAGTAATATCTTCGCCTGTTACGCGATCATAAATTATTGTTTTAAATGTATTTGGTGTATCTTGACCAACAAATGAGGAAATATTTTTATCAACTAAGTCCATTCGGATATCAAAAAGATATTTTTCATTTAAAGAAGGATAATCTTCATTTTTTATTTGATAATTAATTTCGCTTTCTGATAATTCTTTTCCAGAATATGTAGCATCATAATTATTAGATTCAATATAAATTACTTTTTTATTAACGACAATATCATTGAAATCCTCAGTAATATTGTAATATTTAGTGACATCTTCACCATTAAGATTTTTAATTTCGTAAGTTAGTTTATTCTTTTTATTTCCAACTTCTTTAATTGATACCAAGGCAGAATCATCGATAACAATAGTGTCTCCTTCAGCTAAACCTTCAGAAGTAAAGTCATCATTAGAGTGGTATAAATTATCATATTCATAATGTGTAGCACTGTTTTTTATAGTTAATTCACGATTTAAAATGGTAATAGTTCCAAAGTAAAAATTAGAAATATTATAATATTTTGATACATCATTGTTTTCTTCATCCAAAATATTAAAACTAGCAAAACTATTACGATAATTTGTATAACCACCTAGCATATTTTCACTTTCCATTGAAAAAATTGCTTCTACATGATGTCCATCAAGCAATCCATCACCCGCGATATTATAGGAAACATCATCTCTTGTTAAAGCAACACCATCATAAGTTTTTTTAATGGTATTAGTAAAAACATTAATATTTCTTATTTTAATAGTTAAAGTGCCTTCAATACTTTCAACTAAATAATTATCGATAACGCTTTCTTTACTATCTTTATTAACAATATCAAAATTAGGTGAATATGTAACATCTCCAGGCTCAATAATTGAAGGCGCATTGGTGTTAAAAACAATCTCATCACTATCTGCAAGACCTTCATATATAAAATCACCCTTAAGTTCAATTCCGTCATAGATTTTTTCTTCACTATAACTTGAAACAGTAATAGTTTTTTTAGAAATATTGATACTTCCAAAATCAAAGCTAATATCATAATATTTTGAAGCATCTGCTCCGCTATCTTTATCGATAATGGTATAAGAAATAGAATTTGTACAAGAATTAGCGTTAATTACGCCAATATTTTCAAATTCAATAGATAATAAATGATTATCTAATATTGAATCGCCAGTAATTTCATAATTAAAGTCACTTTCTTTTAAAGGAAGTCCATCATAAACTTTTTCAATTGAGTTCGTTTGAATTGATATTTGTCTCTTTGTAACAGACAATTCGCCAAGATCAGATGTTATATCGTAATAAGCTGTTCGATCAAATCCCTTTGAATCTTTAATTTTAAAATCAATATTATTAGAAATAGTACCTAGTTCAGTAATTGTTGCGTTTCCAACAATTTCAATTTCATCACCCTCTGCTAAAGAGGTGTTATTTATAAATTTATAATCAGTTGAAGAAAGTTCTTCTCCATCATATGTTTTAGTTTTATCATCTCCTAAAATTGATAAAGGTCTTTTTTGTATTAAAATCTTTTCACTAGGATAACTGACAACGTAGTTAGAGGTAACGTCATTTCCATTTAAATCAACTACTTTAAATTTTTCCTCATTAAATAAAACATCGCATTCAAAAGTTTTATTTTCTAAAAAAGGATTTACTTTAAAATAGTCTTCTCCGAAGTCATATACTATATTTTCAACATGATCTGAAAACTCTAAACCAGTATACTCAAACTCTATTTTTTCCCCATATATAATTGTTTTATAAACATAAGTAACCGCTAAATTTTTTGGAAGTATCTTAAATTCAACAGTTTCACCATATACTTTATTATTCCATCCATTAAAAGAGTAACATCTTGCCAAATATTCTCCGGCTCTTTTTGGCTTTATATCGCTCCATTTATCATCTCTTTTATTTTTATATTCGACATATCCATTATTTAATGTTGCTTTTGAGAAAAAATCATAATCTTCACCATAATGAACTTCTTCAATTTTCGTTGTAAAAGTAGCACTAGTTCCTGTAATCGAATTTATTGAAATGAAAGCAGTTAAAGAAACAACTATGATAGAAAGAATAATAAAACGAATTTTGAATAAAAAATTCAAAATTTTATTTACTATTAATACTTTTTTCTTATAATTCCCGTACTTCATTTTTACACCTTGATAACTGTAAGAGGTATAGTAGAAATTTCATAAATGTCTTTTACATTTTGACCACTTATGTTATTTATAATTTCTAATCCATCATAATTAATGTCATAAGTTATACCTTCGGTCGAAGATTTAGCTTCTATCGATAAAGATTCAATATTTATAGAATCATAACTAGCTAAGCCGATGTATGTAATATTATAAATATTAGTTGGATCCCGTCCGAAAATATCGACCCTTTCATCCTTTTCATTTATATAATAGTATTTGCCTGTCGAACTTTCTAAATAGATAAGATAAATTTCATTATAGCCAAGTGATAATTCCAACTGTGGAGGAGTTATTCTTACACGTATTGTAAAATTGTTATTTTTTATTTCCTTATATTCACTTTCAGTAACGTCATTACCTAAGTAATCTAAAATTCTAACTGATAATGTTACTCTATAAGTAGCCGGATTCAATAAAATACCATTTGAATTAACACTAATTTCAGCTCTATCCCCATTTCTCAAACCGGTCACATATTCGGCAAAATCTTCGCCTGTATATTCTCTGCCTGTGTAATCCAAAGTGAGATTTTTTGAAATATCTAAAGTTGCAGTAGGTTTATCTTTAACAGTAACAATAACTACATTGGAATAAATTTCATTACCATCATTATTTATGTATTTAAGTTTGACTTTCTTAGTTCCCTCAGTCTTAGAGCTAAAACCTTCTATTGACATCTGACTTTCAACAAATTCAGTAGGTTCTCTCCCTCCTTGACTATAAATTAGAGAAATAATCATTGATTCGTAATCAAATTCTTCGTTTAAAAAATAAGTTGTTTTATTAAGTTCTAATTCAACACCTATAACACCGTCAACTTTAACTTCAATTTCATATGATGCAGTATACGTTACTCCATCTTCGTGAGTATAAGAAACTGTAACTGTATGCGTACCTAATTTTGTTAAATCTGGTTCTGATATAGTTAATACATCATGAAATAGATAAGTTTCTCTTTTATTTTCATATACCAAAAATACTTTTAAGCCATCATAATTAAATTTATTACCTTTGTAGAAAGTGCGTTGAACATTATCTGTATATAATCTTATACCAACTATTTTCGGAATAATCACTTCTATTTGATACGTTGCATATTTTGTGATGCTACCTTCATTATAAAAAACTAATACATTTTTTTTGCCTTCCGTTTCAGTGGATGGAGTTTTAACAAATGTAGGTTTTACATATCTAGAGGATTTATCATCATAATATGCAAGTACTTTTAACTTATCATACTTAACCTCATCATTTATAAAAAATACGAGTTCATCTTCACTAGGCTCTACTTCAATATATTCAAGTGTTTTGTTTGCAAATTCATCTATTTCAATATCATCTGGATTAATTCCATAAAACATATATAAAAGTGTTTCTCTGTCTAAACATTGCAAAGAAGGATCAAATTGAATCCACCCTAATCCATCAATGTAAATTTCACACCGACTATGAGATTGAAGGGCGTTGACTGTGTTTTCAACACCTGCTTGCGAATAAGAAATATATCCTTGGCAATATCTAGCAGGAATTCCTAAACTTCTAAACCATAAAGTAGAAGCTGAAGCAAAATGTCTTGATGTACCTTCATGAGCTTCATCGAGAAAATAAATAATAGGATCTTTACTTTTTGGATAAGATTTCATCATGTAATTAAATGTACATGTTGTAAAATAGAAGGAATTTATATAATCTAGGCAAGTATAATCGCCTTTTTGATATGATATGCCATATTTTTTATTTAAGTCAGAAAAATAACTTTGATATTTGTCTTCAATAGTTAAATATTTTGAATACGCATATTCTCGATAATTTTGTTCATCAACTTCTAATTTTGACGAAGAAAATTGAGTAGTTTTTAATAAATTTAAAGAATAAGATGTTGCAGGATAATAAGGGAATCCAGCCGAAAAGTATTCATTATTTATAGGTTCAGTTAAAGAATATGAATCTGTTTGTAATCCTTGATTATTGAAAGATTCATAATTTACTACTGGGTACTTTTTGCCTCTTTTATCGTAAATTATATTAAAATCGTAAGAATTTTGAACTCTACTCATTTTATCTGCACTAAATTGTAGAGGATTTATTCCACTTGTTAACGTAGTTGTATCAAAAAAGTCAGCGTCGTTCCACTTAAATTTTGAAGAATTATAATTGCCAAAAGATTCACTTCTAAAATATGCTATTCCACTATAATCAGTTGTATATCTAAAAGCAGAAACACCGATTAATTCCATTAAATCTTCCCAATCTAATCCAAAGAAATTAATGAATGACTCTAAATCAATGTCTAAATCTTCTAAAAGTTGTAAAAGTTGATATAAATCAATATTGGAAAGATCAATATCCGGAAGTGTATAAGGCGTAAAAATAGCTCGTGCAGATATGTTTGAATAAATATTTGCTGGGACTATATCTACAATACCATTGCCAAGTAAATCCCATCCGATAAATTGATACTTTGTGCCATCAGCATCATCATCTTTCATAGGCATATTTGAATAAGGGTACTCTAAAAAAGCACCTTTAGGAAGTTTCTCAGAAAAAACAAGCGTGTCGTCAACATAAAAATCAGCTTGATAATAATGTGTTTTATCATCATGCAATGTTATGACCCCATTATCATTTAAAAAGAAAATAGTTGTCATCGTAACAGCAGCCGTGATGATAATCGAACTTGAAGCAATAACTATTTTAGAAAAAGTTGATAATTTCATAATTACTCCAAAACACGACTCTCCAATTTAAAGACCGGATTTGCATCAACTGAAAAATAAGTTTTTGAAGGAAAAGAGTCGACTCTATTATCTCCGTTAATATCCCATCCTAAAAATGTATATGTCATTTCTTTATAAATTGGGATGATTTGCCCATCAATTTCTTTTTGTCCTACCTCAACTAACTTATTTTCTCTTGAGGTCGTAGGTGCTTCTTTTTCAAAAGACTTGCCCTTTAAAACTTTATATGTTTTGATTACCTCTCCTTTATAATCGTGGAAAGTATAATTGTAATAATGTAATTGGACATCATAAAGAGGAAGAATCTCAGCAATATCTAAAACTCCTAAGGTAGCAACCCCAACACAAGTTATAATCATTAATAAAGAAAATATAATAGTTATAACTTTAAATCCTTTTTTCTTCTTCTTTCTTTCCCCAATCATAATTTATACATTGTTTGCAAGTTTTCTAATATACGCTTCGCAAACAGGCATATTATCCTGTCCGAAAATTTCATTTAATTTTGCAATTAACTCATCACTTTTTGATTTAACATAAACTGGATTTTGTGATTCTAATTTTCGCAAAACTTTTTTTGCTAAAATATCATCTAAAGCTTCAACTTCTGTTCCTCCACAAGCAATGTAAATTGGAACATACGCTTCTATTTGACGTCTAATTCTGTTACCAAAAGTGATTGAGAATGTTTCTTGAATATAATTATCTAGTTCTCTTATGTGCAAACGGCCTCTTTTAGTTAGGGCGTATTCATCTTTTGCTTTTTCGATTAAATATTTAAATGTATCTACTGATAAAGAAATTGGTTCAAAATCATCTTCACCTAAAAAAGCATCGCTTCTATAATCTAAGTTTAGCACCATTGATCTATCGTAAACTTTATCGGATATAGCAAAAGTTGAATCATCGTTATTTGCTGTTCCGACAAACCGAACATTATCATTTAAAATTAACTTCCC
>JAXDXW010000015.1:0-11810 GCA_034087725.1 Candidatus Onthovivens sp. | reverse complement strand
AGAAAACGTTAAAGATAAATAAATATGTATCATTAATAAAAGACAAAGATATTTTTGGTTTAGATATTGATAGAAGAAGAGTTTCTCAAATATTATATGATTTAGAGATAATTTATAAAGAAGATAATAGATATTTTCCTTTCTTTGATTTAAAAGAAAGTGATAGTGGGAAATTATACATCCATAAAGCTAATCCTAAATTAGTTGCTAAAATTTTAAAAGCTGTAGAAACAAGTCAACAAATAACTGAGGCAGAATCAGCATCAATTACCCATATGATTTGCCAATATTTTACAGATAATGAATTAGAGGAGATTAATTTATGGAAATAATTAAAAAAGAATACACTGAACAAGAGGAATTGCAAAAATTTAAAATACTTCAAAATGGGAAAAATCCACTTGAATTTGATTTTAAGCTTAATCTAGTTACAGGAATCAATGCTTTTGTCGAACCAAAAATTGAAAAAAGCACTGCTAAAGATTATTTTGATAATCATATACTTAAAGGCTTTGTTTATAATACATATATAATTAATGATATAGATTATGTATCAATTAAGATTGCAAATGATAGTAAAAATTTACCTTCTCATCTTATGTTATTACCAATTATGCTTATTCAAATTGTTAAAGTTTATAAGGAAGGCGAAGGACTTTCAATTGATCACGACTTTAGTGTTAATTTAGAAAATAAAAGAATTGACACAATAGATAAATGGGTTAAAAAATGTATTCGTGGTGGGGAACAACGTGTTAGTTTTAAATTATATTATGATACTACTATTGAAAAGAAATTTATGTTAAATTCAATTTTGAAATATTTTGATGATGATACTGTAGAGTTTGATTGGTATGTTGAAAAACCAAGCAAAAGAAAACGTGTCATATGTGTTATAAAAGCTTATACTACCTATCATAATTTTTTAAAATTTTTATTTTCAAGCCCATTAATTTATCTAAATATAGAAGTTACTTCTAGTAGTTTAAAAAAACAACTTAAATATGATTTTGAAAATATAATTAAGTCATTTGGTGATGACCATGTTATTACTTTAGGCTTTGATGGATTTACTAGGTAAGGAGAAAATTATGGGTCTTATTTATAATGAATTAACTAAAAATCACGCTTTAACATCATATAAAAATACAAATATCGCAGAATTAAATAAAATTAATTTTAATATTGTAGTTAATGCAATGCAAAGTCCTTTAAAATCAATTATAAATGGTAAAAATAAGATTATATCAAAATCATATAAAAACAATGCAAAAACCGCTGAATCTAAATATAATGCAATTATTAATCAAAAAGGTAAATTTGATTTTACTAATCTTAATGATGTAAAAGAAATTGTTGAATGCATAGATAACGATAATAAGACATTTGATAAACAATATCATGGAGGAATAGGTATTAATTTAATTTCTAAACATATTGTTAATAATGCCATTATTTTTGAACAAATTATAAATAAAAATCTACCTACTAAAGATGCCTATAAATTTGTAGATGAATTAAGAGATTTATTTAAAAATGTAACATATAAAGGTAAAAAATATCGCCCAAGAAGTTTACCTAGTAAAGTATGTAAATATTTTGCTGAATTTAATAAACAATATGATATTTTTTATGTAGATGATAGGGTTGTTAGAAGTGTTTTACCTATGTATTTAGAATATTTATGTGGAATGAAAATTACTAAAGATAAAGTAGATAATTCAACTTATTATGACCTTTGTGGATGGTTAGATGCAATACATAATAATAATACTTGTTCTTCTATTAACAAATCAATGATGGACAAAATAATGTGGTATGTATATAAAAAATAGATAAAACATATGGAAATTGAATATATTTATAATAAGGAAACAGATAGTTATGAGGTTAATAAAATAAATGATATTGATTCAAAAACTATATTAATTCCTTCTAATTTTAATGATAAAAAAGTAACAAAAATTAATAGTAAGGCGTTATCAAACTGTATTTCTTTAGAAGAAATATTGTTGCCTAATACAATAGAATGTATTGATGAATGTGCTTTCTATAACAATATTAATTTATTTACAGTTTATATATATGGTTTAAATATAAATTTAGATAAATTAGAAATTGAAAGAGGAAACTCTAATTTTATAACTAGTTTTATATTATTTTTTAATGAATCAAATGTATTTTCTAATATATTTCATGAATTATTACTAAAAAGAAATAGTATATCAGTTGAATCTAAAGAAGTGTTTAATTTTGAATCAATTCATTATTTAAGAATAATGTTAAAATACTATGCATACCAAGAAAAACTAAAATTATTTTGGATGTATTGTGATGAATTAGATATAAGTGAAGAAAATCATGATTGTTCTATACCTAAAGGATATGACGTGTTAGTTCTTGATTCATATGACTATAACAATGATAAAAGTATTAATAAATACTTAAATAATATAATAGAAGCTGCAACTACAAATAATATCTTAGTTATAGGTTTAGTAAGAGAACATAATAAAAATAATGTAAAATTTGATGATTATAAAATATTAAATGACTTTGAAATATATGACATTTAGTATTGTTTTTGGTGATATATAATAAAGAAAATAATCTTTAATTTATATAGTTTATATAAGATTATTTTATGATAGAAACAATACATTTTTATCAGAAAATGATGTAAATATTTACAATATTTTTTATCCTTCATATTTAACAGACATTTTTATATCTTGATTACAATCTCCAAAATTTTTACCAAATATATTAAAGCCCCTTTATTTTTAGCATTTCTTTAGATTCAATTTTAAATGTTACTTTATTATCTTCATATAATTTTAATTGGTTAATTTTAATTGAATCATTTATTAAAATACCATCTATATATGCTCCAAGTTCATTAACAGTAATATATTTTAATTGACCATATTGACTAGCATCTAACCCCTAATTAATTGTTTTTATATGCCTTTTCTTCCGCCAAAACTCTCTTCTTGCACCTTACTGAACGTCAACCGAACCAACCGAACAAGCCGCTACTTTCAGGCCATGTAGCCACCTCGCATAAACAACCTAAACAAGCTCCGCATCGCACCGAATCGACCAGCTTAAACAAAAATCAGACGGCTCTAAAAACTGCTCCCAGGCGTCTCGCTTCACAATAGCAAAAAACTGAATTCGCCCGCTCGCAAATGCTTCAAAACAAGACATAATAATGATGAATCTACTTGCGCAATAAAGGATAAATGGCTTTAGATAATGACATTATTTTTAAAAAAACCTATATTTTTGAATAAAAACATGACCCATGAATACCACTTTTACTTAATAAATAATCTATTAAGTAATTATGCCAAGTAATAGTCAATATCTAGGGTTGTAAGTGGTAACATGTGTTTTATTATCATTTAAAAGCCATATTTTATAAGATAAAATAACAACAGTTAATAATTATGACTTACGAAAAGTACCAAGCCTATTATCAAGAAGCTTTAAAGATTAAGGAAAAACCTGATGTTTTTGCTGCTATTAAGAAACAAACGGAATTATCTGAAGAAGCACAGAAAAAGGCAAAGATTAGATATGAGATAGAAGAAAAGTTATATGAGCTATATCATTCAATTCCTGCCGATGGAATAGATGATGCTTTGTTTGGTGGACAAGATTTGCCTGAACACGAACGCACGGTTCAAATAATGGAAACGTGGATGAAGAACGACCCTAAGCTCAACATCATTAAAGAAACCATGACGAAAAGCGGGAAAGATAAAGAAATCGGAGAACTTGAGAGAAAACTGCAAGACGCTATTTATGAATATTTCTTGGCCCTTATTAAATTAGATAACGCTATTAATGAATCTAGGCAGAATCTTTTCTCTAAAGAATATAAAGAAAAAATGAAGGAATATGCGGATAATGGTGTACTTCTTTACTTTTTGGAAACACCAGATGCTCCTATTCTTTCGAAAGAATTTGCAATTGATGATGTTCTAGAGTCGTTTACTTTTGGTGAATGTATGTCGCTTAAAATGCTTTTCTTTAGATTTGTAGCTGAAGACAATCCTTCGCCATCTATGAGAAGAAAAACTGAAGATATCGTCAGTGCAGTTAATTGTTTAGAAAACAGAGAATATCGCTCTGCAGCAAGAACGGTGTTTGCTTTGCTAGAAAGCGAACATAAGAATTGCTCAACAGCAATGGATAATTACTTTACCTTAGATAAACGAATGAGAAAAGGAATGCAAAGAGCAAAGAAGATTCAACAGCTTCTTGATGGCCTAAAAGAACAAACTTATTTCTCAGAAGTATGGAATATCGTTAATCCTCTATATAGAGATATATTGAATACCAAGGCTGAGTCGTTTATTGACAGAAACTCCATCATTCATGGCGATTATTATTCGGATAAATTAGATATTAATGAAAAGGACGTCGTTAAGCTATTATTGCTCTTCATGAATATGAGAATGATTTCTGATCACGTTCAGTTATATTACGAAATGTTGCGAGTGAGCATTAATTACACCGAGATACACACCGCACAGCAATTGAAAAACAAGAAAGATTAGATTATATTGGTAGCACAACACTCCGTCGTGTGGCAAAGGTCAGATGACCGGAGGTTACAATAGTGGATTCTAAAAAAAGAAGAATCGACAAAGAACTAGGTATATTCCTTCATAATTGCTATGTTAATTCAGGCAAAACTATTGAGGAATTAGCTTGGGCGATTAATGTTGAACCAAGAACTCTTAATTACTATTTCAGTGGTGAGAGGAAGCCTAGCCAAAGAACGTTACTTAAACTTGTAAAAGTTGCTAAAATTAACATTCGGGATATCCCTTTCTAAGGGGTATTTTCTTTTTTGGAACCATGTGGCTCATTGAGTGCTCTTTTCAAAGAAAATATCATTGAATCAAAGGAGGTACTCAAAATGTCAAAGTATAGAACTATTGAAGCTTGGAATGAGCTATTTGGCAGCAAAGAAATAGTTACTGATTATGCTGGAAGAGTTATAAAAAAGTCTGCTTGTGGAAACCCAAACAGCTCTTACTATCCAACGATTGATCATATTAGACCGCTTTCAAAAGGCGGGAGCGACGTCATTGATAATCTTATAATTTGCCATCGTGATACCAATGAAGAAAAAGCAGATGACTTCCCTCATTGGAAAGCTAATGGTTATGCTTTTAAAGCAATAAGGGTAAAAGGGTCAAGGGTCGCATATCGTATTGTGGAGGATTAGTTATGGTAGGACCAAAATGGTGCATGAATTATGATTCCGGTGATTGCGAATGGATAGATGAAAAAGGATATAGCTGGGGCCAAAGCGAATATGCCTATAACTATGATGGTAGTGCATTCGATGACGATGATGACGATGATGATTGGTAAAAAATAAGAGTCTCCTTTCTGCTCTTCCTCATACAGGGTTCTCACTGGTGATGCTCTTCACAATATAGTGAGAATTTTTTATAAAATAATCAATTATTTTGGTTGAACCTCGATGTAATAATGTTAAAATATACCTGAAAGTTTTGACATTTACGTAAAAAGTTTAAGGAGAAAATGAATATGGTAATCAGAAATGAATACATCGCAAAATTAAAAAAAACAATGTGGGACAACAATGTAAAAGTTATCACAGGTATTAGAAGATGCGGCAAATCCACCTTGCTATTTGATTTGTTTGGCGATTATCTTCTAAACACATTAAAAGTTGATTCAAATTCTTTAATAAAAATTAAATTAGATGAGGATGAGAATATTAAATATAGGAATCCAATTTTTTTGTCTAAATACCTAAAGGGACTGATTAGTGATGATAATAGAAAATATTATGTTTTTATTGATGAGATTCAATTGTCTAAACCAAAAACAGATCGTAGTTGCGGTGTGAAGGTATCGATATTTGATGTGCTTAATGGACTAAACAATAAAAAGAATGTTGATGTATATGTTACTGGCAGTAATTCCAAGATGCTTTCAAAAGATATAGTGACTGAATTTAGAGGAAGGACAACCCAAATAATGGTCCACCCTTTCTCCTTCAAAGAATATTACTCTTACCGTGGTGGAGATGAAAATACATGTCTAAATGAATATCTTCTTTTAGGTGGAATGCCTGAATTAATAAATAAAAAAGATGAGAATAATAAAAAGCAATACCTTAAAGAATTGTTTGATGAAACATATATCAAAGATATCGTGGAAAGAAAACACATAGATAGAGAAGATGTTCTTGGTGATGTACTAAATTATTTGTCTTCACAAATATCCTCACTAACCAACATCAAAAATATTGTCGATGCTTTATGCTCCAAGCGTCATGAAAAAATTAATTATGAAATGGTATCCAACTATGTTAGTTATCTAATGGATGCCTTCTTAATTAGTGAAGCCAAAAGATATGATGTCAAAGGAAAATTTTATTTTAATTACCCAAGCAAATTCTATTTTGAAGATGTTGGCTTGAGAAACGCCAGATTGAATTTTAGACAATTAGATACCGGCCATCTTATGGAAAACGTTATTTACAATGAACTGATTAGAAGAGGCTATTTTGTTGATGTTGGAGCAGTCCCTGTTAGAGACAAAAACGATAAAGAATATATTGAAATAGACTTCATTGTTAATAATTTAGATCAAAAAATATATATTCAGTCCGCTTTAAGAATTGAAAAACAAGATAAAATTGAGTCAGAAACTAAACCTTTGAGACTCACGGATGACAATTTTAAGAAAATCCTAATTAGAAATGACATCGTTGATAGTTTTTATGACGAAAAAGGAATATATAATTGTCGTCTTTTAGATTTTCTGATGAAAGCAATATAATTTTTACAAAAAGGGTGTGCAGACAAAAACTTTGACTAAATTAGAAAGGACAAGCCCACATAAATTAAAAGTAATGAAGAAGCGATTGATTTATTAATTATAGATGATGGACAACTATATAAAACGCCTAGAACACAAGGAATTAATGGTTTTATATTAATAACCTAGATAGATAAAATAGGAAGGGTGAACCCTTTTTCATAAACAAGAAATACAACATCTAAACGGAGTAAAGAAGGGCATGTCGTAGTAATAGATTGTATTTTATTCATGATGATAAAGTTATTAAACATATTTAAAATTTGGCTATTTTTTTTCGAGACATTTTCTACTAAATTACTGTCAATAATGTTCTAAAAACATATTCATATCCTCTTTAGTACTAATTTATTCTGCTAAATGTAAGTTTTAACCATAGCAATTTTCTTATTATAAGTGAAAATGATAGAATAATATTATGTTAATTCACACATCAGGTCCTTATTCCTTAGATATTAAAGTTAATGAAAAAGTTTTAAATACCACTTTAAGTAATAATTTTTATGATTTAACAAGTACTGGACTAATTTTATACAAGCTTGAATGTCCTACAGGGGATTTTGCAATCGAACATTTGTTGAAATCAACTTTAACGTGTAATATTAAAGTACCTGCATCTGCAACGATAGTTTTTGATTTATGTTTTATTTCATCTTCAGATTTTAATAAATCCAACCCACTTGATGTAGATCTATCTAATACTTTTACATTAGGTATTAGGTTTAAAATTAGAAATTTTGAAGAAAATGCTCGCATATTAAGTTTTTCTAACAGCGAAGGAAATGAATTTTGCTCTCTTTATATAAAAAACGAAACTTTGTATTGTTCTTATGGTAGTTTAAATATGTCAATTAGAACAATATTTAAAGACTATTGGCATACACTATTTTTTAGATATGATGGATCAAAAATTGAAATAAACATATCGCCTACTTATCAATTTATTGTCGCTGCTTTAGATTTCAAAGGAGCAATATTATCAATTGGTGGAAAATTATCAGCAGGATCATCATTAAATACAGTCGATGCTTTATTTGAACGATTAATTTTTAAAAATTCAGTTGCTAGTGATGATGAGATAAATAATATCTTGAATAATTCTTTAGGCGTATCAAAAACAAATTACTTTGATTTACTTGATAGATTGAAAAAAACATCCATTAATTTTGGCTCATCTTCGTTAACTCATACTTATAATTATCAAAATAATAATGGAAGAACAAGCAATTCAATAATTCAAGAAATTTTACCTAACAATCACGTTTATTCTTATACTTATGATGGATTTGGAAATATCAATTCAGCTACTTTTGCAGAGTCTATTACACAAACCGGAATAACGACTCATTACGTTTATGATTCATTTAATCGATTGATTAAAAGTTACATAAATCCTGAAAATCCAAATATTTATTCTTATGATGCAAATGGAAATATATTATTTAAAAACGGAGTAAGCTACACTTATGATCCGGTATATAAAGATCGATTGATGAGTGTAGGAAATGATATAAGTTTCGAATATAATTCTTCCTCACCTTTATTTCCTACAAAAATAACAAAAGGTAATAATGTTTTAAATCTTGTTTGGAATACGAATAGATTAGAAAGTGTAAATGACATTAGTTTTGTTTATGATCATTTTAAAAGAAGAATTAAGAAAATAAGAGGAAGTTGTGTAACGAAATATTTCTATAGTGGAGAAACTTTAGAAGCAATTGAAATTAGTGAAAATAATAATACCTATAAATTTATTTATCATTATGATGAAAACGGTAAATTGATAGGATTTTCTTATAACAATAATGATTATATTTATATTCGAGATATATTAGGCAATATTAAATCTATATATGGTATTACTGAAGGTGCTTATTTAGTTGATTATTCTTATCATGATTGGGGAAAACCTACAATAACTTCGAATAATACAGAAATAGGAAATTTTTTAGCACAGAAAAATTGTATTTTATATAAAGGATATTTGTATGATTTTGAAACGGGTTTTTTTTGGTTATCCTCAAGGTATTATTCTCCAGAACTTTGCAGGTTCATCAGCCCAGATTCTGTTGAATACCTTGATCCTAGTTCTATCAACGGTCTTAATCTTTATGCATATTGTGGAAATAATCCGATTTCCTTCTGTGATCTTAGTGGACATTTTGCGATTAGTACTTTCTTGATTGGGCTAGCTGCTTCTTGGGTAATATCATCCATTGCTAGTTATTATTTGGATGAACATTTGGTAAGTGGTGCTTCCTCGGTTTATGGTGGTGCTCAAACCATTGCGACTGGTATATCGTTATTAGCATACGGACCTGTAGGATGGGTGTTAGGAGGAGCGGCAATTGCTTTAGGTGCAGTAAATATTGCATTTGGAACTGCTGAACTTCAACAGCACTTTACTGGTAACAACTGGCTTAACGATATTGGTATTACTGGCGACTTATATAATGGATTATATATAGGATCTAGTATTGCCTCTGCGGCGGTTAGCATTGGAGGCACATATTATAAAACAACAACACATGGACAAATTGCTTATAATGCTAAATATTGGGATAAAGGAACGTTTAAGAATTCAAGAGCATCATTAAAATATCATTATGCTAAACACGGTAATGGATTGACTCCAACACAATACACGCAATCTGCACTTGATTTTTCGGTTTTTAATTCATCATCGTTCAAATATACTTATAACTATAATTATAATAATGCTTCATGGTATTTTAATAATATGTATGGAGTTGGAGGTTACTTTACTAGCTCAGGCCAAATTATAACTTTCTGGTTTTAAAGGAGAAAATAATTATGATAAAAAAATATGAAAAACAAATTTTGGAAGCATATTTAGGTTTGCCTCCTAGAAAATTGTTAAGGCATCAGTTTGAAATGGAAGAAGATTATATTGCTGGATATGTTTCAAGATTTCTTAATGGTGAAAGATTTAATGAAGAATTTATCCCATTTTCAGATTATGAATTAGAAGTAATTAGTCCATTAATTGAAACTAACAAAGATAATGTTGATGGAAAAGAATTAATGACAGCAGTTTTATTAACTAAAGCTGTATGCAATATAATGAATAAGTATAAAAAATAAATTATATAAATGGACGTTTTGACAAAATTTAATTGTTCATTATAAAATTTGGCGAATCTGCTTAATTTGCAGGTTCGCTTTTCTTTTTTATAAAATTTCCAAAATAATCTCAAATTTACTTGTAAAAATCTATGATTTTTCTCAAAAATACGGTAAACTAATAAAGAAAAATTTAGATATAAAAATGTATAATTTGAAAGAAACTATTTTCTAAAAGGAGCAAACGCTTTTATTACGATAGGTCTTGGAAAATTACTGCAGACACAATGGGTGGAGTTTTAAACAGAATACATAGTAGCAATAATATTCGTATTGGATACCGGTATTTGTTTATAAGTTCAATATTCGGCCCATTAGCCTATTTCTTTTTGCTTGGAGAATTTTGAATAGGAGTAGATATGAAAAAGAAATTTATACTTAGCCTATTTTTTATATCGTTATATTAGTGCGGATGTAACGGCAATAATCGTTCAACATATCAAAATATGATGGAGAAATATTCAAATGATGATAATTATGTTTCTGCTATTGGAAATGTAATTGAGTTTTTTGAAAATATTGCAGTGATTGTAACGGATGATATACCAAGATTTGCAGGATTAGAACAATATTATTATATTTATTCATGCGAGATAATAGAATTATTTTCAGGTGACGTCATTCAATATGTTACGGTTCCTTGGTATTTTTAAATGGGCATTATCTCCCGATTGTTCAAGTTAAGAAGAATGAAATAATTCTTTTGAATTTTTCTGAAGGGAAAGCAAACTTAATAGAATGGGTAGAAAACACTTTTGGTCCACATTAATTTTAAACTTTAAAGTAGCGATAGTATCAATTGGTGGAAAATTATCGGTGGGTTCGTCAGTAAATACAGTCGATGCTTTATTTGAACGATTAATTTTTAAAAATTCAGTTGCTACAGATGATGAAATAAATTCTATTCTTAATTATTCTTTAGGCGTATGTAAAACCAATTATTTCGATTCATTTGATAGATTAAAGAAAACATCCATTAATTTTGGAATGTCTTCGTTAACTCATGCTTATAGTTATCAAAATAATAATGGAAGAACAAGTAATTCAATAATTCAAGAGATTTTACCTAATAATCGTGTTTATTCTTATTCTTATGATGGTTTTGGAAATGTAAATTCAGTTACTTTTGCAGAATCCATTACACAAACTGGCACAACGACTCATTACGTTTATGACACACTTAATCGTTTAGTTAAAAGTTACATAAATCCTGAAACTCCAAATATTTATTCATATGATTCAAACGGAAATATATTATCCAAAAATGGTGTAAGTTATGTCTATGATCCAGTCTATAAAGATCGATTGATGAGCGTAGGAAATGATATAACTTTCGAATATAATTTTTCATCACCTTTATTTCCTACAAAAATAACAAAAGGTAATAATGTTTTTAACCTTGTTCGGAATACAAATAGATTAGAAAGTGTTAATGATATAAGTTTCATTTATGACCATTTTAAAAGAAGAGTTAAAAAAATAAGAGGAAACGATGCTACAAAATATTTCTATAATGGTGAAACTTTAGAAGCAATTGAAATTAGCGAAAATAATAATACTTATAAGTTTATTTATTATTATGATGAAAATGGCAAATTGATAGGATTTACATATAACACTAGTGATTATCTATTTACAAGAGACATATCAGGCAATATTAAATTGATTTATGGAGTTGATGAAGGTGCTTATTTAGTTAATTATTCATATGATGATCGGGGACAACCTACAATAACTTCAAATAATAATGAAATTGGAAATTTATTAGCACAGAAAAATTGCATTTTATA
>JAXDXW010000014.1:0-7146 GCA_034087725.1 Candidatus Onthovivens sp. | reverse complement strand
TATTTTCTCTATTTTATAACAATTATAAAAATATGAAAATACTTATTTATATTATAAAATATAATCTAGTTTTAATTTACAAGCATATCTAGTATTTAAAAACTAATTTAATTTTATATGGGTATTGCACTGCTTTATAATTAGTTTATTGTTTTTTTGAAATTATTGAGTGGATAGCAATGGCACCATCGCTTTCGGCTGTTACAATTTGTCTTAAGTCTTTTTGGATACAATCGCCTATAGCATAAAGACCTTCTTTAACCGTTTCAAATTCATTATTTACGATAACATATCCATTTTCATTTAAGATATTTAGATTACTTAAAAATGAAGTTTGTGGTAAAAGACCAGCATAAACAAAAATTCCGTCGACATATAGTGACTTAGTTTCGTTATTATACTTATTTTTTATTGTAACAAGTAATCCATTTTCCTTTTCCTCAATATAATCAACTAATGTATTTTCATAAATAACTACATTTTCAATTTTACTTATCTTATTAATATTAGATTTATCTGCTCTAAGTTGTGATCTAGATGAAATTATTACATTTTTTACTATATTAGATAAATAGATTGATTCGGTAATACTTGAATCCCCTCCGCCAATAACTAAAACATCTTTATTCTTATAAAAATTCCCGTCACATGTTGCGCAATATGAGATATAACGTTCAATATTGGCATTTGAATTAAAACTAATTTTTCTAGGGTTTGCTCCAAGAGCTAAAATTACATTTTTTGCATAATATTTATTTTCGATATTAGTCGATAATTCATAAAGATGATTACTAATTTCAGTAATTTTGATTATTTCTTCAAACTTCACCTTAATATTTTGATATTTTAATTGATTAATGTAAGAAAACGCTAAATCACTACCCAAAATCTTATTAAAGCCAGGATAATTTTCAATTTCAAAAGCATTAACAACTTGTCCGCCTATTATATATTTTTCGAAAATTTCAAAATTTAAATTTGCTCTTTTTGCATAAATTGCAGCTGTTACTCCAGCTGGTCCAGCACCAATTATTACTAAATCCAATAAATTATTTTCCATAAAAACACCTTAATTTTAATTAAAACCCTGCAGATCTCAACTTTTTTCTTAAATTTTTTAATTTTTCCTTATTATCTGTAGATACTCTTCTTGACTCAATCGCTTTTTGAATTCCTTTAATTTTAATTTGATTAGAAAAACTCGAATTAAGTACAAAATTATATGTATCATCAAAATAATAAATAAAACAGTATGATAAAAGCCATGCTTCAGCCATAAAGACATAATATCTTTCGTCATTATCAAAAGTTGAGAAAATATATGTTTGATTTTCTTTACTTTTGCAAAATCTTAAAAGTAAAACATATCCAAATCTTCTTAAAAAAATTTCCTTTGAAGACAAAAATTCCTTAGCGGTATTCAGCGATGCTTTTTCTAAATAATTAACAAGTGAGTCAGTAAAAGCCCATGAATCTATGCATTCAAAATTATCATATAAAAAAGAAACTTGTTCATCGATTGATTGTCTTTTCTTATATAAGTTTGAAGCTAAGTACAAATACGTTTTTTCATAAGAACTAACTATTTCTTCTTTAGAAAACTCATAGTTTAGAACGCAATCATTTTTTGCTAATTTATTTAGCAACACTGCACTTATGCCCAAAACATTATAATTGGTATTCAAAATTCTTTTTTCAAAAGAAGGATTTTTTGTAGCATAACTAGCTAAAATTTTGTCTAAATCTTCTTTATTCATAAGAAAATATTAACAATTGGTATATAGTATTTCAATAAGTTTGCTTCTTAAAGAATGGTAGTAAAGTATATTTAAAATTTATAAATCTACTTGAATAAGCAGTTTCGATAATTAATGTGCCACAAATCAATTTAAAATCATTTCTATTGTATTTTTACTTAATTAAAAATAAGTTTTATAATAAAATTAAGAATTTTATATAAAATGAATTTAGAAGAATTAAAATCAGGAGGAACAAAAGTGGAAAAATTCACATTAATTACTGGCGGTGCTAGTGGCTTAGGAAAAGATTTAGCAAAACTATTTGCAAAAGAAAATAACAATCTATTATTAATTTCTTCAAACGAAAATAATTTATCAACAGCAAAAAAAGAATTATCAGAAGAATTTAAAAATATTAAAATTGAAACTCTTTGCCTAGATTTAGCAAATCCATTAAATTTACCAAAAATAAAAGAGTTTACGGATTCTAAAGAAATGTTCATTAATAATTTGGTTAACTGCTCAGGTTATGGAGATAGAACAGATTTTAAGGAAATGGATATTAAATTTAATATGCGCATGACTGAGTTAAACTGTAATACTCCTTTCTATCTTTGTAGAACTTATATAAATGACATGATAAAAAATAACGAAGGATCAATCATGAATATCGCTTCCATCGCAGCTTTTATGCCAGCTCCTTTTATGTCAACTTATCATGCAACAAAAGCTTATTTGCTTCTTCTTTCTGAAGCGATTAGTAGAGAGTTAAAAGGTACAAATGTTACATGTACAGCTATTTGTCCAGGACCTTTTGCTTCAAATTTTGTAAATGTTGCAAAAAATAATTATGAGTTTGATAAAATAAAAGTTATTCCATCAGAGGTTGTCGCAAATAAAGCTTTTAAGGCTTACAAGAAAAAGAAAGTTGTTAAAATTATTGGCTTTAAAAATCAACTCATGGTTTTTGCTTTACGTTTCGTTCCACGTAAATTAGTAAGAGCAATTGCAGCTTCTACAATGAAAGAAAACGCTTAATTTGTAAAAAAACATCGTAAAAGTCGGTTATTTTTTTAAAATTCCTTTATGCCAAGTTTATTTACTCACTACATATTTTTAAAGCGTAAGAGCCAAGATTTTTCTAACATTGCACTGTTAGGATCACAAGGTCCTGATCCATTTTTCTTTTATTTTGTCCATATACCACAATCTGAAAAAATTAAAAAAGTTTGCGCACTTGGTTCAACTCTACACAAAATTGATCCTGCAAATATTTTTATTGAATTCATTAAAATCATTGAAGAAGAAACTTCTCTAGAAAACAAAAGAATAATTCAGGATTTCTTAATTGGTTTAATGGCTCATTATTCACTTGATAGAACAGCACATCCATATATTTTTTATAAAAGTGGTTTTAATGTTGGAGAAGAAAATAACAAAAGATTCTTCACAGATCATTCTAGATTAGAAAGTTATATAGACGCCTTAATAATGAATAAAGAAAACATATTCCCATCTATTAAAGAAGTATTTAGAATATCAAAAGCAGATTTAAAAATCGTTAGCAAATCATTTTATAAAGTTATTAAAAAGATTATTAATATAGATGAAATTGACGAGAATACTTATTATGAAGCAGTTAAAAGAATGAAATTGACTTACAATGTACTATATTCTAAAACCGGTATAAAAAATTCTATATTTAGAAAAATTGCAAATAATACTCCCCTCGAATCGTTTTCAAATCCAGCTATTAAAAACATTCCTTCGATTGACTATCTTAATTTAAATCATGTGTCTTACAAAGATTGTGTGACAGGCGAAGAACGCGGAAAAAAAGATTTTTTTGACCTTATGGATGAAGGATTTGATTATTTTAAGAAGTTAGAATCAGTTTTATATTCTTTTAATTCTTTAAAAGAAAAAGAAAATACTTTATTTGAATTAACTTCTTCTATTAATCATGATGGATTCACTGTTGGAATGGATAAAATTTATTATCAGTCTTTTTTCAAATAACTATATCCTTGATTTTAACAATCAATAATTTAATCAAACGTTATTATTTCATAAAAAAGGATTAACTTATATTTTAATATTTAGTTAATCCTTTTAATTAATTTATTTTATATAATCTTCAGGCAAATTATCACCAACAAATATTGTATACGAATCATAGTTATAATCACCATTTATATAAGCTTTGTAATAATATACTTTATCTTTCTCAAATTGCTGATCAATAACCATAAATTTCAAATCTGAATAAGATTCGTTTGATGAGTGATATTCAAATTTATAAGTTCTAAGTAATCCTTCCTTTGAATATCCTTCTACTAAAGAATTATATTCGTCTAAAAGAACGTTCGAATCTTTATTTGCAGTTAATGTAATTACATATCTTTTACTTTCAGATGGTGTAAACGAATACCAAATATATTGATTATAATGTAGATAATCAACAAAGGATGTTTTATAAGAGACAACTTACTTACTTTATTAATCATGTCTTGAATCATCTTCGTATATTTCACAAAATCTTGCAGCGAAAGATGGTTCAATGTTTTTTGTAGTTAAATGTTCGATATTACCAAATTGTAGCATTCTAAATTGCGCAATACCTTTACGCCTTTCTTCGGTAACTACTTTTACAACACTACTAGGTACTAGACATGAATTTTGAGAGAAAGTTACAAACGGGGTGTTAAGTAAATAAGAAAGGCAAGCAGCTATTAAACCTAGATGAGCAACTATAACTATGGTGTCTTTGTTATTCTCTTTTACATCAAAATACCTATCTTTATTCTTATAATATCCATGCTTATTTAAAATAGTCTCTAAAGCTTTGCATACATCCTCGTAATGTTCTTTAATATTACCTGATTGATAATATTTGTTATTCATCCAATTGTCTAAATCGTATAAATCTTTGTTTTCACCTAAAAAAGTAGGTAAAAGGTCCCAGGCATTTGCATTTTCTTTATAAGGCAGTTTAATTCGATAATTAAATTCTCTAAAATCCTTAATAATCTCTACATCATCAAAAGATGTTTTTTTGTTATATTTTAAAAGATATTTAGCTGTTTCTATTGCTCTTCCAAAGGGAGAGCAATAGATATCTTTTATATTTAGATCTTTATAATATTCACCTAATGCTTCTGCTTCTATAAATCCTCTATCCGTCAAGGAGTCTTTTTCATAATCAGGATCACAATGTCTAATAAAAATAATTTTCATATTGAAATTATAAAGTATTTTCTTTATTCAATCATCTTTTAGATAAATTAATATTCAATTTTATATAAATAACCTAAGTAACACCTTTCTTATCTTAATTTAAAAGCAAAAATAATAAAACGGGATTACAATATTACAAATTAGTAACAAATTTATGTTTATTTTAAAAGTACTAACACTGAATTTGTGTTAACTTCAATATTTAAAATAAGTTATTTTATATCAATTTTTACATCTAGAACATTCGCTATCAATATTAGTGTTTCAAGTCTAGGTGAAACAATTTCTGCTTCTATTCTTTCAACAGTAGATTGTGGAGCATTAATTAAAGTGGCTAGTTTTTGTTGAGAAATGCCTTTTTCTTTTCTTTTTTTTATTAATTTTATTATTATTTCATGTTGAGTATTCATGATTATTCTCCTAAGTGTTTTTCTAGCTCTTCGATTGAAGGCAATGATTCTTTTAATTCTTTTGGTAATAATTTATTAAGCTCAAATGATGATATACCTAATGGAATATTATAATTTTCTAAAGAATATTCTGCTACTATTTTGTCTTTATCTTTACAAATTAAAATTCCAACAGTAGAATTATCATTTTTACCTTTTAATATATGATTTACAGATGAAACATAAGTACTTAATTGACCTAAATCGCCTGGATTAAATTTAGTAATTTTTACTTCAATAACAACATATGCGTGAATTTTAATGTTATAAAATAACAAATCAATGAAAAATTCCGTTTCTCCGACTAATAATCTATATTCTTTGCCTACGAAAGCAAATCCTTCACCTAATTCTAATAAAAATCTTGTTATATTATCGACTAAAGCCTCTTTAAGCTCTTTCTCATTATATTTGTTTGTTATAGCCAAAAAATCAAAATTATATGAATCTTTTATAATTTGCTTTGCTAAATCTTTATCTGCATCTGGCAATACTGAATCAAAATTATTAATGCATTTGCCTTCTCTTTCATATAAATCTGTAGATAAAAAATTTAATAAAACATCTTTAGACCAATTGTTTTCATGCACTTTTCTTACAAAAAATAAAGCTTTATCAACATTTTTGCATTTATCTATGATATATCGATGATGACCCCGTGGGATAAAATTCAAATTGTTCCACAACTTGTGGAAGAATTGTATTCTATCCTTATAAAGAGAATAAAAATCAGTTTTTTAAAAATTAAATCCTAACTAAGAATATTTTTTCTAATTAAAAAATAAAACTGTCTAATAAATGCTTTTTATAAACATTTTCAGACAGTTTTATAGCTTATATTTTCGAGATACCTTATATATTAAGGTAGTCAATTAACCATATTTATTAAAAATCGTATTCTTGATTAGATTCGCTATCGAGATTTACTAATACTGAGTTATTACCTGGAATAACAAATCCAAATCCTGAATAAAACGAAGATAATACTATAGTTTCTTTTTGTTCATTTTCATAAACTTCATTTCTTTCATTCATAGATTAATACCTCCTTGCTAATCTTGTTAGCACATCTATTTTTCTATAAACAAAGAAATTTGCAATACATTTAAACGACAAAAATGTAAGAAAAAAAGCGCTTTCATAAAAATTAAAAATTGATATTTATTCGATAAAATCTATACTTTTTTCTATTTAAGTATATTTTAAAGAAAGTGTTTTCATAAATTTTCATATAATCAATTATAGTTATGATTATATATTTCATTTAATACAAAAGCCTCATTAATTGAGGCTTTTGAATATTAAATTATTTATTTATTAATTTATTTAAGCACTATAAGCTGTCCAAACAACACTATTATCTGCTTTAACAGTTAAGACTAATTCGGTAGTATTAAGTGAAGTATCTATAATGAGATTGCCAGTTTTAGCACCTTTATTATTGTTAATGATTAAGTTAGTGTATAAAGAAGCATCGAACTCATAAAGATAATAATCACCACTCTTTGTCAATTGTTCTCCTGGCCAAGTAGCGTTCTTGTCATCACCTTTCCAAGCATATAAATAAACCTCACTCCAATCACCTTCGACTTTAATATGAAGTTTATATATACCTTCTTCTGCTGGTTTAGGATCTTTACTAGGATCATAAATTCCATGGCTAATTTTACAAGCTTCACCCCATAAAGCAGTATCTTGTTGGATGGTAAATAAAGTAGTTG
>JAXDXW010000013.1:0-2731 GCA_034087725.1 Candidatus Onthovivens sp. | reverse complement strand
CGTATCTCATACATCATTTCCTTTCAATAATACTTTATTTTTAACTAAATAAATACGATTTCTTTTCAAAATAACAAATCCAATAAGACTCATATAATACAGTCTAAATTACAATATTATCGTCTTAAATCTAAAGATAGTTTAGACTAAAATACAAAACCTCATTGATATTTATTCGGTTTTGCTTAGCTATATTAATCCGACGATATGCATTGTACAAAATTACTATTGTTATACTTAACAATTATATCTATATATTTGATTAATTTATTTTTCTATAGCCTTCCATGCTTTTAATCCATGATTTACTCTTTCTTCTACAGGTGGTAACTTCATATAATCACCATAACGTGTAGTCAACCACTTATCTGCTTCTTTGATACCTTTAACCTTGATATTTTCAAATTTATAGTCAACGAATTCATTCATATATTCAGCAGGAAATGCTTCTTGATAACCTACTCCCCAAATGTTATTGGCTACTTTCTTATTCATATCTACTTTATATTTTTTTGAAAAATCAATAAATTCTTTAATCAAAGAATCATAATTCACAAAGCCATATTTTAAATGAGATTTTAATTTAGAAATAAAAGTAATTTCCTTTGGATCTCTCATCAACCATTTACGCTTGTAAATTCTTGTTAAATAATATTTTGATTCTAAATTCTTTAAATTCGTATAATAATCATCTATTTGAGTATCCGGTGCTCCATCAAAAGGAAATACATCAATCCAAAGATATCCCTTTAAATTACAATACGGAGAAATATACTCTTCAGTAGGAATTCTACGATTAAGGATTTTAATATATGGAAAATCACCTTTGCCTATTTCAAAGCCATCTGCAATCAAATCCTCATTAATATTAGGATTCTTTTTTAATTGTTCTAATAACATTTCATACTCAGGTCGAAGCATTGCAATATCAATATCATCATCCCATGGTATAAATCCTTCATGTCTTACTGCACCTAACAAAGTACCAGCTGTAATTGTATAATGATAATTATTTTCTGTCATAAACTCGTCAACATCTGACAACATTTTTGTAAGCTCCATTTTGATTTCTTCATCATTAAGAGCTCTATACCCTTTCATCTCATCTTTTTCCATATATGACTCCCTTCTAAATTAAATGTTCATATCTAAAACAAAATTAGTTCTTTCTGTATGGATTACTTTTTAATATAGTTCTTTAAAAGTACAAGCTCTTTTTTGAAGAATATAAAACATACTATGAAGAACAATGATCCGCATATAATACCATAAATAATCGCATGAATTAGCCATGATAAAATGGTGAAGTTAGTAATAGGAAATACATTTGAACATAATATAAAACCTATTACACTCGGAATTAAAAATAAAAATAGTTTTTTATAAAAGATTTTTTGCGGTCTTGATAGAATTAATTTTGAAGTAAAATATACGTGGAATGCACCCCTATACATCATTCCAATTAATGTACCTATAGCAATACCAACTAATCCCATCTTCTGAATTAACACTATGGAAACTACAATATTTATTAAAGCTTCAATGTAAGCAGGCATTGTAATTTCTTTAAATTTATTCGCTGCATACGCCAAAGAAACATGTGGAGATCTTAATAAATATAAGGCTTCAGCTAATACTAAAACAACACCGAATAAAGGCTGATAATAATTTGCATCAGTTATTCCATTCGTATAAATCATTACAAATGGTGTAATTAATAACGCTGTCATTAAAAACAAGATTCCCACTGTTAATAAAATAATGAACTCATACAAATCCATTTTTTTGTTTAATTCTTCTTCATTATTTTTAGCATAAGCTTGTCCAATCGTTGGTTCAATACCTGATACTATTGAATGTAGAACCACACTGATTTTTGAAACAATTAAATAATAAACACCATATACGGAAACTGTTTTCAAATCTGAGAATAATGTTAATAATGTTATATCTGTTGAAGTATGAATGAAAAAAGCTAAATTAATTGCAAATCCATTCCAACGTTGGGCTATTAATGAATTATCTTTCTCCATTTGCCAATTAATATTAAAATGCTTTTTAATATAAACGCCATAAATTAATGGGCGTAATGCAAATAATATCGCGCTAGCTAATTTTAAAGCAATAATATCTGGAAATAATTTAACTACAATTAAAGTTAAAAAGATATTTGCAATAGTCAATATTGAAGAAATAATAGATACAAAATACACTTTTTTATCTGCATTTAAAAGTGTACTAAAAGTTAACGAAAACATGTATTGCAACATCAAACCGATAGATAATACTAATGTTAATGCAAATATATACCAATAATCATATCCAGTATTTACGACTAGTGGATATATTAGTCCAATGATAATCGAATATCCAACAAAGATTATTCCAATTTTTCTATAAAAACTTCTTGCCGTAGCTAAAATTGAGCTAACTTTTTCCGTATCACCTTCAACTAACGGTTTATACAAATTTGCTGAAATAACACTCGTAATTCCACCTTCAACCAAAGTGATATAATTTAAGAATTGAGATATTGATGAAACTAAACCATTAACATTCGACCCAAATGTTTCAAGTATCAATCTAGGTACTATTAAAGCACTAATAACTGAAACTAACTGCATCATTATAGATGAAGCCACATTTAACAAAGTCACTTTACTTTTTAATTTATTAACTTTCATTTTAATTACCTAACAATTCTTCTTCAATACATATTTCAAAGCTTTTT
>JAXDXW010000012.1:0-5858 GCA_034087725.1 Candidatus Onthovivens sp. | reverse complement strand
TAGATTTAATCTTGAAAAAAAAGAATATGTTTTTGGGTTAACAGCCAATGATGGCATTTATTCGCCTTTCCAAAGTGGTTTTAGCAGAGATTTAAATGTTTGGCACGGAGGGAATCAAGCAGCAGCTATTATTTTAACAACGCATGGAAGGTATATTTTTTCCAAATCCCCATTTAAATTTGAAATGTTTGATGATTATTTCGAAATTGAAAGTAATGATGAAATTGAATTGATAAAAACAGGCGATTCTTTAAAATCGGCTTACCTAGATATTGTTAAAAAATATTTTATAAATACAAAAAAGCATCCTAATTTAGAACTTTTTAGAAAGCCACAGTATAACACATGGATTGAAATGCCTTATGAGTGTACAGAAGATAAAGTTTTAGAATATGCACAAAGTATAATAAATAATGGTTTTCCTGCTGGAGTTTTAATGATTGATGACTGTTGGTGTGAAGATTATGGCACACGGGAATTTGATAGAAAGAAATTTTCAAATCCAAAGGAAATGATTAAAAAATTGCATGACATAGGTTTTAAAGTTATGCTTTGGTGTTGTCCTTTTGTCTCTCCGGATTCTAAAAAATTTAGAGAACTAGAAAGTTTAGGATATCTGGTTAAAAATCAAGATAATACAACATATATAAGTCATTGGTGGAATGGATACAGTGCAGTTTATGACTTATCAAATCAAAATGCTTTTAAATATTTTCAAAATGAGTTAGATAAGCTAGTTGAAAAATATAAGGTAGATGGGTTTAAGATAGATGCTGGAGATCCTGAATATTATCGTGCAGACAATAAGTTTGCTAATTCTATATGTGTTTCAGATCAGGCTAGGTTGCTTTCAAAATTAGGTGAAAAATATTCGTTTAGTGAACTAAGAGTTGGATTCAATAACGGAATTAGCCCAGTTGCGAATAGATTAAGAGATAAAAATCATTCATGGACTAACGAAGGAATCAACACATTAATTATGGATGGAATCTCATTAGGACTTTTGGGTTATCCTTTTCTTTGCCCAGACATGATTGGTGGTGGTATGCTCACTAGTTTTGAAGGTGATAGTTTTTCACTTGATCAAGAATTATTTGTAAAATATTCAACATTAAGTGCTTTTTTCCCAATGATGCAATTTTCGCTTTCACCATGGAAAGTTTTAGATAAAGAACATTTAGAATTTATTATAAAATCAGTTGAAATTCATAATAAATACTCAGATATAATCGAAGAAGAGGTCAAAAAGTCTGCCTTGTCGGGTGAACCTATTATTAGACATTTAGTATACGAGTATGCAAACGATGATTATGCCAACGTAAATGATGAGTTTTTAATCGGAAGTGATATATTAGTATGTCCTATGATTACTAAAGGAAATAAAAGAACAGTTATAATTCCAAGTGCCAAATGGATGGATGAATATGGTAAAATTTATGAACAAGGAACTTATGAGGTTGAGATACCTTTAGGAGAAGCTTTTGTTTTGAGGAAAATGAAATGATTTATAAAAAGATTGATTTATATGAGTATTTTAAGATTAAAAAAGCGGGGAATGAGCAAGGAATACTGACTGTTTATAGTCGTGACAATCATTATGAGGTAAATCTAAAACGTCTTTATCCTTGTATTTTGCTTTGCCCAGGAGGCGGGTACGAATACACATCTTTTAGAGAAGCTGAACCAATAGCTTTAAAATTATTAACAAACAATATAATTACTTTTGTTCTCGATTATTCTTGCTTTAAAAATGGGGTCTATCCTACAGAATTTTTCGAAGGTTATTTAGCTTTAAAATATATTAAGGAAAATGCGTCTATATATAATATAGATATAGAAAAATTAGGAATTTTGGGATTTTCTGCTGGCGGTCATTACGCTGGTTTATTATCGAATAATCATTTAAGAGATAAATTTAGTGAAGTAACACATGATTTACCTTTTTTCAAATTTTCTGCCTTAATTTATCCTGTTAATTATTATAATGGTGAAGGATCTCATAAATTAAGCTTTGAAAATTTAACTCATTCTGATGAAAAAATAATGAGTAAGTTAGATCTAGATTCCTTTATCAACGAAAAAAGTCCTATTGGTTTTTTTGTTACTACTTACGAGGATAGTGCTGTGGGATATAAAAATACTCTTCGTTTAATAGAAAAATATTCGACTGTAAATGTTCCTTTTGAAGTTCATATTTTTAATAAAGGCGATCATGGAATGTCTTTAGGTAATAGTGAAGTTTATCCAGTTCATGCGTTGAATGAATCGATGCATAATTTCGAAAAGTGGTTTGAATTATTTATAAATTTCTTAAGAATAAACGGAATAGATATTAATGATTAAATATTTTCAAATTAAACCCATCAAAAAAGAAAAAAGATTTTTTTCAGCGGCAATAGATTTAGTTTTAACAATCTTACTTGGAATAACAATTTTCGAATTTTTAATTTTTCCTTTATTTTCTTCTCAAGAATATTTTAGGAAATGTGAAAATGAAAGTTTAGCGATTCGACAAAAAGTAACCGCTATATATAAAGATTCTAAAACAATGCTTTTTGATGATGATAATAACCCGTTAGATAATACAATTTTTTTGGAGAATTTTATTGGTGAAGTGAACGATAAAAAAGAATCTTGTATTGAATTTTTTTATTTAGTTTATGCAAAAAATAATTTCGATACATACAAAGAGATAGACATGGAATGGCTCAATAAAAATATTTTTGGTTTGCCTTCCGCAGATGATGAGATTAATAAATCGTACTATTTCGATTATCAAAAAGACGAATTCCATAACAGAAAATATAATGAAAGGCCAGTTTTTAATGAAAGTAATAATTTTTTGACTCATTTAAAAAATTATATCGACGGAAAATTTTATGAAGACAGTATGAACGCTTTTAATAATTTAAAAACATGGTTTACAGGAAAAATAAACAATGAAATTAATTTAATTACAAATACTGAAAATTTTAAGCAATTAAACTCTGATTATGAATTTTATCAAATTGAGATATCAAAAAGTTTTTCTTTAGCATCGCTATCAAGTTTCTTTTTATCTGGAATTATATTTTACTTATTAGTTCCTCTTATTTTAAGAGGCAGAACTGGAGGAGAATATTTATTAAAAATTCAGACAATAAATACTAACTCAACTAAAGCGAGTATATTAAAAATATCTTGGAGAAATATTCTTAGAGTATTTTCTTTGATCGGATTCGCTTCGCTGATGCCAATTTTTAAAATAAACATAATTTTATGCTTCACGATGGTTTTATTTAAAATAGAGAATTTTACACTTAATATGTTGACACCATTTGTTTTTTCTATATTAATTTTGCTTGCTGATTTAATTTTTATGATTTATAACTCACAAGGAAAATCTTTTATTGGATTTATAACAAAAACTAAAACGATTTCTTCAATTGATGGTGAATTTGAAAAAAAAGAAGAAAATTAAGAATTATGGTTTTTTAAGAAATAATCATTTAATTGATTGTATAAATAGTCGTTTTGTTGAAGCTTTGCAAACTCTTCTTCGTAAAAATAAGCATTATATAAAATATTTTGTGGACATTCGTTTTTGAAATCGTTGAGCGATTTAGATCGATTTATTGGTAAATTTTCAAATGTTTGAACAGCTAAATTAAATAAAGATAGAGTTTCGTCCATTTTTGCTTCAGTTAAGGCAACACGAATTTCACTTATATACTTCGCGTGTTCTTCGTCATAGAAAAATAAAAATAGTGAAGAATTCAAAGTATCTGCCAAAAAAAGAGTTATATAGTGAATATTTTGAATGTATTTTGGTAGTTCACTGAGATCTTTATAATAACTCAAATATATAGATGTGTACACGAAAGAAGAAGATGCATCCTTACAATACTTTCGATAGTTTTTTGCGTTATATTTTCTTCTATAAATGTTTTCAAATATGCTCATTCTTTAATCATATACGAAGTTGAGTCTCTTTTGAGAAGAAATGCAATTTTTCGACATTTATTTTAATATAGCATTTATCGTGAATGTGCAATTTCTGTAAGACCTCGGTATTAGAAACTAAATCAATACCACCAAACAATGTGTGTACATAATATTCTCTTCCTAGTAGCTCAGCAACTTGGATTTCAACTTCAAAAGAATCCTTATCTTTAGTGAAACTGGTAGAAATATTTTCTGGTCTAATGCCTAAAATTAATTCCTTAGGCAAATCATGTTCTTTTAAATAATGTTCTGGTATTTTTAATTTATTGCCGTCTTTAAATGTAATGACACCATTTTCATACGTTACATCTAATAAATTCATTGCAGGCGCGCCAATAAAGGAGGCAACAAAAGTGTTTGCTGGTTCATTATATACTTGTATAGGAGTACCAATTTGTTGAATATAACCTTTATTCATAACAACAATTCTACTAGCCATAGTCATTGCTTCGGTTTGATCGTGTGTAACATAAATTGTGGTAGCTTTCAATTCCTCGTGCAATTTTATAATCTCAGCTCTCATTTGAACTCTGAGCTTTGCGTCTAAATTAGATAAAGGTTCATCCATTAAGAAAACTTTGGCATTTCTAACAATTGCTCTACCTAAAGCGACTCTTTGTCTTTGTCCGCCACTCAATGCACGTGGTTTTCTATCCAATAATTCCTCAAGTCCTAGTATTTTTGCAGCATTTAGTACTCTTTCAGTAATTTCGTTTTTATCAACATGTGTCATTTTCAATCCAAAGGCAAGATTATCATAAACAGTCATGTGTGGGTATAATGCATAATTTTGGAAGACCATGGCAATATTTCTATTTTTAGGCGCTAAATCATTTGATAATACCCCGTCGATATATAATTCACCGCCAGAAATATCTTCTAATCCAGCAATCATTCTTAATGTTGTTGATTTTCCGCAACCTGAAGGACCAACAAGAACGATGAATTCATGCTTATCAATGTCTAAATTAAAATTAAACACAGCCTGTACATTATTATCATAAATTTTATCTATATGGCGAAGTGATACATAAGCATTATCACTAAAGACGATATCTTTTTGAAAGTCATTTTTGATTATGATTTCTTCTTTTGAAGCTTTTTCTTCAGCTTGTTTTTTTGCGTTTGCTATTATGTCTTTTTTAGTATCTTTCTTAAAAACCCTTTTGATAAATGATTGTTTTTCCTTCATATTTAATTTACTCCTATAATTTTATTTATTGCCTTTAAATAATTTTTTGTTAAAAAGATCATACCAAGATCGTTTGGATGACATCCATCAACGGTAAATTCACTTTTGTCTAAAAGTTTATCTTTAAATAAAGAATAATTGTTTATATAGAAAACTTTGTACTTTAGTTTTCTATACTTTGAAACAATTTTTCTCATGAATTTCGAATAAAACCCCGCAGATCTCGAATATTTTTTTAGTTTTTGGTCTAGAGCCATGTAATTTTTACTCATAATAATAATATTTAAAGAAGGATTAATTTCTAAAAATACATTAATAAAATTTTCTAAATTATCTAGGATAGTTTCATCATATCCAGCGTTTGCCTCAGCGTCAATAATTAAAGCTTTTATATCAGGAATTGAAGACAAAATTTCTGCTACTTCCTTTTCTAACATTGCATTTCCCGAAAAACCGAAGTTTAATACATCAATATTTAATTCTCTTGATAAGATATTCGTTATTGACAGGCCTGGGCGAGACACTGCACCACCTTGTAAAATTGAAGTGCCATAACATAAAATTTTTCCCTCATTTTTATAGGTCAAAGGGAAGCAGTCACATCCTTTTTCGATACCTATTTCCAGATTTTTAACAGCGGCGTATAGAGGAAAATGAATTAAAATTTTCCTATGTTCTTTTG
>JAXDXW010000011.1:0-23851 GCA_034087725.1 Candidatus Onthovivens sp. | reverse complement strand
TTTAAATTTCAAAGTCTTGAGTTCGTTATTTTCCTCAAAATACATTCTTATCATAAGTCATTCCTCCATTGTAAAAGTAAGTTAATATAAAGCTACATCGATACACATCCATAATAACTTCCTCCTTTACAATTTAGTTTGGCTCACGCCTTTATTATTTTAATTCAATAATTTTTATTTGACCATTATTTTTAAGTTAAACACGATAAAAATGTTGATTCAAAAATTAAACTCTATTTATAAGAGATATTTCTATTCTAAGGAGAACCAAATTGACCGTTTTTATTTAACTAATTAATCATTTCTTTTAGTGATTTGTTTATAAAAAATATAAAATAATTTATAATAATAGTACAAAAAGTGTAAAAAATTTTAATATTGTATTATCTATTTTTGGGGATTAATACTTTTTTTCGGAGAAAATTATGAATAAATTTATGAGAATGGCTATTAAAGAAGCTGATAAAGGAATTATCAATCATCATGGCGGACCTTTTGGTGCTGTAATTGTTAAAGATGGAAAAGTTATAGCAAAAGGGCATAATGAAGTTGTTAAAAACAATGATCCTACATGTCATGGGGAGATGATGGCAATTCATAAAGCGTGCAAAAAATTAGGCACTTTTGATTTGTCTGGATGTGAAATATATACAACAGGGGAACCTTGCCCTATGTGCTTAGCTGCTATTTTGCGGGCAAATATCGATAAAGTTTATTATGGATGTAACATTACAGATACAGCTGAAATTGGGTTTAGGGATAGTGCCTTTTATGATTTTCAAAAAGACGAAGTTAAAAAAGACCGATTTATTAAAGAAATTAATAGGGAAGAGTGTTTAAAGCTATACGAAAGATATAAAAATATAGAGGATAAAACACATTATTAATAAAAAAATTTATTGTATATTTAAATATTGCTATAATATTACTAGGAGGAATAAAATATGAAATGGTTTAATAAACAAAACAGAGTTATCCAATTTATTTTATTAATTGTTCCAATTGTCAACTGGATTGTCGAAGTCTATGTTAGAGGCACAGCTTTACTCTCAAAAACATCAACAATTAATATTATAGGATGTATCTGTGCAATCTTTGTTCCAGTTTTTGGATGGATCGACCTCTTGTGGGTAATTCTTTTCAACAAATTGTGTTTAACAGAGTAGCTAAAGGGTAAAATTAAAAAAAAGAACACGCTTTAGAGCACTTTAATAAGGGATCATTTAAACATAGAGGTTATAGATTTATCTCTATGTTTTTATTTGTTTGTTGATTTTTAAGATACAAAATGCTATAATTTGATCATATGGAAAGAGGATTCGCCATGGATAAATTTGAAATTGTTAAATTTGTAGATGAGGAGTTTGAAATTGACGTAAGAGCAGACAAAGAAAATGATACTGTATGGTTAACTCAAGATGAAATAGCACTATTATTTAATGTTGATAGAACGAGAATTGTAAGACATATTTCAAACATATATAAAGATGGAGAACTTGACTTATTCTCAACATGTGCGGAAAACGCACAAGTTCAATTTGAAGGTACAAGACAAGTGAAACGCCATATAAAAATTTATAACCTTGATATGATTATTTCTATTGGATATAGAGTTAATTCTAAAAGAGGTATTCAATTTAGAAGATGGGCAAATAAAGTACTTAAAGATTATTTAGTAAAAGGTTATGCAATTAATGAAAAAAGAATTGCTGTTTTAAATAAGACTATTGAAATACAAAGTAAGATGCTTTCTTCATCTTTAAATATCGATGAAACTTCATTAGTCAATGTTATTAATGAATATACAAAAGCTTTAGATTTACTTGATGATTATGACCATCAATGTATTTTAAAACCTAACGGAAGAAAAACTGTTTATCGATTAGAATATCATGAATGTAGAAAAATTATTGATTCGATGAAATTTGGTGATACATCATCAGTATTTGGAGTTGAAAAGGAAAATGGTAAATTAAATGGTATTTTAGCGGCTGTTTATCAAGATGTCTTTGGTCAAGAAGTTTATCCAACTTTAGAAGAAAAAGCAGCACATTTATTATATTTCTTAGTAAAAGATCATCCATTTGTTGATGGATGTAAAAGAATTGCAGCAACATTATTTTTAGAATTTTTAAATAGAAATAATGCGTTGGTAAGAGCAGGGAAAATGATTATTGCAAATGATACATTAGCTGCTATAACACTATTAACTGCAGAATCTAAACCAGAAGAAATGGAAGTAGTAATTAAGTTAATTATGAACTTCTTAGTTGGAGAAAAATAATATGAAAAAGACAATAGGCGAAAAAATAAAAGAGATTAGAATTGAAAACAATCTTACGATGGATGAACTTGCAGAAGAATTGGGATATACTTCGCGTTCAACGATTAACAAAATAGAAAAAGGTATCAACGATATTAGTTATGAAAAACTACTTTTGCTTTTGAAAAAATTTGAAATTAGTATGGATGAATTTCTTGAAGAAAAAGATGAATCATCTTTTGAATGCCCTAGCAAAGATAGCAACCTATTTATTTCTTTTAGTGGTAGAGATTTTGGCAATTGTTACGATATTGCTCATCATAAAATGAATGAGTACGATACGTATGTAGCTTTTAAAGATTTATCTTATCATTCTTGTAGTAAATGTAATTATGAGTGTTTCAAGAAGCAATGCAAATATAGAAATGATGACATTTATAAATTAATTAGCGCTTCGTTTCAGTATAATAATATTATATTATTAGTTCCTATGTATTGTTCAAATCCATCTTCGTTATATTTCGTTTTTAATGAAAGAATGCAAGACTATTTCAATGAAAACAGCGAGAAATGGGATGCTTTTGTAAATAAAATAAAAATCATAGCTATTTTTGGAAGCGAAGAAGAAACACCTCTATTTATCCCAACATTGTTACAATTAGTTAATGGCAATCAAAATAAGTTGCTAAAAATTGAAAGACACAAATATAAATTAAAGCTTAACGATAAAGTAATAACCAATAAACAGTTATTAGAAGAACTTGACGGTTTCTCACTTTAATTTTGTGATAATGAAATAAAAGCTGTTGAAATGAATTAGGCATTTATGGTGATGTTGATAATTAATTAATCTGGTGGAGGTATTCCAAGAAGATTTAATAATCCTACATTGGATGGAACTAAAATCTTTTTATCAGATTTAGAAAATACAATTGTAATAAATGATCTAATGTTTTTGTATTAAAATGCGAATTGATATTTTTTGTATTTGTATTTATTGCTTTTAAAAGTAAAAAAACAACCTTACCTTTTCTTGGATGAGGTTTTCTTTACCATCGCTTACAACACTACCCATTCTAGCGTGTTTTTATATTACATTGAAATGCTTTAATGCATTATATATGCCATCTTCAAGTATAGGAGAAGTGACATAATAGGCAGCTTTTTTCGCTCCTTCGTGACCGTTTCCCATACAAATACCATATTTTACAACATTAAACATTTTTATATCGTTATCTTCATCTCCAAAAGCCATTAATTCCTCTTTTTTATAATTTAAGTTCTTGATTAAACAGTCAATACCTTCACTTTTTTTATATTCAATTGGAGAAATTTCTATACAGTTCGTTGCGAATCTACAGTAGTTGAACGATGGATTTAGAGAAATTATATCTTTATCCATGTCTCCATAGCAGAATATTTGAATACAAACAATATCTTCACCTTTATATTCACTAATATCTTTTGGTCTCATTTCATAAAAAACACTATAGAAATTATCAACTATCTTTTCATCGAATACTTTTATGTAAGAAGTATATTTAGTTGATAATATGTATCCAAGTTGTTTTTCTTCTAAAAATGAAATTAATCTATTTATATCTTTTTTATTAAATGAATGAACATAAAATTCTTTGTCGTTAAGAAAAGCACATCCACCATTTTGCGTTATAAAGCCATCAAATTTTATAAGATCAAAAATATGCAAAGTATCAAGGGAATAATATGATCTTGCACTATTTATATAAATCTTAACTCCATTTTTTTGCGCTTCTTCGATGCCTTTAATAGTAGATGGTGGTATTTGTCTAATTGTGTGATCGAATAAAGTCCAATCGAAATCAAAAAATATTGCTTTAATTTTTTCCATGTCTTTATCTTAACAAATTTTTATATTACGTATAAATACTATTTAAAGAAAACCCTCTACACTAATAAATAATTGAAATTTCATTCAAGAAACTTATTTAAAATTCACTCTTAAAAAATATTTATTTAAAGCCAATACCATTTTATGTTTAATTTTTCAATAACACTATAAGCAACTTTTATAAATGATTGCAATTTTACATTCATGATTCTTTAATAAATTTTATTTAGTTTATCAATTAATAATGTGCGTTTTAAAGAATAAGTCTTGGCCTTTTGCTTCCTTCACTAATTTCACCACTTATATTGTTTATTTTTTATCGTGTGTAAAACGAAAAATACATAATTTAGGCCCTTAATGGAGAGTTTTATTAGGTTATTTAGTAGCAATCATTCATTTTATCTCCTACCAACAGGCAAATCTCCTAAATTCATATTATTTTTAGATGAAAAGTACAATGATTATTTGAAAACATGGAGACGTAATGGTTTCAACTGTTATATTTTCAGTCAAACAAATGTGTTTAATTAGTCGAATTGAGTTGCAATAAATTATATATTTCTGATATAACGAGTATTTCTACCTTCACCAATTTTAACAATCTTATTTTCCTTAATCATTTTAGATAAAACACTTTCAATTGTAGTCACAGACACATCTGGTAAAATGTCACTAATCTCTTTTTTCGAAATAGGTAATATACTGTTTAAGATTGTGGCTTCAATTCGTGATGTTTTATTGATTTTTTTACTATTTACTGTTGCAAATCTCTTATCAAGTTCCTTGTAACACGTAAATAAAGTCATTAAAAAGTTTTCAACGAAGAAAAAGTAGTCATTTTGATTTTCATGCCATGAAATAGATGATTTCCTTAACGCTTCATAATAATATCCTTTAGTTTTATTAATTTGTTCTTCAAAGGAAATATATTTACCGGCATCAAAGCCCGCCTTATACAATAATAAAAGAGTTAAAAGTCTAGACATTCTACCATTACCATCAGAAAATGGATGAATACATAAAAAATCTAAAATCACGCATGGTATTAATAATAGCTGATTGATATTAGGATTATCTCTAGCATCTATATAAGCAAGTAATAATTGTTCCATAGAGGCTTTAGTATCAATAGCCGGAACTGGCGAAAATCTAACACTACGGGTTCCATCTTGTTTTATTTCCATAATGACATTATCACTTGTTTTATACTGTCCAGCTACATTGGGTTTTGCAGTTCTTAGTAATATTTCATGAAAAGATATAATATTTGCTTCTGATATATTTAAACTATCGTGCGTAGTATGAATCATATTCAACACATCACGATATCCTGCAATTTCTTCTTCGTTACGATTTAAAGGGGCACTACTTTTATTAACAATTTCATTAATTCTTTCATCAGTGGTTAAAATACCTTCAATAGCATTTGACCCTTTTACAGATTGAACAATAGCAATTTTCTCTAATTTAGCAAATATATTGGGAAAGTTTTCTTTTCTATTATCATTGCTACTTTTCATCGAATATATACTTGTTAGTACATTTATTAAATTTCCAGGAATTTTATTAAATTCTAAAAATGAATAATCAAATTTTCTCATTATCTCTGCCCTTCTTATGCATATATTTTATCAGTTTTTATGCATATTGACTATTAATTTATGCATATTTTTTCATTATTTATATGCATATACAGGTGAAAAATAAGTATATAGAAATACAATTATTGCTTAAAATTGACTATTTCTTTTTGGTTTAGGTCTAAACCGAAATTGTTTCATCGGTATGCCATGCCATTTTTAGTTGAGTTTACCCTCGCTATCGTTAGTGCACTAAAGTCCGGTTTTTAAAAAAAACGTTATAGCAAAAGCACTATTCGATTTTGAAAAATGGTAAAAAAATTGGTATTATATTAGCATGAGCGTAGTAAATAGAGAAAAATTATTAATACACAAAGTGCATGGACTTTGTGAAATCATTGACCAAATAGAAATGGGCGGAAATCAATACTATAAAGTTAGAGTTGTTGGCGAAGATGGATTAACTTTATATTGTCCAATTGATAAAAAAGGTGAGCTTTATCGTGATTTAATTTCTAAAGAACAAGCTGTAGCTTTGTTCGAGTATATGAAAACAATAAAAGATGTTAAATTTGATTCTTCTAAGCAAAGAAGAACACAATTTAAAGAAATGCTTTTTAGTGGTGACCCTAAGAATATAGCTTATATACTACGCGTTTTATACATTTATAAAAGATATAAAGACGATAAAAATCAAACTCTCGGATTAGAAGACAAAAAAATGTTTGATTACGCTGAGAATTTAATGAAAGATGAGCTTTCTGTGGTTTTCAATGTTGATAAGAGCGATATCGACCAATTAATAAGTGCAAACTTGAGTGATTTATAGAAAATATAGTATAATATTAAAAAAATTAGTTTTCAGGAGATTTATATGAAACAAGAATTTTCTTTTACGAATTCTTTTGGAGACACTTTGTTTGGTCATGCCTGGGAAATAGACAATCCCGATAAGGTTTTGTTTTTAGTTACGGGAATGGCAGAACATTCTTCTCGTTATAATGATTTTGCTCTCTTTTTAAATGAGAATGGTTATAGTGTGTTTTGTTTGGATCACTATGGACAAGGCAAAAACGGGGAACTTGGAAAACCTGGAAAGAATTACTTTTTTAAAATGGAAAAAACAATTAAAGAGGTTATTGATGATTTAAAGAAGAAATTCGGTAAACCTGTCTATATTTTTGCTCATTCTATGGGTAGTTTTGTTACTCAGGGATTTATCCAAGAATATAAAGGCGATGTTGAAAAGGCTGTAATTTGTGGAAGTAACGGAAAAACAATTTTATTTAAACTTGGAAATATGGCTGCTCATTTAATTGTAAATAAGAAAAATTACAATAAAGAAGCAAAATTGTTGCAAGCTATGTCAATTGGAGCTTATGAGAAAACGGTCAAAGATAAAGAAAGCATTAATTCCTGGATATCTTATAATAAGGAAAACGTTAAAGAATATGATAGAGATGAATTAAGTGGATTTAAATGTTCTAACGGTTTTTACTATGAATTTTTTAAAGGATTAGCTTCTTTACATAATAGCAAAAAGATGAAAGAAGTTAATAAAAATATCAAAATACTCATTGTTGGAGGGGAAGATGACCCAGTTGGCAATTGCTCCAAAGGATTAATCAAATTGAATAAAGAATATAATAAGTTAGGAATTTCATCAGAATTAATAATTTACCCAAAAATGAGACATGAAATTCTTAATGAGGAAGAAAATCAAAAAGTATATTTAGACATTTTGAATTTCTTAAATAAGTAACATTAAAAATTAATCTACACACTTAAAATGAAAATTGATATAATTTTATCGTTTTGAGGGTGCGTTATGATTAAAGACATTTTAGTGTTCTCTTTATCAAGTAATAAAGCATTAACTGATAAAGTTTGTACGTTATTAGGTATTCAAAGAAGCGAATCTGAAATTGTGCACTTTGCTGACGGTGAATGTTTAGCTACCAGCAAAGTAGACGTTAGAGGAAAGAAGATTTATATAATACAGTCTACATGTAGTCCTGTTAATGACAGAATAATGGAAACATTAATCTTTATTGATGGAATTAAACGTGCAAATTGTAGAGAAATTACGCTGATAATGCCTTATTATGGCTATGCTAGACAAGATAGAATAGCACATTCTAATGAACCTATTAGTGCAAGGCTTGTTGCAGACTTATTTTCTAGTGTTGGAGTTAAAAGAGTCGTCACTGTTGAATTACATACGCCACAAATTCAAGGATTCTTTAGCTGTCCATTAGATAACTTAACTCCATCATCTATATACGCTGAATATTTGTTACAAAATTTTGAAAAGGAAAATATAGCTACTTCCGATGTTGCTGTGGTATCTCCAGATCACGGAGCAATGTATAGAGCAAGAGATGTTGCAAATTATATACCAAATTCAAGCTTAGTTATTATTGATAAAAGAAGACCAAAACCTAATGTTGCAGAAATTACAAATGTAATCGGTGATATTAATAATAAAGTTTGTGTAATGGTCGATGATATTATCGATACAGGAGGTACCATTTTAGCCGGAGCCAAAGTTTTAAAGGATAAAGGCGCTAAAAAAATATTTATTTGTGTCTCTCATGCTTTATTCTCTCATGGTGCATTAGAAAAGTTTGAGAACGCTGATTATGTTGATGGTGTTCTTGTAACCGACACTATTGAACATCCTGAGTTTTATAACAGCAAAAAAGTTCATGTTCTATCGGTCGCAAATATGATTGCCGATATGATTAAATCACATGAATCTCATGAAAGAATTAATAAAATATATACAAGATTTCATTAATTATTAAGGTAGATTTAAGTATAATCTACCTTTTTAAAACCTTTATTTCATTAATAAACCCTGCAAAACTCAATTATTTTTTTGAAATTTTAATATTTTTTATTTTTACTACAATTTTTTATTTTTCTTTATCAACCACAATCATTTTGTGACAAAGTTTTATTTTTTATTTCATTTAGCACTTTATTATTGCAAGTGCCAAAAAAGATGATAAAATAGTATTAGCATTTATAGACAAAGAGTGCTAAAGGAGGATTTTTATGGAAACTAAAAAATTTGCAACTGAGTCTAAAGAGTTATTAAATTTAATGATTAATTCAATTTATTCAAATAAAGAAATATTTTTAAGAGAACTAATTTCAAACGCGAGTGATGCTATTGATAAGTATAAATATACAGCATTAAAGAGCGAAGGAAAAATTAGTGATGAAAGCTCCTACTCTATTAAAGTAGATGTTAATAAAGAAGATAGAAGTATTACTATTACTGATAACGGTATCGGCATGACACATGATGAGGTCATCAAAGATTTAGGTACTATTGCAAAAAGTGGTAGTAAGGAGTTTATGAAAAAACTTCAAGAAGCAAAAGAAACAAACGAATTTGATGTAATTGGTCAATTTGGTGTTGGCTTTTACAGTGCATTTATGGTCGCTAAGAAAGTTGAAGTCTTTACTAAGTCTCCATTTGATGAAAAAGGTTATATTTTTACAAGTAATGGCGAATCATCATATACGATAGATGAATACGATAAGAAAGAACACGGAACTTCAATAAAAGTTTATTTAAAGGATGATACAGACGAGCAAAAATATTCATCATATTTAGAGACATATACAATTGAAAATCTTGTAAAGAAATATAGTGATTATGTTAGATTTCCTATTTTAATGGACGAAATGACAAAAAAGCCAAAATTGGATGCGGAAGGAAAAGAAATTGAAGGGCAATTTGATGAAATATTAGAAACAAAAACATTAAATTCGATGATTCCTTTATGGAAGAAGAATAAAAAAGATGTTAGCGAAAAAGAATTAAATGATTTTTATAAAGAAAAATTCTATGATTATGAAGACCCATTTTTATCCTTATTTTTGAATGTTGAAGGCATGGTTTCTTATAATTCATTAGTTTATATTCCTTCTCATGCCCCATATGATTTATACAGCGATAATTATGAAAAAGGTTTAGCTTTATATAGCAAAGGAATTTTTATAAAAGAAAAATGCAAAGAACTAGTTCCTGATTATTTAAAGTTTATTAAAGGTTTAGTTGATTCAAGCGATTTATCTTTAAATATTTCGAGAGAAATGCTTCAAGATGACCCTAAACTATCTAAGATTAGAGATAATATTGAGACTAAGATAGTAAACGCTTTAAAAGATATGAAGGAAAAGGATTTCGAAAAATATTCAAAATTCTTTGATGTTTACGGAAATCATTTAAAATTCGGCATATATTCAACATATGGAAATAAAAAAGATCTATTGCAAGATTTAATTTTGTATAAAACACTGAATGATTCAGATAAATATATATCTTTAAAAGCTTATAAGGATGAAATGAAAGAAGGACAAAAGTATATTTATTTTGCCACAGGTGAAAATTATGATTCGATAAAACTTTTACCAGAACTTGAATCGTTTAAAAAGAAAGGCATTAATGTATTATTCTGCAAAGATAACATTGATGAATTCTTCATTATGACAATGAGAGATTATGATGGCATTGAATTTAAAAATATATCAGATGAAAATTCCTCAGAATTAAGTGATGAAGAAAAAAATAAACTTGATGAATTAGTAGCTAATAATAAAGAACTTCTAGATAATATGAAAGAGGCTTTGAAAGATAAAGTCGATGAAGTAAGTTTTTCTACAAAATTAGTAGACTCTCCAGTTTGCATTTCGACTAAAAATGGAGTATCGATGAATATGGAAAAGATAGTAAATGAAATGCCTGACGGTAATGAACAAAGAATTAAGGCTAGTAAAGTCTTAGAAATTAATCCTGATCATCCTTTGTTTGAGGCTATTAAGACTTTAGGGTCGAGTAAAGAAGAGCTTACCGATTATGCTTTGATGCTTTATGATGAGGCTTTACTACTAGAGGGACACGAAATTAAAGACAAAGAAAAGTTCGCTTCGAGGCTAAATAAGATTATAGTAGAATCGTTAAAATCAAAAAAATAGTGGACTTTTGCAGGGTTTTTCTAAGAAAATGATACTTTTCTTAGGAACCCTGTTTGTATTTTATACTCATGTATAAACGACTTTTAGAAAATTGTATAATTTGATTATGAAGAATTTTGTTATATTAGATTTAGACGGAACGTTAGTAGATACGCTCGAAGGTTTAACTAAAGCTGCTAATTTGGTAATGGAGGAATTCAATTACCCTTATCGTTATGACAGGGAAGAAGTGAAAGAATTTATTGGTAATGGAGCTAGAAAACTATTTTTATCTTTAACTCATAGATTAACTTTTGATGAAAAATTAGAAAATGAATATAAAGTATTTTTACAATATTATGAGCAAAATCAATATACATCAAAACCATACCCCACAGTTGTTAGCAGCTTAAAAAAATTAAATAAAAATAAAATAAAAATTATTATATATAGCAATAAACCTAATAAAATATTGCATAAATTAGTAAATGAAGTATTTAAAGGCGTAGATTTTTCATTTATTCAAGGACAGGATGATAGGTATTTGCCTAAACCTGATGTGATTTTATTAAAAGAAATTTGTTATAATTTAAGACTTAATCCTTTAAATGGATTATATGTAGGAGACAGTTTTACAGATTATTTAACAGCATGTAATATGCAAATGGACATGGCTTTCTGCACATATGGATATGTTCATAAAGGTGAAAAAGAGAAAATTCATGCACATTTTATAGATAGATTTGATGAAATATTTGCATTATTAAAATAAGGAGGAAAAATATGATAAAAATTTATACTTCACCATCGTGTAGTAGTTGTAGAAAAGTAAAAAAATGGTTCGATGATCAGCGTATACCTTATATAGAAAAAAATATTTTTACCTCGGTTTTGAATCCATCTGAGTTAAAAGAAATATTAGAAAAAAGCGAGAACGGAACTGACGATATAATTTCTAAACGAAGCAATATAATTAAAGAAGGAAATGTCGATATTGATTCGATGACGCTTAATCAATTAATTGATTTTATTAAAAAGAATCCAAGTTGTTTAAAAAGACCTATAATGGTTGATGATAGAAAAATTCAAGTAGGTTATAATGAAGAGGAAATAAGATCTTTTATACCTGCTGCAAGGAGAATTGCGGAGGCGAATTGTAAACATAACAAAGACTGTGAATGCTGCGATTGCTGTTGCAATGAATCTCAAAAATAGAAAAAAGAACTGAGTTTTGCAGGGTTTTTTAAAAGAATAGAGGGTTTTATGTATCCAAAGTTATTCGGAATTATTGATACTTATTATGTAATGTTCATCATTGGCATAATTGTTTGTTTACTTATCTTGTTTTTTTATTTTAAGAAAAAGAAAGTATCAAAAGACCTTACAATTTTATATGCAATCAACGGCTTACTAAGTATTATAGCTGGAGTTATTTTTGCTAATTTATTTCAAAATTTATACGATTATATAGCAAACCCTGTTGACTTTAAATATTCTGGAAACATGACCTTTTTAGGTGGATTACTTATGGGCGTAGTCTTTTTTATAATCTTTTACCTTTTATTTATTAGGAAAAAAGATAAAGAAGTATTTAAATATATTTTAATTATTGCGCCATCATGCATTACCGCAGCTCATTTTTTTGGAAGACTTGGATGCTTCTTTAATGGATGCTGCTATGGTTTAGAAACTAATTCATGGCTTGGTATGTATTTCCCAAATATTGAAAAAACCGTTTATCCTACTCAGCTATTTGAAGCATTCTTTCTTTTAATTGTTAGCGTTTTAACTGGAATTTTAGCTTTTAAGAAAGACTTTATTTATAACCTTCCAATTTATTTTGGAAGTTATGGTATATTTAGATTTTTAATTGAATATATAAGAGGAGATGATCGCGGTCAATTTGTAACTGGATTAACGCCATCACAATTTTGGTCTATTTTTATGGTAATTGTTGCAATAGGTTCCATCTTCTTAATTAATTATTTGTATGGCAAAAACAAAATCTTTAAGTCTAGGAAAAAAGTCTCCGCGGATTGATTTTTTCATCATAATTTGTTTTTTTATATTTTTTAACTCTTTTGATTATTCACTTTTAAACAAAAATACCATTGTAAGCGGATGGTTAAACGTTATATTTTTGATAATTTTTACTATTATCCTTATTATATATATAAGTAAAACAAAACTTTTTAAATTTAAAACGACAGATAATACAGCTATATCCCTTTTTGCTCCGTTATTTTTTATCTGTTTTATCAATATATTTTATTTGAATATATTTCAAATATCTTGGCATTTTGAAAATTTAGAATCCTATAATTTAGTTATTATATTTGTAAAAGTATTAATTGAAGAAATTATATTTAGAAAGATCTTTTGGGATAATTTTGATTTTAAGAATAAAATTATAAAATTACTCGTAGGTTCATCGCTTTTTTCAGTTATTCACCTTTTAAATTTAATTAATGGAAATTATATTGGTGTTTTTGTGCAAGTTGGATATACATTTTTAATAGGTTTTTTAATGTTAATTATGTATAACTTTTCAAATTCTTTGTCTTTGGTAGTTTCATTTCATCTACTTTATAATTTATTTAATAATGAACTTGTAAAAATACCTTCTGAATACTATTTTTCAGGAAATTATTTTGTTTACATTTTTATAATATGTATGTTAACTGTTCTTTACATGCTCTTCGTTTTTATATTTTCTAAAAAACAAAATTAATTGTAAAAAATAATTATATGTGTATATTTTAATCTTATGAGAAAAAAAGCTTTTAGTTGGTACGATGTATTTAATGTTCAATCTTGGACATCTTTTACAATTATGTTAATTGTAGAGTCTCTTATATTTTTAGCTATTTTTGGATTCAATGGATGGACTTTAATGGGTGCAATGGATGGAACATTTGTTGCTGGTTGTATAGGTGTAGGTATTGCAGGCTTAACTTACGCTGCTAATGATGGGACATTTGATGTTTTTCCGGTTGGTTTTGCAAATATGATTGGATCCTTCAAAAAAGAAGTTGAAAAAAGATATGATGGGGTTTATCAATATCGAGAAATTAAAGCCGCAAAAAGAAAAAGTAGAAGATTTATACCACTTTTTTATCTTGCTGCTGGATTAATATATCTTGTTGCAGCATTCATTATGTTTACATATTTTAAAGTTTTCATCGCATAAATTTAGATTTTATTAAGAAAATATTAAAATCCAAAACTTCCATTTAAGTAAATAAAATATATATATAAAATATTTTTATATGTTATAACTAAATTATTTTTTAATTAGTTATTACATTTTTTTATTTAATGGAGGTAAGAAAATGAAATTTAAAAGCAAAAAGAATGCTTTAGTTCTTGCTAGCTTATGCTTAATTTCTTTGGGTTTAACTGTTACTTCTTGCGGTAAAAGCGGAGGCAGCGGATCAGGTACTACTCAAACATCTATCCCAACAGCTAAAGTTGCATTAACAGATTTATCCGATGAAGACTTAATAACTTCTTTCGATAATTCACAATTTACAGCATATTTAACAAGAACAAATCCTTCCACAAGCGCTGAAGAATACGTCACAATCAAGGGACGTGGTTTAGCAGAAAGTGGTGAGACATTAGGACTTTATATCTATGGTGTTGCTGAAGATAGCGTTATGGGGGCAACGGTTTATAAAGCTGAAAACGGTAAATATACTGAAACAAGTGATATTACTATTACAACAGACGGTACTGTTACACTTCCAAGTGTTACTTCTACTAAGAGTTATAGAATTTGGATCATCGCTGATTTAGAAGGTCAAAAAACTGGAAAAATTATTGATTTAGATGTTGTTCCTTCTGGTTCTATTGCAAAAGATATGTATGCAGACTTTACAGGTTTAGGTACAGATGCTAGAACAGAAATGGCTGGACAAATTGAAAAGTATTTATTAAACAATGGTCTTGCTCCAATTACCACTATGAACTATGGTGGATATCAATTATATAGTTCAAGATTGCACACCCCATTCTTAGATGAAAATAAATACATCCCAGGTTATGGATATGGTGTCTTAACTTATGGTTGGATTGATGCTCCATTAGCTGGTGAAGCTACGGAAGCTTACAAGATGTTCTTACATGATCAAGTTGCAGTTACATCTGACACAGGTAACTTTAACTATTTGAATTCTGAGCAAGCAACAGTCAATGAATTCTATAGTTATATTAGCAGTAGCTACTTCAATCAATATGTTAACGAAGATGCTAGTGGTGCTGAATATCAAAAAGGCTTATCAAGATTAGATGCTCCTGAAGCTGTTAACCCAGATGAAAATGGTGCTTCTGATACTTGGAAAGTATACTTAAGAGTTGGTGCTGCTCAAGATGGTACTAATGGTGAAACAAAAGGATTATCATTTAGAACTGGTTCTGCAAAAGAAAAATATAAAGCTTTTGATAAGAGAGATATTAGACTTGAAGACTATTTAACTCCATTTAAATTAATGGCTACTCAAAGTGTCGGTTGGTATAGAGGTGCTGAGCAAGCAGCTACAACAACAGCCAATAGACAAGTTAAAGGTTTTGCTGAATATTACGCTTCAAGCGGTGAAGCTACTTCCTTACCATCTGATGAAGAATTCTCTTCAAAAGTTGGCGTTAGCATCGACCATACGGATAACTCAATTACTATCCAATTTAATGGAAAGATTACTCCTGACTTTGCTGAATATCAAATTGATGGTTTATGTTCAAACCCAATTTGTGAAGATTTCGTAAAGGTTGTCGGTAATGGTGATGTCATTGCTGGTGCTAAGAGCATGGGTATTAGTAATTCTGATTCTGGCGATACACCTCTTGATACAATGTTATGTGTTGGACCATACTACACAATGACTTATGAATCAAAGAAAACAGTAGCATATGCTAAAAATACAGAATGGCCATTATGCAAAGATAATTATGGTAGAGATTTATATCAAATCGCTGGTGTTCATTTAAATCTCAACTCTAAAGTTGGTCAAGATCCAAATGCTTTAATTGATGCATTTGAAGGTAATACAACAGACATTTCTTCAATTCCTGAATCAAAATGGACTCAATATGCTACAGATCCACGTAAGAAGAAAGTTGAAGGTAGTGATTTATCAAGCTTCTTCTTAAATACATGGGATCAAGTATTCTGGAATGAATGGTTTGGTGAAAGCGGAACTGAATGGGAAGTTAAACCAATCATGGCTAACAACAATTTCTATAAAGCCTTAACATTAGGTATTGATAGAAATGCAATGGCTGACAAATATCACTATGTTGCTGATCACGTCATCCAAGAACCTGTTAACAAAATTTCACCTAAAGCTTCTACTCCATATAACTCAACAGATGCTCACAAACAAGCTATTCTCGATGCATTTGGTGGATTATTAGATAGCACACAATATACTAACTGGAAGAGTAACGCTGCTGATTACTTCGAAGCTGCTATTCTCGAAGAATTAAATGCAGGACACTATACGTTAGGTACAGAGACAAATCCAACTGTTATTTCAATTGATATTGCTTCAGTTGATGGCGCTGCAACCTTAAACAACAGACTTCAAATGATCTTTGAAAGCTGGGCTGCTTCATTTGAATTAGCTGTTCAATCTCACGTTGATGCATCAGGCAGAAATCCATGGGTTGGTGAAACTGGTAAATCATTAATCAAATTTGAGCCAACATCCACAAAAGTTCCAAACGATACTAACTTATCTAAAAATATTATCTACAACGGTGTTAAAGTTGGAAAATATGATGGACAAGCAGTCTACTTTGTCTCTGGTAACGGTTACGATGTCTTAAATAACTTCGATAAATATAAATCAGACGATAGTTCAGGATTTACACTTAACTTTGGTGGTGATACCTCTACAGTTACATCAGATTGTTACTATAATGGTAAATATTGGTCATTTGACTCATTATGGGATGCAGCTAACGTTGGTACATTACTTGGCAAAACTGGTAAAGTTGAAAGTGAATTCACATACGATTATAATGGTGCTAAGTTTGGGCAAACTGAAAATGAAGATATTGTGGTTCAATTACCAATCAGTTACATTAATAACGAAACTGCAAAAGTAGAAATTACTGGCGTTAAAGGACGTGCAATTGATCCTGTAGCCAAAAAAGATTACTTTGTTGAATGTCAATACGAAGAAGATAAAGAAAATGGCATAATTGCTATGTTATTTGAACAAAGCAAAAATCAAGTTATCGATGCAACTTTCTTCGGTAAACAATATGCTGGTTACATCTTTGTTGAATTTATAATTGAATACGACTTCACAGTTAACGGTAAGACACAACAAAGATCTATTTCTGATAATTACTTAATAAAATAGCTAATTAAACATATTAATTTATAATTAATAAAAATATTAAATTATGATAAAATATAACCCTATACAACATAGGGTTATATTTATGTAAAGTCAAAAAAGGAGGAAGTTATGACAAAGTATGTTATAAAAAGAATTTTTTTAGCTTTGATGACTTGCTTTATTGTGCTTTCTTTATCCTACATTTTAATTTGTTGTTTAAAATTTCAACCTTTAATTTTACCTGAAAATCAAGCTGGTCAAGAATATGCCTACTATATGAATCAGGTTAATAAAGGTTTTTTAAATTTTAATAAGACCATGCCAAACGATGAATTAGGCACATTTGTAGATAAAGTTACAGTAGCACAAGGAACATTTTATTTTTATGCACGCCCAGCACTTGAACGTTATTGGTCATGGTTTTCTAGCATTATAACTAGATGGGACTGGGGAACATCTCAATTTTATGAAATTGGTCGTGATTGTTTCGACATTTTAGTTTCTAGATTACCTGTTACAATTTCGATCAACATTATTTCTGTTCTTATAAGTGTTCCGCTAGGAATTGGGTTTGGAGTTATTTTAGCTCTTAAGAAAGGATCGGTATTCGATAACGTTTCACAAGTTATTATTATGATTCTTATTTCAATACCTGGGTTCGTAGTTATTTCTTATTTAATTTTGTTAGCATACAATGTCGAATGGCTTCCTGCCTCGTGGCCACAAAGCACGGATCCTACTCCTAGAAAGGTGGCCGCATATATTATTCCAACAATCTGTCTTTCTTATGGTTCGATTGTTGGTTATGCAAGATTTGTTAGAGCAGAACTTTGTGAAGTTTTAGAAAGTGAATATCTTCTTTTAGCTAGAACAAAAGGTTTAACAAGAAGACAAGCAATTTTGCGACACGCTTTTAGAAACTCAATGGTTCCTGTTTTGCCTTCAGTAGTTTCTGAATTTATTTCCATTTTAGGTGGAAGTATGATTTTAGAAAATTTATATCAAATTCCAGGTATCGGTACATTATATTTAGCAGCATTTAACGCAAAAGACTATTCTTTATTAATGACTGATATGGCATTTTATACAATTATTGGATTATTAGCATCAATTGTAGTCGACTTAAGTTATGGATTTATCGATCCACGAATCAGAATGGGAGCTAAGAAATAGTATGGAAGAAATGGAAAAATTTACTTGCATAGATGGTAATGGAAAAGAAATTACCTTAACAAAAGAAGACTTCCTTGAATCGAAAAAAGACGCAAAAATTCACGATTTGAAGTTTAATACCAAAGCAACAACGTTCTTCAAAGATGCTATGAAGAGATTTGTTAAATCAAAATCAGCGTTAGTTGGTGGAATTATTGTATTAATTTTGATGCTATCATCAATTATTGTTCCATTTTGTACACCTGATGTCGGTGTTTATAATACTGATGTAAATAATGGTGGAGGTAGTAGTGTAGAAGCTAAATTATCACCTAAATTGTTTGATGCAGGTACTGGCTTTTGGGATGGAACAGTTAAAAGAACACATGTTTTATATGACAATGTAAATCAATGTCCTGTTGATATTAGAATGAACGCAGTTTCTGATTTGCGTACATACGAAGAAATTAGCAATCTTTCTAATGAATACGCAACAGGTGGAAGCATGTGTTATTACATGACAACAGAAGAAGAAAAAGGCACTATTAGTTCTAGACCTTTCTTCTTAAATAGCTCACTTGATTATAATATTAAATTTGAATTATATAACTATGAAGAAGATGCTTCATATGTTTTAAATGGATATAAATTTTATCTTCAAAGTAATGAAGAAAAATATTATTTACTTGGCAGTGAAAGTCAATATGTTACTACTTTATCTGACGAGTTCTCCTTGTTTGATAGATTAACAAGGCAAGATTTATCAGGATGTACATTAAATTGGGAATTTGCCGGAGGAAAAGTGAATGAAAAACTTCCTTCCTTCATCATTTCTTCTTTCAATATGACTTCAACAAGTGAAGACGAGCCAATTATTGATTTCTTCAATAATTTATCGTTTAAAGATGGCAATGCACTTGGTATCAACGAAGATAATCCTTGGACAAAAGATAGCAAGGTCAGATCTATTCCTTATCAAGTTAACTTTACATATTGTGATTTTACTTTTGATCAATATGAAGATGCTTACGGTCTTAGAATCATGGACTACGGCCACAAAGAAGTACAACTTGAAGTTAATAGAGGTTATTTAGTTGTAGATTTTTCTAACGGCACACAAGCTACAACTGATAAAGATATTTTAAGTCAAAGATTTAAAGTTATTGACCCTCAAAATTCTTTAATTTGTGAGGTTGTTGAGCAAGTTAATGACGCTATTGTAACGGGTAATAAATTTTCTGGCTTCAGTTTGAAAATTAGAGCATATAACTATAAAAAACTTGGTTATTCAGAGATGCCTAGATTTATATTTGGAACTGATGCTAACTCTAAGGATTTCTGCAAATTATTATTTACAGGATTAAGATTCTCTTTCTTAATCGCTATCGGAGTTAGTGCTGTCAATATTCTTATCGGTCTTGTTTGGGGTTCAATTTCTGGATATTTCGGTGGATGGACTGACATTGTCATGGAAAGAATTTGTGATATTTTATCTGGTCTTCCTTCAACAGTTATTATTACTTTAGCAATTATGTATGGACGAGAAGCTAACTGGGGAAGCGCTAGTGATGTCATAGCTTTAATGATTGCCTTATTTATGACCGGATGGATGGGCGTTTCTGGACGAACTAGGACGCAATTCTATCGATATAAAGGTCGTGAATATGTCCTTGCTAGTAGAACTTTAGGAGCTAAAGATTCTCGATTAATTTTTAAGCATATTCTTCCTAATGCAAGTGGAACAATCATTACCGGGTCAATTTTAATGATTCCTAGTGTTATCTATACAGAAAGTAGTATTGCTTATTTAGGTTTAGGTTTACAAAATCAAGTATTATTCGGAGTTATTCTAGCCGAAAATAATAGCAATTATCGTGGTGAAGTTATGTATTTGCTTCTTATACCAACATTGATTATGGTCATGTTAATGATCGCGTTTAACTTGTTTGGTAATGGTTTGCGTGATGCATTCAACCCTTCACTTAAAGGAGGAGAATAATTATGGAACAAAAAGAAAAAGTTCTTCAAGTTAAAGATTTAGTTATCTCCTTTAAAACAGATAAAGGTATCGTCCATGCAGTTAGAGGAGTTTCCTTCGATTTATATAAAGGTGAAACTTTATGTATTGTCGGTGAATCCGGTAGTGGAAAATCTGTTACAAATAAAGCAATTATGGGCATTTCTGCTAAGAATGCTGTTATTGAAAATGGTTCTATCTTATTTGAAGGTGAAGATTTAATTCGAGTTTCTGAAGAAGAATTTCATCGAATTAGAGGTCATAAGATTGGAATGATTTTCCAAGATCCTTTGTCTGCGTTAAACCCTGTTATGAAAGTTGGTAAGCAAATTATTGAAGCTACCATGATTAATAACGATATATTAAAGAAAAAATATAATGAGTTAATTTCAAAAGAATTGACTGATTTAAGAAATAACGAAGCAAATTGCAATTACAACGTTTCTCGTTTGAAATCAGAAATTGCTTCTAATGAAAAAGTTTGTTCTGATTTAAAAGAAATTAACAAAGAACTTACTAAATTAAACAAAAGTTTACATTCTTTGAAAACTAAGCAAGAAGCTGCAAGCGATGAGACAGTAAAAGAGAAATTAGTCAGAAAAATTACTCCTTTAGAAGAACAAATAAACGAACTTGTTGCTAAAGAAGAAAAAATCTTAAATGATAGCAAGGAATATTCTTTAAATTTAAGACGTTATAATCAAGAACATATTGTTTCGTTAAAAGCTAAAATTGAGAAATATGATCATAAACTCGTAGAAGAAACAAAAGAGTTAAATAAAACAATTTTGAAAAATAAAAAAGAAACTAATCAAAAAGTTTTAGAATTTATTTCAAAAGAGGAGTTCGAACAATTTGACGATTCATCTTTAGATGTTCTTCAAACATCCTATTCTCATAGAAATCAAGTTTTGAAAGATTTGTGCAAACTTTATACAAGCAATGCTAAAATTTGTAAACCTGCTTTGAAAGAAAATTTGAATTTATCAAAAAAATCTGCAAAAGTTATTGTTGATGAATATTATGCAACTATTAAAGCCGAGCACGAAGAAAAACTTATTTCTTTGAATAATGATTTATTAACCGCTAAGAATAATTTGAATTCATATAAATTAACTTTAGCAACTGATGAGTTAGCTAGATTAGAAGATACTTTGAGATATAACGAACTCTTGCAAAAAGCAAAAGATAAAAAAAGCAAGAAAATGCAAGAAATTAATATTTCAAAATCAACTAAAGAAGAAGAATTTAAACCTTTAGGCGATCCAATCTATGAAAGATTAGTTAACCAAATTAAAGATATCAAGAAAGCAATCAGTGATGAAAAAGAAGCTTTCATTAACAAAACAAAAATTACTAAAGCAGAAGCAAAGAAAATGGCTTTAAGAGTCATGAAAGAAGTTGGTATTCCACTTCCAGAAATAAGATTTAATCAATATCCATTTGAATTCTCAGGTGGTATGAGACAAAGAATTGTTATTGCAATTGCTTTAACTGCTAATCCAGATATTTTGATTTGTGATGAACCAACAACTGCTCTTGATGTTACTATTCAAGCTCAAATTCTTGAACTCATTAATAAATTAAAGGCTGAAAGAAACTTAAGTTGTATTTTCATTACTCATGACTTAGGTGTTGTTGCTAATATGGCCGATAGAGTTGCTGTTATGTATGCTGGAAAGATTGTTGAATACGGACTTGCAAATGAAGTATTCTTTGATCCACGCCACCCATACACTCGGGCATTACTTTCATCCATTCCTGATGTTGATAGTAAAGAAAGACTTGAAGCAATTCCTGGAACACCTCCAGACATGCGCTTCCCTCCTCAAGGCGATGCTTTTGCAGCAAGAAGTAGATATGCTTTAAATGCTGATTTTAAATATCAGCCACCATTCTTTAAAGTTACAGATACACATTATGCAGCTACTTGGCTGCTCTATCCTGGTGCTCCACATTTTGAGATGCCTCAAATTGTTAAGACTCGTATTAAGAATGCTTTAGATGAGGAAGCTGCTCGTGTCAAAAAGGTAAGTGAAGAAAATAAGGAGGAAGAATAATGGGTTTATTTACTAAAAAAGAAGGTTTTGATAAAGAAAAAGCCTCAAAGAAAATCCTCCAAGATGATTTAAATGCTTATCAAAAAGTTCAAGATAATGATTCCAACGTTGTTTTAGATAGTGATGAAAGCGAAGAGCATACATCAATTGCTCAAAATGAAATTGCTGGTTTAGGTGAAGAGGAAAAGACAGCTGCATTAAAAGATATTCGTACCAATTGCAAGTTTAAGCAAGAATATGTTGATAACGACATTATTCTTTCAGTCAATCACTTGAAACAATATTTCTTTTACGGAACTGGACCAAATAAATTTAAATTAAAAGCTCTTCATGATGTCTCTTTCCAAATAAAAAAAGGTGAATGCTTTGGTATAGTCGGTGAATCAGGATGTGGAAAAACTACAACTGGTAGAAGTATTATTCGTTTATATCATATTACCAGTGGTTCTATATATTATAAAGGATATAGAATTGGTGCTGGAAGTAGATGGAACGAAAAGGAAATTAAGTTTACCAAGATTAGACTTAGAAAGCGTCTCCAAGAACTTAAGGATCAATTGAAAAAAGAAGAAATCACTCCTGAAGAGTATGCTACATCTCGTCAAGAAGCTCTTAATCGTGCAAACGATATAATTAGAACACAAAAAGAGAAAATCGCACAAATTAAATATGACGATAAACATGCAGATCCTAAATTGATGCGTGAAATTCAAATGATCTTCCAAGATCCTATTGATTCTTTAGACCCTAGAATGACTGTTGAATCAATCATTTCTGAAGGTTTAATCATTCAAGGATTTAAAAATAAAGAAGAAAATCATAAAAAAGTCGTCGAGGCTTTAGAAAAAGTTGGCTTAATTGAAGATTATGCTTCCCGTTATCCACATGAATTCTCAGGTGGTCAAAGACAAAGAATTGGTATCGCTCGTGCACTTGTCATGAATCCACAATTATTAATTTGTGACGAGCCAATTTCTGCACTTGATGTTTCGATTCGTGCACAAATTATTAACTTACTTAATGAATTAAAAGATGAGATGAACTTAACTATTATGTTCATCGCTCATGACTTAAGTGTTGTTAAATATTTCTGTGATAGAATTGCTGTTATGTATTTTGGAGAAATTGTTGAACTTGCTAATAGTGATGAGCTATTTAGACATCCATTACATCCATATACAAAGAGTTTATTATCTGCAATTCCTAAACCAAATCCATTGACTGAAAAATCAAGAAAACGTATTGTTTACAATCCTCAAAAGGAGCATGATTATTCAGTTGAAAAACCAAAACTTGTTGAAATTTTACCAAATCACTTTATTTTAGCTAATAGTGTTGAGGTAGAAAAATATAAGCAAGAAATTGCTGAAATTGATGCTAAAAAAGTTGCAGCATAATAAAAAATATTAATTAATTACAAAAACGCATTATCCTCCGCTTAATGCGTTTTTATTTTGAGCCAAAAAACGATTTTTACTGATCGATATTTTAATATGATTTTTTCTGATTTTCTCAATCAATAGTGTCTAAAACGTTCGATTAAATCAATTTTTTTGTAATTTTTTTAAAAATTTTCGACATTATTTATAAT
>JAXDXW010000010.1:0-3709 GCA_034087725.1 Candidatus Onthovivens sp. | reverse complement strand
AAGAAATACAATATCTCAATGGATATTGATAATATTTATTGTGAGTTTTTTAAATTTAATGAGCAATGCATACAAGATAGATGTCCATTTCATCGTAAACGCGATGAACAAATTTTAGAAAAATAGTGGACTTTTGCAGGTTTTTTTATCAAAATTTTCAAAATCTTCTTATATTTTTTTATATTTTTTTCTTGAAAAAAATAAATTAAAAAATTTATAAATAGTGATTACTTTCATATTTCTCTTAGTATTATAATTAAAAATATGAATGCTAAAACTTTGATTTATTGTATTGAAGATGACTTAGATATACAAAATCTAGTTTTATACACACTGAGGATGAATAATTTCGATGCAGCTGGTTTTACTAATTATAAAGATTTTTTTAAATCACTAGAAAGTAGTAAGCCAGTTTTAATTTTGCTTGATTTGATGCTCCCCCATATTGATGGGCTTACAATATTAAAGCAATTGAAGGCTAATAATGAATATAAAGATATACCTGTAATTATTTGTAGTGCTAAAGGAACGGAGTATAACAAAGTGAATTTGCTAAATGAGGGAGCTGATGATTATTTAGTTAAACCTTTTGGCATGATGGAATTAGTTGCTAGGATTAATGCAGTATTGAGAAGAACTTCATTTAATAAAAACAATACTTTAAAAAATGGAAATATTATAGTTGATTTAGATAGACATATTGTTTTTGTTGACAATAAAGAAGTCATTTTAACTTTAAAAGAATATGAATTACTTTTATTTTTTATGGAAAATATAGACAAAGTAATTTCTAGAGATACCTTAATCGACAAAGTTTGGGGCGCTGAGTTTATAGGCGAAAGTAGAACGATCGATGTTCATGTCGGCACATTAAGAAGCAAAATAGATAGGGATAACGATATTATTTTAACAATTAGAGGTGTCGGTTATAGAATGGTAAATCTAAATGAAAAAGAAAATATTTAGTGTAATTATTTCCTTAGTTGTTGGAGTAATTATTTTAATTAGTGGAGTAGTTACATTTTCTTTTTCATCTATTTATGAGAAAAATTCGATTAAAGAACTTCAAAATGAAGCAGCTTTAATCATTAAAGGATACGAAGAAAGTGATTTGGAATATTTAAATTCTCTTAGCGATATTAATTTGAGAGTAAATTTAATAAATTTTGATGGAGAAGTTATTTTTGACAATAAAACTGATGCTGAGACCTTAGAAAATCATTCTTCTAGAGAAGAATTTGTCGAAGCTTTAAATTCTGGCTACGGAGAAAGTAAAAGAGAATCAACTTCACTTCTAAAAACATATTATTATGTCGCCTATAAGGTTGAAAACAGAATAATTTTAAGGGTTGCAAAAGAAGTAGATTCCATTTTTTATATTTTATTAAACAATTTATGGCCACTTTATTTAACCGCATTAATTTGTATTATAGTTTCAATTGTTTTAGCTATTGTTTTATCTAAGAAACTCGTTACTCCAATAAATAATATTGATTTAGAAAACCCTTTAGCAAATAACAAATATAAAGAAATTGAACCTCTATTAGTTAAAATTGAAACTCAAAAAAATGAATTAATACATGAAAATGATGAAGTTATTAAGGCTAGTAAAATTCGTCAAGAATTTACCTCTAATGTTTCTCATGAATTAAAAACACCGTTACATATAATTTCTGGCTACGCCGAATTAATAAAAGAAGGTATTGCTACCGCTGACGATAGCAAAGAATTTGCCACTAAAATATATAAAGAAGCTGATAGGATGTCTAAATTAGTAGAAGACATCATGAAAATTTCTAAATTGGAAGATTCTTCTGATGTCAATAAAACCGATTTATGTTTAAAAGAAATTATTATCAAAGTAGTTGATTCTTTATCTATAGAAGCGAAGAAAAATAAGGTTAAATTTGAAACAAATTTGGAAGATTTACATTTATATGCTGATTATGAATCTATTTATTCAATTATCTTTAATTTAGTAGACAATGCGATTAAATATAATAAGAAAAATGGTAAAGTATTTATAAATTTATATTGTAAGGATAATAAAATTTTCATCCAAGTTAAAGACACAGGCATCGGAATCCCTTCTACAGATTTAGAGAGAATTTTTGAAAGATTTTACCGAATTGATAAATCTAGAAGCAAAGAACTTGGTGGTACTGGGCTAGGCTTAGCAATTGTTAAGCACAGTGTTATTTTAAATAAAGGAACAATAAAAGTTGAAAGCGACGAGAAGAATGGAACAATTTTCACAGTTATTTTTTAATTTTACATACATTTTACATAACTAATAAAATAATTTTTACATTGCCTTTTTATGATTAAGTTGTTCATAAGGAGACAAAATGAAAAAGAAATTAATGTTATTAACATCACTTGCTTTAGTAGGAATTACTTTAGCTTCGTGTAATAGTCAAGATAAAAAGATTATTTGCTATACAAGAGATACAACTAGCGGAACGAGAGATGGATTCTTCACTGGAATAGGCTTTTCTAAAGCGAAAGAAGATAACGCATTATTAGCAGAAGGTTTTGTTGAAGTTGCCTCTAATAGCGATATGATTAACGCAATTAAAAATGATGAATATGGAATTGGTTATATTTCACTTTCATCTTTAGCAGATTCAAAAGTAAAAGGTTTAAGTTATGAATCAGTTAAGCCAACTGAAGCCAATGTTTTAAATAATACATATGGATTAACAAGAAACTTTAATTACTGCAAAAGAGAAAGCTATAAAAACGAAGTTAACGGTCAAATAGTTGATGCATTTATTGGTTATATGTTCACGGTTGAAGGAAAATCAACAATTGCTGAACATGGTGGAATTCTCGAATCATCTTCATCAGATCCATCATGGAATGATATTAAATCGACTTATCCTGTTGCTGCATTAGATAATTCTTCTGTTGTTTTATCTGTTGGTGGTTCTACAAGTGTAAAAAGCATTGTTTCAGCTTTACTTGTTGAATTTTCAACAAAATGTGGAAACTTTAAATACAATTACGCTCCTACAGGTAGTGGTGATGCCTATAAAAGAACAAATGGCAGTGAAAAAGATGGGGCTAATTATTGTGATTTAGCTTTCGCAAGCAGAGAATTCAATAGCGATGAAACAATGGATGCTTCATTACGTGGAAAAATGTGTATTGATGCCATTATTCCAGTTGTAAACAATTCAAATTCTTTAGAAAACGTAACTAAAGAAACATTAAAAGCAATTTATGATGGAACAATTAAATACTGGAAAGACGTTAAATAACGATTCTAAAACAATAAAAAGAAAAACAAACACAGACAAAATTGTAAGAGGAATTCTATTTTCTCTTACTCTTTTTTGTTCTTTAATTGTTGTTTTTATCACAATTTTTATTGTAATAAAAGGCGTTGCGCCATTTTTAAAAACTTACGAAATTGATGGAGAAAGCGTAAAAGTAGATTTAGGTCAGTTTTTGTTTGGTGATACATATTTTAAATCACCTGCAAGTTATGGAATTGGTTTTGTACTTATTAATACTATTTATGTTACCTTTTTAGCGCTTTTAATTGCGGTGCCAATTTCTGTTTTAACAGCTTTATTTATAGTAAGAGTTGCTCCAAAACCTTTTGGTTCTGCTTTAAATTCAGTTATTGAACTCTTAGCTTCAATCCCAAGTGTCATTTTTGGTATGTTCGGAGCCGGAGTTATTACTAATATAGTTAAAAATA
>JAXDXW010000009.1:0-46038 GCA_034087725.1 Candidatus Onthovivens sp. | reverse complement strand
ACCTAAAATAGTATAAAATTCAGGTTCTCTTATTTGATAATCAACAAGTTGAAGAACACAGCCCAAAATTAAATCTTTTCTTTTTAGGTCATCGAAATATTGAATGGCGATGTGCCCAATTATATTTCCTTCGCTTCTTAGAAATTCTCTATTTTCATTTCCTACTCTGGCTCTTAAATAATTCTCTACAGTTCTGCCACTTGAAATAGTATTAGCAGCTGTATTAAATTTACATGTTCCTCCACTTTGCAAATAATGAATAGCATCAAGTATGGTAGATTTTCCAGTACCATTTTCACCAGTTATGACATTGATATCTGAAAAAGAAATTTCCTCATTATTGAATGTATGCCAATTAATCAATTTCAGTTTCTTTATTTTCTTCATACTTTGATACTCCTTTATATGAATCTAAGCGCTCTTGAAGTTCGGCTAATGAAGAGGAATCAATAACTAAACTAATAGTTTTATAAATAACAACAATTGTTGAGCCTAAAGAAAGGTCTCCATTAAAATCTATTAACTTATATCTTCGCAAAGCCAAAAGTGCATCTTTGAATTCACTGCTCTTTCCATCGAATGATGGGTATATTTCAGTTTTAATTATTTCGTTTGCGATATGCCCGACTGTGGTGGAAATAGTAGATATGACAGAAGCTTTTCTAGATTCATCATAAGCAATTGAACGCATCAAAAGAGCACAAATTGTTTCCATTTTTTTCAATCTAACACGATTTGAACTAACTTCAGTTTTAATATAAACGACTCTTCTTTCAGCATCATGATCAAGTGCATAATCCATAATTGCAAAATATGGTCTAAGAGATGGTATTAATTCTTTTGAAATTAAATAATCAGCACGATCTGAATCCTTATCCGAAACAATAAAAGTCTCATTTAATAATTTAAGAGCAATTTTTGAAAAATTATCTCTCTCTCGATCAGTAAGTTTTAAGTATTCTTCATGAAATTGATTTAACGCTTCTGTCTTAGTCATTTTTGCTCCTTTAAAATTACTTCAAAATTTTGAATTTCAAAATCTTGATAATTAAAATATTTGTTTATAGGTTCGCTTATAAAATATATCGCACTAGAATTCGAACTATATACAGGTATTAACATGATTTTAATAAAATCTTCCATAGAGTTAAAACAAAATTCGCTAACCAATTTTTTATTAGATTTTCCCAAATTAGAAATAACAAATTCATTTATAGAATTAATTGAAAATTTTTCTTTTTCAAAAATTAGTTCTTTCGCTTTTTCAACTGCCTCAGAATTATCTTCAACATTGTCAAAAGGAATCGACTTTGGTGCTATTTTTGCTAAAGCACGAGCCTTGAAAGTAGAGTGGTTATCGATTTGCTTCGCAGAATAAAAATCGAACGCATATTCGAAATCGTCTGAAAGATAAGTGTTTTTTAGAGTTTTTAAAATATTATTAATGTCTTGCTTAATATCTTTTTCATTATTTAATCTAAACTTTATTCTATCAACAGAATGAGAAGTATACGAATAATTTCTCAAAGAGATTACACCAAGGGATTTCTCAATATTCTCCATCTGCAATCTGACTTTTTCAAGAACATTCTTAATATATTTTCTGGCTATTTCTTCATTATCTTTATTCAAAATATCCAATTTTTTAGTATCGCAGTAATCCTTCACTAAATAATGCATATTTTCAAAAGATTGCAATTCATAAACTTTATCAATGATTGCATGTGAATACTTATTAGGATTATTTTTCGTTAAAAGATTGTGAAAAGAAATGAAAAAAGATTGTTTTTGATAATCAATAGTTAATTTCGATAAAATTTCTTTTTCAGTAAAATTAGGATTTGACATAGCTTCTGAAACAAATCTCTTAATTTTAGAATTAATTGATAAAAGCGATTTTTCTAACTCGTTGTTTGCATCTTCTATACTTTCTATAGATGAAGTGGCGTTTCGATAGTCGAAATTTACAATAGCTTTATATAAAGACAAAAGTGCAGTTGATTGTTCTTTAGCGTTAGTTTCTTCTCTTATAAGCGAAATAAGAGCGTCATAAATTTGAATAAAAGCATCAGTACGAGAGTCTTCATCAATCAATTCTTCGTTTCTATCCCTATCAAGCCATCCTCTTTTTTCTAAACAATTTAAAAATACATTGGCTCTTTTGGTATAAGCATTATAGCTTTGACTATATTCTTCAATATCGTTTTCGTCATCATCGCCAACGCTTTCAATATGCATTTCTTTTATTGCATCTGATAAATGCTCAATCAGCTTTTTTCTTTCGACTTTTAACTGCGAATTAAAAAAAGAAGACACTTCATTCAATAATAAAAAATTTGAAATTTTATTTTTGCCAGATAAAACCAAGAAGAAACTTGGATTGATTACGTCAAAAATGTTTATTGCCATACTCAATTATTATAGCATTAATTTGCACATTTTTATGCATTATTATATGCCATTATTTTTAACTTTAAAAAATTTAAAAAGTCTTATTTCTTTAAAAAAAGCCTTTAGAACTTGAATATTTTTTATAATTTTAAATTTTTGATTGATAATGTAACCTTACTTTATAAAATAAATATCTTTATATTATAAGTCATAATATTTGAAATAGTTTATTGATCAATTTCATAAAGAGCAACGATGTCTAGGTCTCTTTTGACAATTTGATATTCATCACTATTCCATCCAACAAACTTAAACCCGTCAACTATAGGAGGTTCAGGTGGAGTATCTTTATCCAAATAATATGCTGAATGTCTTTCTAAAAGTTCGTTATTAAATCCATAATAGTTAATAGTAAAAGACTTCTTTGAGAGCCTGCCTGTTATAATAATGTCTCTTGTAATTGGGGTGTGCTCAAAATCAAATAAATCATCTCCTATATAATAATCTATAAGTGTGTATCCCTCATGATAGTATTCACGTCGAGGAGCAAATGAATTTTTTTCTACAAATAATTCATACTCTTCACCTGATAAATCATAAAAATATTTAACAGAGTACATTTTTGTATTTGTATCTCCGGATTCACCAGGTTCTTGACCGCTATTTTTATTATTTTGATTAAAAATAACGTTTATTGTGGCAATAACCGTAGTTGATAAGGCAGAGATAGTTAAAACGCTAATCAAGGCGATTATTAAGATTGTTCGCCTCTTACCTCTTCTAAAGTACCCTCCGAATTTGTCGCTTGAGCGTCTTTCTCGAGGAGGTATTTTGCCGAAATATAAATCCTCACAATTTACATTGAAAAAATGACAAATCTCTATAAATTCTTGAATCGAAGGAATTGCTTCTCCTCTTACAATATTAGATATTCTATTTTTATTTAAATTTAAGGTTCTGGCTAATGTAATTTGTTTTACTCTTTTTTCTTTTAACAAAAAGTTTAAATAATTATCAAATTTTTTTAAGTCAAAGCGCCCTCGATCAGAATATGGCTCAATATTTTCAATATCTGAGTTAAAAAAACTTTTTACTGAAATATTTAAAACTTTACATAAGGGAACTACTAATGTTAAATCAATTTGAACAATATCCTTCTCAAATCTAGATATTGCTTGAGGCGTATAGTTTATCGCTTTTCCAACATCATTTAAGGTCAAGCCTAATTCTTTTCTCCTATAACTAATGAATTCACCAATTGTTGCCATGCTTAACAAATAATATCATATATTTCTATAACAAGCCCTTAAATACCACAATTGTTTAGATAAATAGTTTTAAGAATAATAAAGCATTAGTTAATGATAGTTCTGTAGGTTCTAAAAATCTCCAACTTGTAAACAATTAACTCTAAATTTCGCGTTTTGACAATAAAAGTTCTTCAGGACTAAACACTTGTAAGTTGTGCTCAAAAATAAATTTCTCAATAAACCAAAATGGAGTTTCTTTAAAATCGCTAGGTGAATGAGCGTCGTATCCTACAACTACTTTTGCACCCTTTTCACCAACTTTTTTCCGAAAAATATGATTTGGATAAGTAAAAGTACCTTTAACAAACGAAAGAAGGCTGTTAAAACGAATTCCACCTAAGTTTAACTCTAAAGCAACATTGTATTTAAGACTTGCTTCTATAATTGCATCCATAGCGTCTAATATCGATGGATTAATCTCGTTTATATATGACATAAAAAGATCTGGATGACAAACATATAAAAATTTTCCGGTTTTCATACCGCTTATTAAATCATTTACATAGCGTTCTACTCCTGAAATATTGTTTAAATTATTCCAAGAAAAATATTCAAGTATTTTGCCATCCTCATCATATGTTAAATGTTGCCCTAAAATGAGATAATCGAATTTGTATTTTGTTAGCAATTCGTCGTAATATGATAAAAATTTAGGCATAAATTCAATTTCAAATCCTAAATATATCCTGATTGTATCTTTGTAATGTTCTTTAGTAGAAAAGAATTGATAAATATAGTCTGATAATTCTGAAAATTCTCCTCTCATTCCTTTATGTGATATTTCTGGAAAAAAAGCATGATCTGATATACCTAACGAGGTAAACCCAAAAGATATCGATTCGTTAACATAATCGTCTATTGTTCCCTTTGCATGGCCACACATATATGTGTGAGTATGAAAATTTGTCAATTTATAGATTTCCATGATGTTATTTTAAGCAATTTTCAATACTTAGTACAAAATTTTTTATCAAAAAAGTGTATTATATAAAGACCTTATTTTTAAATATTTATCGTAAATATTTTTAAATTACTTTTACAAACTTAATTATAAACTTCGCCATACCAAGCATCAAATGCAGACCTAAGTGTTGACAAATCAGGCTTTCTATATAAATGCTCATAATAGATATCTATTTGGTCTAAGTAATAATCATTCAATATAACTTTACAGCTAATAAAATCAGTTAAATAGTCATTATTTTCCAAAAACATGTAGTCATATGTTCCTTGATAAGTTTCTGTAGTACTCCTCAGTTCATAATATTGTTATGAGACTGATTCCTGTCTATTTTCATAAACTTCTTCAGAAATTTCCGCAGTGCGCATTAAAATATCAAAGCTATCCTCAGTAATAGGGGAAATTGGTCTATTTCCTTGTAAATCAACAAATTTTGAAAAAGGCTCTGTCTCACTTGAATATTCAAAATCTAAAATATCAGACAAAGCTAAAAAGATAATAAATATAGATAATATTAAAAAAATTAATGAGCAAGGTTAATATAAAGATCTAAAAAGTAAGAAATTTAGCAAATAGTAAATCACTATACGCTCAACAACTCGGCCTGTTTCAGCGTAAGAGAAATGAAAAACATATTCTGTTTCTCCGAATAAGTGCCATCTTTCCTCAACATTGACTAAAACTAATTTGTTTTTATCAATTGTTACAGAAAAAATTCTTCTCCAAAAAAGGCAAAAATCATTACAATGAAGCATATACACGGTAAAAAAGATTCCGTAAAAAATTGAAATAAATCGTCTGTTTTATCCGCTAACAGCGTTTGTCTTGTAGTCAATGTAAAGTATATACAGTATCCGGGCCGGGTGCTACTATTTGCAAAAAAGGTAATATAAAATGTAAACTTGCAATAAAAGAAGCCACCAAATATAAAGCAATAAACGTAGCAACGAAAATTGCAATAAACTTAAAGACACCATCCAAAAAAGAGGCCGATTATAAATGAAAATCTTGCATACACAAAAATTTTATGTAAAATAGTGCAAATTAGTGCTAAAAATTATGTTTTATAATAAATTTACTAATCGTTTTTCGTCAATAAAGCCATTGCTTCCGCCATTTTTAGAGACCTTACAACCCGCAAATAAAGTTGCTAAATTTAAAGACTTTTGAATATCTTTATTTTTTAAGTAAAAGTGTAAAAAGCTAGAAAATAAAGCGTCTCCTGCGCCAACTGTAGACTTCACTCCAAAAGGTGCCCTTGCTTGAGAATAATAGTATTTATTTTCTTTTCCACAATAAGCTAATGCGCCTTCAGATCCACATCCAATAACAATAATCTCATTATTATATTTTTCATATATTATTTTAATAAAATCAGCTTCATTTCCTTTTACATATTCATTCGAAAGAAATAAATAATCAGCATTCATCATGAAATCTTTATTAAAATTATCATCAATCGAAGAAATACAATGCACATCAGTAGCGATTTTACATTTTGAAGATTTACATTTTTTTATGAGCGAGCGATTGAAATTGATGTTTGTTATAACAAAGAGATCATAGCTATTAAAATCAATTTCTCTAACATCAAGATTCATTTCTTGAAGATCTTTCAAGTCGCAATATATTTTTCTTTTTCCATCTTTATCAAAAAGAACTAAACTTGTTGGAGTCTGAAGACTTTTTGATTTCTCAAAAGAAAAATTGATATGCTCCGATTCTAATGTTTCTTTTATATTTTTTGAAAAAAGATCATCTCCAATAAACCCGGTTAAAAATGCATCATCACCTAGTATAGATAATGCTTTTGAAACATTATATCCAACACCAGAAACAGCTTGAGAAATTCCAAAAAATGGGTATTCAATTGGATTATATTGAATTGGAAAATAATCAACTTGTAACGACATTTCTAAATTAACTAATCCAGATACAAAAATTTTACTCATGAACAAAACCCGCCAAAATTTATATTAACCTTGCAAAACTCAACTATTTTTTTAATTTTCATTTCCAATTAAATAAAGATAAATTAATTTTAATGTATTAGAAATTCCATCTATATGTGTTCTTTCCATACCGTGAGATGCTGACACTCCCGTTCCGATTAACGCGCCTTTACAATCAATTCCAGCACGTGATGCTGTATTTATATCACTGTTATAATATGGGAAAACATCCACTGTATATGAAATATTGTTATTTTTAGCCAAATTAATAAGTTTAGATGTCAAATTATAATCGTAAGGTCCACTTGAATCTTTTGCGCAGATAGATACAGAATATTCGTTTCCAGAAAGATCATCACCAATACAACCCATATCGATAGTAACAAATTCGGAAATATTGTGATCAATCATAGAAGCTCCATGCCCTACTTCTTCATAAACGACAAAATAAATTTTAGTATTGTATTTAAAAGCGATATTATTTTTGCTTGTATATTCTAAAAGCATAAGAAGAATAATTACTGAAGCTTTATCATCTATAAATCTTGTTTTTAAAAACCCGTTTTCAGTTATTACAAATTTCGGATCATATGTTGCTATATCTCCATTTTGAATTCCTAACTTTTCTACATCTTCTTTACAATTTACTTTTTCATCTAAACGAATTTCTATATTTTCGATATCTCTTTTTTTAGAATCAGCATCTTTATAAACATGGGCAGCCGGTGATGTAGATAAAATTGTGCCCGTATAGACAGCATTATTTCTAGTATAAATTTTGCAATACTCTCCATCTAAGGTACTAATTATTGGGCCTCCTAGATTCGTCAATGCTAAATTACCGTTACTTTTAATGGACCTAACCATTAATCCTAAAGTATCACAATGAGCTGATGATGCAACAGTTTTTGAATTATCCTTCCCTGAAATTGTAACCTCGAGACAACCGTTATTCATTATTTTGCAATTATACCCAAATTCATCAATATATTTTTTTACTATTTGAATAACATTATTGGTGTAACCTGTAGGAGAATCACAAAGAAAAATCTCTTGTGATAATTTTTTAAATAAATCTAAATTAAAATTAATCATCTTTTAACATCCTCTAATGAATAAATCTTTTATTAAAATAAATTATTTCATAATTTAGCTAATAGTTCATCTAGTATTTTTTCGCTGAATCAAATAGCATTTAAGAAACTAAAAATATGATTCTGTATATCTATATAATTAAGAATTATCAAACTAATACTAAAAGTAACATGCTCTGGATATATTCACAAAAATTAAATACTAATTAAAAATTTATATAATACACATCAGTATCTAGTGACGACATCTTCGAATGTAGCATTGATGAAGTCACATAGAATATAAGGATTTATTTTGAGTTGAATACCAACTTTCCCTCCAGATATATAGATATTCTCAAAAATTTGAGCTGTATCGTTAATGAATGTAACAAATTTCTTTTTCATACCAATTGGCGAACAGCCTCCGTGTATATAACCAGTTAAAGGAAGCAATTCCTTTTGATGAATCATTTCAATTGATTTGCACTTAGCTACTATAGCTGCTCGTTTTAAATCGAGAGTCGTATTTACAGGAATGCAAAAAACATAATAATTTTTATCTGATCCTTTTGTTACAAGTGTTTTAAATACAGAATATTTATCTTCTTTCAATGCTTCGGCTATAGATTCACCATCTACAAGATTCTCATTATAAGTAATTATTTCATAATCAATATCAAAACTATCTAATATTCTTATTGCGTTAGTCTTTATCACATTTAGTCCTTTTTATTACTAAGAAAATCATTTTGCATTTGTTTACTAGCTTTCAAAAAACCATTTAACACTTCAAAATAATATGCTTTATATTCACTATTCTTAATTTTATTTAAATTTTTTTGCAACATTAACTCTTCTCTAGAAGAATCTGTAACAGGGAAATTATTTCTTATCTTAAAATCAATTACTTGCTTAACAACATCCATTCGACGCTCAAAAAGTTCAATAATTTCACTATCGATTTCATCGATTTCTTTTCTATATTCTTCAATCTTGTCCATATAAATACCTAAAATAATAATAAACCAATTGGATAGCCTACAGTAAGTGCTATTAAAACAGAAAAACCCATCATTATTCCACCATAAAGAAGAACATCTTTCGTAGAGCAATAATCGCTACCAGCGACTATAGCAATATGAGGCATGGATGGTGGAGTAGCAAAAGCAAAACTTGCAAGCATGCCGATAACACAAACTAAGCTAGTTAAATTTATTTGAGTTGTGACAGTTGGAATTATTGTCGAGGCAACTGTCGCTACAAGTGTGGCTGTGACCATATTAGAAGATAAATTCGTTTGTAAAGCTGCCCACAATGCAAAAATAATTATAATCAAAATAAAGCTCATGCCAGAAACTCCACCACTAATTTTACTTTCTAAAAAGGCTTTAATTCCAATAGAATCGCTAGTTAATACACTTCCTAAAGCCAAAGTTGCGGCGCACATTATTAAGCTGCTCCAAGGTACTCCTTTTTTGAACGCTTCTTCAATACTAATTAAAGGTTGATTATCAACCCTGAGAATGCATAAGGCGATCGTTCCTAATATCGGTGGCATAGCAGTTCCGTATTGATTAATCGCATTATAAAAGTCAGGCGATATATCTTTAAATATTGATGGAATGATCCGAAGTATAATAACAATAACGAATATTAAAAGAGTGATAATGTCTTTTTTATCAATCTTAGGAAGCCTATCCTTAATAATTTTTACATTTACATTAATTAATTTAGATGTGTCAGGATTTATAAAAATTTTAAAAATCAAAAGTAAAAGAATGAATAAAATTAACCCTACAGGCATTGCTATAACCATATATTGTATTGGGGAAATTTCAATTTTAGCTGCGTTTAATGCTAATATTGGAAAAACATGAGCTATTGTTGTCATTCCGCTACTAATAGACACAGTAAAGCCTAATCCCATCAACAATACTTTAGCCACCTTTTCGCCTTTTTCGATTCCAGCAATTTCAAAAATTTCATTAAGAATAGGTAAAATAACTACAAATAGAACCGATGGCGAAATAAATAGACCTAATAATAAAACAGCTAATAAAAATAATATTATAAATATAAAGCCATTTTTTTTCGCAATCTTTAAATCAACAAAACTAATGGCAATTCGCTTTATTAAACTTGTCTTTGAAAGTGCATATGTACAAATAAATGTGAACAATAAAAATATAAAAGTTGAGTTTCCAAAACTAGTAGATAATACATTAGAAAATTTAACATTTTCGAGGAATCCAAGTGAAAAAATGCACAATAAACTTGGCCGGTCAATCCCTATTGTTAACCGCAAAATTAAGGAAGCTACAAAAATACAAATTACTCCAATTGCATCACTGCTTAAGCCTCCAATTGGGGGGATAAAACGACCAAAAAAACATAATGCAATGCAGATAGGGATGACAATAAATCTATAAATTTTATTATCTTTTAATTTCATTTTATCTTTTTCCTCAAAATGTCATATTTTTTTAAATCATAACTTGTATTTATAAAGAGCTTTTGTTTGACTTTTTTAGCTTCGATATAATTGTTTCCAAGTTCATCTTCTATATACTCAATTTTAATAACCTTATTAAAGCTTTCTGAAGGCGCTAAAATTTCAAGTTCATCTCCAACTTCAAACTTATTTCTAAGTTCAATTTGAACTCTTCCGTTTTGACTATCCGAAATAACCATAGCAATAAAGTCATAAGAATGCGTAAGTTTTGAAGTTACTATATTTGTCTTTGAAGAACTGTTAAAGTAAAAACCAGTAGTAAAATCTCTATTAGATGTTTTTTGAATTTCTGAAATATATTCAAAGGACTTATTTTTGTTTAATAGATAGTCATCAATTGCTCTACGATATGCATTAATAACAGTGGCTACATAGTAGGTTGATTTCATTCTACCTTCAACTTTAAAACTTGAAATACCTGCCTCATTCAATTCTTTAATATGATCAATAAGACACATATCCTTACTATTTAAGATATATGTTCCCCTTAAGTCTTCTTCTACTGGATAATATTCTAAAGAATCATCACCTTTTTCTTTTAATGACAGAGCATACTCCCGACGGCATGGCTGAGCGCAAGCTCCTTTATTTGAGTCTCTTCCTGTAAAATAATTAGATAAAAGGCATCGCCCACTATAAGAAACGCACATAGCACCATGACAAAAGCATTCAATATCGATATCTGGCCCTACAAAGTCAGAAATCTCTTTAATCTCTGCAATATTTAATTCCCTTGCAAGCACAAGCCTTTTGGCGCCAAGACGAACCCACTCATTAGCAGAATATTTATTTGTTATATTAGCTTGTGTTGAAATATGAAGTTCTAATGATGTATGTTTTTTAACAAGTCCAGCAATTCCTACATCACTAACAATTATACCGTCAACACTGCAACTATCCAAAAATTCTAAGTACTCAACAAGGCCTTCAAAATCGCTATTATGAGCCAATATATTTACAGTTATATATACTTTTACATTATGACTATGACAAAAAATCACAGATTCGCGAATGTCATCCTTATTGAAATTATTAGCAAAAGCTCTTAAACCAAATTTTTCCCCGCCAAAATAAACTGCATCGCATCCAAAATGAACAGCAGCATATAATCTTTCTTTATCACCAACAGGAGCTAATAATTCAATTTTTTTCACAATATATTTATCATAACTAAAATATCGTGTTTTTTAAAGAAATTAAATAATGATAAAATGTGTTTATTATGAGCGAACTTTTATCACCAGCTGGTTCTTTAGAATCCTTTTATATAGCAATTGCCAATGGGGCAGACGCTATTTATTTAGGCTTAAAAAAATTTAGTGCACGTGCTTACGCAAATAACTTTACCATAGAGATTCTTAAGGACTTAATAGACTATGCACATTTAAGAAATGTCAAGGTTTATGTCACAATAAATACAATTATCTATGACAATGAACTTCCTGAAATTTATAAAACTATTGATGATTTAGCTCAAATTCATGTTGATGCACTTATCATTCAAGATTTAGCTGTGTTTTATTATCTAAAATCACACTATAAATCCTTAAAAGCACATGCATCTACACAAATGGGTATTGATGATTTTTATGGTGCAAGTACCTTAAAAATGATTGGCTTTGATAGAATTGTTTTTGCAAGAGAAACCCCAATAGAAGAACTTTTATATGTCAAAAATCACTTAAATGTTGAGATTGAGACTTTTATTCACGGTGCCTTATGCGTTTCTTATTCAGGAAACTGTTTTATGAGCTCTATGATTGGTGATCGAAGTAGCAATCGTGGAAGATGTGCTGGATGTTGTAGGCAGGTTTATTCATTAGTCGATTTAAACACAAATCAACAAATAAACACGAGTTATCTCTTGTCTATGAAAGATTTAAACTCGACAGATTATATTGAAAAAATGAGTTTTATAGATTCTTTTAAAATTGAAGGACGAATGAAAGAGCCATGGTATGTTGCATATGTCACTTCGCATTATCGTAAAATAATCGATAATCAAAAAATTGACAAAAGCGATATCAATTTCGTTTTTAATCGTACTTATACGAAAGGATTTATAAACGGAGACAACAGTTTAAATATAACGAATATTGAAAAGCCAAATAATTTCGGTGTTTTAATAGGCACAGTTGTAAAAATTAAAGACAATAAAATTTGGATAAAACTTACAACTATACTTAATAAAGGTGACCAAATAAGAATTGAGTCAAAAAAGTTAGGCGATGAAATATCATTACCGATAACAAAACTGTTTGATGCAAATTTTAATCTTTGCACTTCTTCTAGCAACATAGCTATTATTTATACTTCAAAAAAAATTGATATTGGTGCAAAAGTATATAAAACTAAAGACAAAATTTTTGTAGATAATGTAAATAATGCCTCTCAAAAATCCGAATTTAAAAAATTACCAATTTCAATGAAACTTGAAGCTAAAATTGGAAAACCTTTATTTTTGTCCGTTGTGTATAAAAATTATATAGCATATGCAAAAAGCAAAGAGACCGTTGATTTAGCACTTACTTCACCTATAACCAAGCAGAATATAGTTATGCAACTTTCCAAGCTTAACGACACCCCCTATTTTCTGGATAATTATTTGGTTGATATTGATGATAATTGCTTTGTTTCATTAAAAACCATAAACCAGTTGCGAAGAGACGCTATTAATGTCCTGAATTCGATGCGTCTAAATCAAAAAATAATACTATCTGACTCTTATTCATTGAATCCTAAATGTATACCGTCAAAATCTCAAGAAATAACTGTGAAAGTTACAACAATAGATCAATATAATGCTGTTAAATCATTAGGTATAAATCACATTTATTTTGATAATATAATTTCTCGAAATAATGAACACTATATTGAAAATAAGAAAGAAATATTAATTGGTGGCTTCGGATCATTCAGTTACTATAAAGATAAAGACGTAAAATTAATTTCGGACTATTCTTTTAATATTACAAATCATATTTCAGCAGCGTATCTGTTTGATTTAGGGGTTGACAGGGTTACTCTTTCTCCTGAACTAGACTCCTCTTCAATAAACGAATTAGTTTCAAATTTTGAGGAAAGATATGGCTTTAACCCAAATTTTGAGATTATCATATATGGAAGAATGTCACTTATGCACAGCAAGTATTGTCCTTTAAAACGCTTAAACATATGTGGGCAATGTAAAAAAACAAAGTATGTGTTAAAAGATAAATATGAGTCATTTCCGTTATTTTTTAACAGCGATTGTACAACAACCATTTATAATTCGAAAATAACGAACTTGATCGATTATCTTCCTAATTTAAAGAAGATAAAATTCTTAAGACTTGATTTTACAACCGAACAACCTAACGAGGTAATAAACATAATTACTTCGTTTCAAAATGCTTTAGAAGGTATTGAATATGATTTTAAATTTGATCAACTTTTACATACAAGAGGCCATTTTTTAAAAAGAACAAAGTAGTAAAAATTTTTAAAAACTCTGCAGTACTTAGGTATTTTTTTAGAAAACTTGATTATACATTTTAACAAAATAATAGAAAATCAGGTTACTAATTTAAAATTATCTTTTATGAGAAGCGTAGATAAATTAACTTTTTTTAATACATATAATCAATTCTTAATGATTTTAAATTTAATTGTTTTATAATAAAAAACCGTGAAAAAGAATAACATTAAATTCAAAAATTTTTTTAAGCCAATCAATTTAACTGAAGGAAATGTCTATAAAGTTATAATTTTGTTTGCTCTACCAATTCTTATTTCATATATTTTTCAGCAAGTTTATAGTCTATGCGACGCAGCAATAATAGGAAATAATTTGACTGAAAGTGAAGTAAACGGTGTTAATGACACAGGAAGCATAATGTTTATTTTTCTTCAATTTGTTTTGGGATGTACTGCAGGATTTAGTGTCATTACATCTGAATATTTTGGAAATAAAGACGTTCAATCAGTTAGACGTTCGCTATTCACTCAATTAGTCTTAGGATTTTCTATAACAATTATCTTAACAATATTAGCTGTTTTATTAATCAAGCCTTTACTTGGACTAATAGGATTAAACGAAGTATCTGGTGGAGAGACATATAAAAGCGCATATATATATTTATATATTATTTTTATAGGGCTTTTTTCTAAAATTTTCTTTAATATTATTTGCTCTTTTTTAAGAGCTAGCGGAGATAGTATAACACCTCTTATTTTTTTGATTATATCAACCATCCTTAATGTAGTTTTAGATGTAGTCTTTATTGTTTGCTTAAAAATGAGGGTAGATGGTGCAGCGATTGCTACAGTTATTTCCGAAACAATTTCATTTATAGGCTGCACTATTTTTATGTTTTTAAAATATCCACAATTTAGACTAAGTAAATCTGACTTTCATATTAATATTAAAGATATTTATTTACACTTAAGAAATGGTTTGCCGCTAGCTCTACAATTTTCAATATTAGCTATTGGCTTAATCACTATGCAATCATCTCTTATTAATTTTGATACAAGTGTTAATGGGATAATTGATCCGAATGGACCAGCCCAACTAGGTTATGGCGCAGCATGCAAATTAAGCAATTTTTTAGTTACTATTTTAAACGCATTAGCTACGGCCATGTTATCATTTACTGCACAAAATAACGGGATTAATAATATGGAACGAATCAAGAATGGAATCAAAGCTTCGTTACATTTATTAGTCTTATTTTCTATTGTTATTGGTTGCCTATTTTTACTTTCTACAATAAACGAAGCTTATCTGCATCTTTTTTATTCGCCTGAAAAAATCAATAGACATGTCATATTGTATGGTAATTATTATATTTATCTACTAGTTTGCACATATTTTTGGCTTGGAGCTTTAATAGTATATAGAAGCATCATACAAGGAATGAGTAAACCACTTTATCCTTTTTTAGCTGGAGTAATGGAACTAATTGCCCGCATTTTAATTTGTATTTTTTTGCCTCAATTAATTAATCAAAATCCAATTAATAGCACAGTCTTAATAACAGAGAACCCACGGCCATATATCGCCTTATGCATTGCTGACCCAGCGGCATGGATTTTAGGCTTAATTCCTGTAGCCTTTGGAATATATAAAGTAATTTATAAAAATCCTAAAAAATTAATCCTTAAATTCTAGTAATTTTGCTTGTTTCGCTCCGGTTGTAATTGTCGTCTCTAAAGAACCGGTTTTTTCCGTAATTTTTGTTTTAGTATTTATGTATGCACCGTATAATGCTCCACCGATTGCTCCGAATATAACTAATACTAATAATACTGATAATAATTGTCCTTTAAGTTCACCCATGTTTATTCCTCCTTTTAATTATTAAAACTTTGTAAACTTGATATAGTTGTATCTGCGTTATTTATCTTTGTTACTATTTTATCTTTTGTAGATTGATATGCTCCGTAAAGAGCTCCACCAATTGCTCCAAAGATAACAAGTACAAGTAATACAGATAATAATGAACCTTTTAATTCACCCATAAAATTCCTCCTTATAATTTATTTACGCCTATAACTGCCGACCTTTTAATGGAAATATTAATTGGTTCTGTAGCTATAAATAGTGGCGTATATTTTTTATATAAAATATATGTATATACATCTCCTTCTACAAAATTCGTCTTGTCATCGTTATTTGATACGAGATATGTTTGATATTGATCGAAAAGAAATTCAGTGACACTTGAAGAAACACTTCCATCGTCATTTATATAATAAGATGAGATTTTAAACGAAACCGATTCACTTAGTGCGTCTAAAGAAGCGTATACAGACTGAATCATAATGAGATCTGTCCCAAATAATATTGTTATAACAATAAATAAAGTACCTAAAATTAGTGCTAATTTATTACTCATATAACAACGTCTCCTATCATATTAATTACACTCATCATAATTAATACCATTAGCAATCCCATTCCCAATATACTCACCGAATTTAGCAGGTTAAATCTTGCAATCCTTTTCTCTTCTCTTGTTCTTTCAATTCTTGTCTTGAATGATGTAAAAATTGAAATAAACTGATTTAAGTAATTTTCGCTTGTACCTTCATTAACCATTTCATAAATAGCAATCATGACTTCTTCAATTTTTTTTGAAGAAAAATAAGAAGCAAATTTGATATACGGCTGTAATGATTTATCTTCATCTATTTCATCCAACATTACCAATATTTTGCTTTTAATAAACGGAGAAGAATAGTTTGTAATTTCTTTTAGAGCAAAATACACATTCATGTTATTAGATATATAAATCCTAAAATATGAAAATGTTGTAATAAAATCATTAATCAAACTTGCGTTATTTTTGCTTATTTGTCTTGAGTACCTTGTAAGATAATAAAAATTAAAAGCCATACATATTCCAAAAAAATATGCGAGATTAACGAGGTTTTTTGTGAAAATAATCAAAAATACGAAAACTATAATAATGAAAGCATTTATCAAAAACAAATTAGTAATTTCACGTTTGTAATTCTTATTTAGTATTTCTATTTGATGCTTTATTTTTTTCATTTTTTCTTCTTTTCTCCTTAGTAATCTCTTTTTTGGAAAATTCAATAAAATTTAAGCTAAAACCATGAATAGAAAATAGAATTAGGTTTAAATAAAAGTAGCCAAAGAAAGCTAGTAATCCATAAATAAATAAGTTTGTTTGAAACATAGATGAAAAAAATTCGCTTAAACTTACCTTTAGGATTATTACTATTACAAATGTCATACCCCACAATGTTAGAAACTCGATACATTTTTTAGTTAATATTGATATATGATTATCGAGGCTATCTTCTGTTTTTCTGACATCAAATAGTAATATTTGCGCTATCTTTAAAATATCGCCTCCATTATAAATATATTGATCCAATAAATTTAGAAAAACATCATAAACACTAAGATTAAAATAATGCCTCAAATAATGAATTTGTTCCTCTTCGCTCATATTTTCAATCGTCTTTGCTTGTAGGCTAAGCTTTTTACTAAATGACTCTTTTACTATTTGATAAGTAGCCATAATACTTCGATTCATAGATAATGTGATAATAAAATTATTGATAAAAAGGACACATTCTCTAGTTTTCCTCTCTTTTGACAAAAATATCTTTACTTTATCATCCAAAAAAATAAACATTATAGCTAAACCTGAAACAAATAAAAGTGCACTATATAATAAATTTGATGTAATAAAAAAATATAAGAACGAACAAATAGCCGAAATAGCTATATAAAAAATATAACGATATAACATTAGCTTGTCCGCATTCCTTGTAATTTCTCAAATTCATTAGTGGGAATATTAAGGTCAGATTTTAGGCTTATCGGAAGTTTATTAAATCTATCGGGATATCGATATATAACTTTGATTCTACCCTTAGTATTAGTTGCGATTGAATCGATATATCTTTTTATTTGATTATTTGCATCTAGTTCCTTTTTAACGTGCACAATTAATTTAAAGTGTTCATAAATATCAATTATTGTTTCATCAAAATTCAATGATTGATTTTTAAGCATACACATTCTAGTCATACGAGGATACATTGAAAAGATATCTTTAGAATGCATAGTAGTAATTGTAGGGTGGCCTGACATTGCGCTATTAAGGATTGATAGCATTTCTTCCCCTCTAGCCTCGCTGATTATCAAATAGTCAGGATTACTTCTTAATGCGTTTTTAACTAATATATCAAAATTAATATTTTTAAACTTATCAAGATTTAGCCATGTTTGTAAGTCAATATTCGGATTCAAAAAATCAACATCCAACTCATCAACATTGTCAATAACAATTACCCTAGTAGCTGGTCGAAATCGTGAGATTAGGAATTTTTGCAATTCTGTTTTGCCACTAGAAGTTAAACCACCAATTATTATTGAAGAATTATTTTTAATAAAAAATTCTAACAATTCAATACATTTTGGATTTATAAAGTCCCCTTTTTCATCAATACGTAATTTGTTATAGCCTAAACGAATTGAAAAATTAACAGCTTTTTCTCTATGCTTTCGTGTAAAAGCAAAGTGTGTTGCATTTATTCTATAGCGATCTACACTTATATCTAAAATCGGGTCAGTATAACTAAATTGGGAATCACTCAAATTTGCTATTTGTCTTATAAAATCATAAACATCTTTTTGAGCTATTTCTATTGAAGACTTTAATCTTCCTTTATTGTTGTCTTGATAGAATATAGAATCTCCATTATAAGAAATATCTGTTACATTTTGGTTATTGATTAAATCCTTCAAAAATGAATTTTCTATATAATTAATAATTTTTGCATTATCCATTTTTACCCCCAAATCTTTTCGATTTCAAAAGTCAAATATTTGTTTACTTCAAAAGTCTTATAGAAATTGCAATTGAAGTGTAGTTGTACATTTTTTGGTTCGTTTGATAAATCGTATTGATATTCGTTTTCGACCATCTTGTAATAGAAGAAAGAAATTTTATATATATCTACTTCGTCTTTAAGATTAGTGTTTAAATAATGAATTACTTCTTCTTCAAATATTGGCTTATCAAAATAAGCATAGGTTTCATCTTCATACTCATAAGTTGCAACGCACGATTTTACTAATGTTAGAGGTAAATCAATAAAAGTCCTACTAACATAAGCACCCCTGGTTCCAATAATAAATAAATCCAACATCGAAATTAAAATCATTGATGAAAATATAATTATGTTTAAACTCATATTTTTACCTCGTTTAAAAAGTCATCATCACTAACTTTTTCATTGCCTTTATTAATAACTACTTCGTCTTTTCTAAAATTAGGCAAGAAAGATATCTCAAATTCAAAGAGCAAATTGTATCTTCCTGAATAATAATTATTTATTTCGATACCCACAGTTACATTCTTATAAAACTCATAGTATTTTAAAGGCATGTATAAGGCCGTCTGATTCTCTAAAAATCCGTCTACGTAATTTTTATACATAATGTTTGTAACTGGATTAACATAATTCTTTTCGTAGAAGTAAAACGAATGATTTTGCTTGCTTCCATTTAGGCGCCTAAATGCTAATCGAATATATTTTTTTCGTCCATCTAAAATATCCATCACCTCCCCTATAGACGAAAAATGGTTAAAGTTATCATAAATATAAAGATAACTATTATTAATAGCTCCGCCACCTGATTGAATATATAGCGTAGCAAAATCATACTTGTCATAATAGAAAACATCTGTATTGTCTTTGATAAGATAAGATGGATTCATTATAAAATAAGGATTGTGTATACTATTTTCTTTAAAGGAAACCGATGTATAAATCCTATTATTTTGCTTATTATCTAAAATTATTTTTTTATTAGGGTTTGATATATAAAACTTAATTTTATATGTAAATGCTAATACTGTGCTCGAAACTTTAAATGTAAGCGAAGCATGTTGAGGCAATGTAGAAAATGGTATTTTAAATGAATAAATATAAGTATCTTCAAAAAAATTTAACCCAAAATAACTTACTTCCTTATCATTATATAAAATCTCATTATTATCACTATCTAAATAATATAGTCCAAAATAATATGTTATATTTGAAAATTCCGTTTTAATCTCAATATCGCCTGAAAAATAGCCTTCACTCTTATTAACTACCATTTCAGAATCGTATATAGTAAATTGACTTGAGTTTATTTGTTGAGGCTCATCAATCATTACATAATCATTCAATGCAGCATATTTTTTCCCGAAAGGGATAAAAATCGATATCAATAAAATAATTCTTAAAAATTTTAACATACACATACAAGTCGCAATAAAAAAATAAAAGTGGGGGGATATTTTTATTTTTTTTATTTTTTTGTATAATTTTTCTATGATTATTTTAGTCGGCGCTAGTGCAAGCGGAAAAACAGAGGTATGTAAAGCACTATGCTATACCTATGGTTTCAAAAAATTTGTAACAACAACAACTCGTAAAATCAGGCCTGGAGAAATTGAAGGTGTAGATTATTTTTTTGTAGATGAAGAAGAATTTAAAAGAAAAATTAAAGAAGATAACTTCATCGAATATACCAATTACAACGATAATTTTTATGGAACAGAAAAAAATCAAATTGACGATAAAACAATTTTAATTATAGAGCCTAAAGGTTTAAAACAATTTCAAAAAATAAAAGATAATCATATTGTTTCTTTCTTATTAGTTGCTAATAAAGATGTTCGTAGAGAAAGAATGATTTTTAGAGGTGACAGCTTAGAAAGCATCGAATCGCGATTAGCTTGCGACGATTATAATTTTTCAAAAAAACAAGTTGGTAAAGTTGATTTTATTATTCCTTCAGACAATCTCGGAATACTTGAGTTATCTAAAAAAATATACGATTTGTATAAAGAAAAAATTAAAGAAGATTAATCATCTTCTTTTTTTATAGTTATACGTAGCTTGTCTACAGTATTTTTATCATCAATAGCTATTACTTTCATTATTAAGTTTTTAAATTCTATAACATCGTTCATTTTAGCAAACCTATCATCTAATAGTTCAATACAATAGCCACCGATAGTAACATAATCAGTTTCGATTTCATCGTGTTTAATGTTGAATAAATCACAAAAATCTTCAAAATTCATGTTCCCATCTACAATGTATTCACCGTTTTTTAATTTTACATATGGTTCATTTCTTTCATCACTCTCATCCCATATTTCTCCGACAATTTCTTCTAAAACGTCCTCCATTGTAATAATGCCTTCTACTCCTCCATATTCATCGTAAATTACAGCGAAATGATTATGGGTTTTTTTGAATTCTTTTAAAATAGAATTAATTTCGGTAGAGCGAGGAAATTGTAAAGGTGAAATCAAAATTGAATCCAATGTAAAAGGCTTATTTTCAAGTCTCATTCTAACGAGAGTTTTCGTCAATACATAACCTAATATATTATCTATAGAATCCTTATAAACAGGTATTCTACTGTAATTATATAGTTTTGGTTCTTTTAAATATTCATCTAAGTCATCGTCTATATCGATAGCAAAAATATCAACTCGAGGTGTCATTATTTCATAAGCTTCTGTAGAGGCATAATCCAATGTTCCCTTTAATATTGAAGCCTGATCTTTATCGATTAAATTTTCATCATTTAAACTATCTACCATTTCTTCTAATTCTTTATCAGTTAAAACAACATCTCTTACAGTACGAGTAATAGGATAAGATAAAAGTTTTCCAAACTTAGAAAAAATTAACACAAATGGGAAAAACAGTATTTCAAAAAATCTTACAAAATAAGCTAGCAGTAAAGAAAACTTGAAAGCTTTTGCTTTAACTATCGATTTAGGTATAATCTCGCCAAAAATTAATAAAACAACTAAAACTATTAAAGATCCTAGAGATGTGGCGTAATTATTCTCCATTTGTAAATTTTTGTTCGTAACCAAATTAATCATAAAAATAGTCATAACAGATGTCAGACCTATATTGACTAAATTATTACCAAACAATAATGTAGAAATAGTAGTTTCATAATCTGTTGCGAGCTTATATGCTAATTTTGATGTTTTTGAATTTTTTTCTTTTGCATAAGCTTCTAGCCTTACCTGACTAACTGCTGAATAGGCCATATCCGCAGAGGAAAATATCATACTTAGGAGGACCAAAAAAACCATTATTATAATATAACCGGTAATCATTATTAGTTCTCCTTTTCAAGAAGATTGACTTTATTCTCATCAATATCGCCAACCAACTCTTCTAGTATATCGTTCATTGTTATCATTCCAATCACGTGATTATCAGAGTCTTTAACAATGCCAATATGGGTTTTATGCTCATTAAATCCTTTAAAAATTTCATCGATCTTCATTTTATCATCTACAAAATATGGTTCTTGCAAGATAGATTGAATATTTAAATGGGAATCAATCATATATTCTTTAAAATATTCTCTAACAGTCAAAATTCCCACAATATTATCTTTATTATCCTTATAAACAGGTATTCTTGAGTACTTTGTATTTAGTATCAGTTTATTGACTCTACTTATCGTTAAATTTTTAATATTAATTTGTACGATGTCATCTTTTTTTGTTAAAACTTGATTAACGCTGATTTCATCAAATTTAAAGGTTTTATTTAAAATTTTGTTTTCTTCGTTCTCAAGAATTCCAGCATTTGTAACTTCTTTAGCTGCTTCTTTAAATTCATCTTCAGTAATTATAGCTTCGTCTTTTATATGGAATATCTTTTTTATTAAATAAAGTAAACCATTGAAAATAGCTACGACAGGAAAAAATATAATATAAAAGAAGAAAAGTATATAACACAAAATAGCAGCCATTCTATTCGGAATAGCTTTAGAAATAAACTTTGGAAGCATATCGCCAAATTCAAAAACGATAATAGTCATAACAACCGTTGAAATGACTGAAATGATCTCTGGATTTGGTATATATTTTGTTAATAAATCTACAAACAAAATAGTTGAAATTGAAGAAATAATTACTGCGACAATGTTGTTGCCAATAAGACCCGTAATTAAAAAATTATCATACTTATTTAAAATATAAGTAACTAATTTTCCAGTTATTTTTCCTTCATCAGCTTTTACTTTAAAATGATATCTATTGCAACAAGAGAAGGCGTTTTCGCTAGCACTAAATAAAAAAGAGCCAATTAAACAAATAATTATAATCGTCCACTGTAACGGCTCAGGAATATCCATTAACTTTTCTCTCCTCCTATATAGATAAATAATATACAAATTTCATTCGCTAAAATCAATATATGTTATATGAAGCAGTCTTAAAATTATCATCTTTTTCTTTTTTGTATACAATTATTCACATCTTCTGCTCTTATATACTTTTAAATAAAATTTTTTGTGCCTAATTTAAGCAATATTTTAAAGCAATTCATTATCTCGACTTACTCTTTAATATTTGTGGCAAAAAAGAAAAAAATGTAATAATAACGCTCAATGCTAAAATTCCTATGAGAGAAAATAAAGGGACATTGTATTCGATGCTCAATCCCAAACTTTTAGTTAATGTGCCATTTAAAGTGAAAGAAATAAGAAACATTGAAAAACAGGATAATATAGTTGAAGGGAGCACGAAAGAGAAGATTTTTATTAGTTGCATCTTATTCACCTCATAATTTCTAAAACCTAAAATTTCTAAAAACCTAATTTCGTTTTTATCTTCTTCAAAGTTAATAGTGTTAATCACAAATAGCAAAATAATTGAAGACAATGAGCTAAATATTGTAAAAATAGTCAATGCGATATTTAGATAGGAAAAGGTCTCGTTAATTGACTTATTAATCGAAGCAAACGGATCAATAATTTCATATTCAGGAAAAGCTCTATTAATTTTATTTATTTCTTCGTTTGATGGTTTTTGCTTAAATTCATAAACTATCGAATTAGGTATCAAGTTAAAACTGCTTATTTGAAAAAAATCTCTAAATAAAGAAAGAGAAAAATCACCTTTTTGATAAATAGAAAATTTATTTGAATCTACAATTCCACCTATTTTTAATTTTATATGCTTAAATTTATTAAAAATCTTTTTTTCATTCTCGTTTTGTTCATAAATATGAAACAGAAAAATATCTTTTCCAATTATATTTTTTTCACCAAAATAAGATGCCATACTTGAAGAAATAGCAATTTCATTAAAATTCAATGTATCTTTTCCTTTATATTCTCCGTCATAAATTGTCGAGTATTTGACATTTGTTGAGGATGTATTAAGAATATGCCCTTTAAGAATCTTGTCAAATTGTATGTTATCATATTTCTCTTTTTCTATAGATTCAAGTGATTTAATTGCGCTGTTCATATCTAATTCTGATAAAGAAAAATATGTTTCTAATGTAAAACCATTAAAAATTCCATCTCCATAATTGAAATATCCGTAAGGTGTTGAAAAATAATAATTTGTAAATTTGTTATTCATTTTTTTAATTGCTTCAATTATTGCTAAATTTATATTTCTGTCAATTGTTCTATAAACGAAAATTTTATTCGAATAACATTGTTCACCGATCATACAATTTTGCGGTGAGTAAAATGCAGAATCGCTATCAAAAATAAATTTGTAATACCTTTCGTCTTTGCTGATCGAATTTAAAAATGTTGCTTGAAATGTTTTTGTTTTAATATAGTAAAGTTTATAAAGCAGCCACGGAACTTCTGCTTTAGCATCTACATATTGTGTGTATGGAAATCTCATAACTTCTTCTAAAATAAATTCATTAAAAAGAGAGTTAGTATGCAAAATGTTTATGTAAGAGTTTTTTCTTATTCCAACAACCTTAAAAATTATCTCATCTTCATAGTTCCGATTATAATTTGCTACTCTTAAAATTATATTTAGCCCTTGATTCCTAATATAAGCATTAATAGATTCATAGCTCCTAACAATTTCTAGATTTAAACAAAGTTTTTCCATTGATACATAATCTAACTCTAGTATTATTTGATCATTTTCTAAACTTTTTATCCCGTATTCTTCGTATAAATTAAAATCAATTTTCCTAAAATTAATTATGTTTTGAATTTTTAGAAAACTTAATTCTTTCAAGAATGAATCTTTTGAACTATAAAAACAATTTTCATCTATAAAAAAATCTGAAAAATTATTTAAATATGTTGCCCCGATGTATTCAACATCTCCACTATAATCAACGGCCATTGTAGATATTTCTTCAAGAGAAGCTCCATACCTAATCATTTCATTTCCTTGATTTTTTTTGCGTAAAATTAATGAATTTTCATTTATTAAATTTGAAAAGGCTTTATTAATGCTTCTACTAACATTTTCACTAATAAAAAGAGATACACCAAAGCAAATGAGTGAAATAAAAAGGATTATACTTGAAATATAATATCTTGCTTTCTTAAATTTATAACTCGACTTAACAATAGAAAAAATATTGCGTATAGGCAATGAAGCTATTCCGTAGCAAGCTTTTTTTATTGTTTCAAAGTTTTTCGATGGAATTTTCTTTGAATTGTTAATAACTAGTGAATTTTTTCTAAAATTAAAAATGTAATCGGCAAATTCATTTGCAAGTTCTTGATCATGTGTTACTACAATAACTAATTTTGTTTTAGATAATTCTTTTAATATTTCAAAAACTTGTATACTGTTTATTTCATCTAAAGAGCCAGTCGGTTCATCGCACAAAATAATATCAGAATCATTTAATAAACATCTTGCAATTGCAACACGCTGCTTTTCACCTCCACTTAAATTTCTTACATAGTCATTTTTTAATTCTAAGATATTTAGAAATTGTAAAGTATCATTTATCTTTTGATTAATGCTTTCCTTATCTAAACCAAAAGATGAGTTTAAAAACATGTTTAGATTTTCAAGAACTGTCTGATTTTCAAATAGACAAAAGGTTTGAAATACAATGCCAAAATTATTTACTCTAAAGTCTCTTTTTTCATTTTCGCTTTTGTATTTTAAATTTTCTCCATTAATAAATATCTCACCATCATAATTACTATCCAAACCTAAAATGCAATTTAATAGTGTCGTTTTTCCACAACCTGATTTTCCCAAAATACAATAAAATCCGGTATTGTCGAATCTTATATTACAATTTTCTATTAAAGTTCTTCTTCCAAACAATTTAGTATAGTTTTCGATTAAAATCATTTTTAATTAATCCTCTTTTAATTCCTCTGCTAACTGTTTTTTAAATGCATTATTAGCGCATATTGAAATAATAAATATAACGGAAAAAAGCATTACAAAAATTAATACTATTGTTAAAAAAATTGTTTCAAAATGAGGTTTTATAAAATCTAATTGAATTAATTCACTTAAATTCCACTTAGAATATATTAATTTATTAATTATTATTCCAACCCCTATATATAGGGAATAAGAACAAAGAATACCCAAAAAGGTTAATAATATAAACTGGTCCTTATAATAATTGCAAATTTTTTTCTTATTAGCACCTAGAATCTGCAAAATCGCTATTTCTTTTCTCTCTTTTATAAATATAGAGGTAATAATAAAAAATAATAATGAAAGCGTGGATATAATTGCAATAATCGAAAACACTAATAATCCGACATTTAATAATCCTGTCAAGTCAACAAAAGAATTCACTATAACTAATTGAGAATTACTAATTTTTAGTCCGCTTAAAGCTTTATCTAAATTGCTAATTAATTTATGAATTTTATGTAAATCGGAGTCTGAAAAAACAACGATTTTTAAAGAAAAACCGCTCAAGTCCTCATTATTTTTTGCGTTTTCAACTAAATCTAACCATGTATAATTTACAATAAATTCCCTATTAATATCGTTGCATTTCAGAGTAGAAAGCTGCTTCGAAAAATACTCCAAATCTATATAAATTGTTGGTTCGTTCAAGTACATAAACTCCTTATAAACTTTATTAATCTTGTTGCCAATTTGGAGGTAAAATTCCTGTTTTACTGTTTTGTATTTATTATTAATCTCTCCTTTATATAAATATTCATTACGCATTTCAATTAGCAAATTACAATTTTCCTGTAGAATTTTGTTTTGTTCAAAAAAAGACTCGTTTGCAGCAATATCATTTCCATCTAAATAAGAAAATTTAATTCTATAATTTACAATTTCTTCTTCATTCGATTTAACTAATGTGTTACCGCCAATAAAAAAATCAAAATTATAAAATATTAGAAAGTTATCCAGCTCACTTTGTAGATTATTTTTTATAATTGATATTTCAGGCCTTTCTTTCTTAGTTATATACAAGGGTGAATCGTTAATGTTTGTGCTGATTTCATTATAAACATCAAATATATAAGAGTCACCATAACTCTTGATTATTTCGCTCTTCGCATTATTTAAACCAAAATATATTGAAAAAGTTAAAAACCCAAATAAAAGCGAAAAAATAAAGGAAAATAAATATAAAGAAATTTTCTTTCTATTTAATTGATAAAATCTTATATTCATTATATTGCTAAAATTAAAAGTCTTTTTATTGTGACACTTTTCATTTGCATCTTTATTAGTACGCTTTTCATTGACCTTGCTAAGTTCGAACAACTTGCCTTCTTTTAATTCCACGACATTGTCTTTATTAGAAAACAATTCCTTGTTATGCGTTACAAGTATAACGAGATGCTTTTTTGAATATTCTCTTATATAATTCAATAACACTCTAGAACTTTCGTCGTCAATTGCTCCAGTTGGTTCGTCACAAAAAAGAACGTTTGGCTCATTTATTGTAGATCTTAAAAAGGCAACTCTCTGCTTTTCGCCACCACTAAGATATTCTATTTTTGTGTTCTCTAAATACTTTAAATCTAAAGAATTTAGTAACTCACTAATATTTTGATCTTTAATGCCTTTAATCTTTGCAGCTAATTCTAAGTTCTCTTTGGCTGTTAAGTTGCTTATTAGATTAATTGATTGAAATAATATCCCAATTTCATTCTTGTAATAAAGATTCCTTTCTTCTTTATTAAACTTATTTATATCCTCATTTTTATATAAAACCGAACCTTCTAAAGGCTCTATTAAGCCTTCGAGAATATTTAATAATGAAGACTTACCGCATCCGCTTTTACCAATAATAAAAAATAAACCTTTATCTGGAAAAGAGTAATTAATATGGTTAAGTACAACATAATCGTTACAATTGTTGCTGTTTTTATACGAGACTGTTATATCTTGCAATTTGTACATATATATACAAGTCGCAAGCAAGAAAGAATAGTGGGGGGATAAAATTATAAATCTTCCATTTTTACTGCTTGAGGAACTTTTGGTAATCCAGGCATTGTTAGTATGTTACCGCACATTACCACCAAAAAGCCTGCTCCATTAGACAACTTTACTTCTCGAACTGTTAACTTAAAATGTTCTGGAACATTTAAAAGATTAGGATCATCCGAAAAACTCATAGGAGTTTTTGCCATACAAACTGGTAAGTTTGATTTGCCCATAAGATCCAATTTTTTAATGTCTTCGAGAGCTTTTTCTTCAAAAATTACATCGTCTGCATGATATATTTTTTGCGCTATAATTTTTATTTTTTCTATTATAGATATATCTAAATCATATAGAGGCTTGTAAAATGATTTTTTTGTATTCAAAACTTCAACAACTTTTGAAGCTAATTTAGTAGCGCCTAACCCACCATTAATATAGCCATCAAGAAAACAAACATCAAAATAATTTTGTTCACACAAATCTGTTAAAAGGCGTATTTCATCTTCAGTATCTTGAGCAAAATGATTAATTGCGACGACGATAGGAACCCCGTAATTCTTCAAGTTATGATAATGTTGCTTTAAATTTTTAAATCCTTCTTTAAGTGCATCAAGATTTTCTTCGTTAAGAGACTCATAACTTTGACCACCATGCATTTTTAGTGCTCGAATAGTAGCCACTAATACTATACAGTTAGGGTCTAAACCACCAATTCTACATTTAATATCCATAAACTTTTCTGCTCCTAAATCGGCAGCAAATCCAGCTTCGGTAATAACAATTGGTGAAAGCTTTAAAGCAAGCTTAGTGGCAATTAAACTCGAACATCCATGTGCAATATTTGCAAATGGACCTCCATGAATTAAACAAGGATTATGTTCTTGTGTTTGAACTAAATTTGGCTTTAATGCATTTTCCATTAGCATCATTATTGCGTTAACAATTTTTAAGTCACGCACGTAAACAGGTTTCGATTCATAATTATAAGCAACAATGATATTGCCAACTCTTTTTTTAAAATCTTCTTCATCTGAAGCTATGCACAGAATTGCCATTAACTCACTTGCAACAGTAATTTGAAAATGATCAATCCTTTTAATACCGTTTTTATCACTACCTAAACCTATTTCTATAGTGCGAAGTTCTCTATCGTTCATATCTAAAGAACGATTCCAAACAATATTATTTGGATCAATATTCAAGTCATTCCCTTGATAAATATGATTATCAATTACTGCACTAATCAAATTAATAGCACTCGTTAAGGCGTGCATATCTCCAGTAAAATGTAAATTAATGTCTTGTGAAGGCTCAACGGTTACTTTTCCTCCACCGGTCGCACCTCCTTTAAGACCAAAGACAGGACCTAACGAAGGTTCTCTAAGGCACAAAAGCGCAGATTGATTTATTTTGGCTAGTCCATCTAGCAAAGCAATAGATGTTGTTGTTTTTCCTTCTCCTGCTTTCGTAGGTGTAATTGCAGTTACTAGTACAAGTTTTCCGTTACTATTATTCTTTATTTCATCATAAATTTTAGAATCAATTTTAGCCTTAAAATTTCCATATTTTTCAAGATAAGTTTTGCTAATTCCGACTTTTTTTGCAATTTTTTCAATATCTAATAATTCCATAAATACCTCAATTGATTAATTCTCGTAATACATAAGAAGCAAGAATAAGTCCTGCTGCATTCGGCACAAAAGCCATCGAACCGACTTCCCTATTAGTGCAAAGATTGCATTCACTACTAAACGCTACTATTACTTTGCTTAAATCGACGTTTTCTTTTTTAAGTAAATACCTTAATCTTTTCGCTAAAGGATCAGAAGTAGTTTTATTTAGTGCAACAATCTTCACGAGGGATGGATCTAATTTGAATCCCATACCAAGAGATGACACTACTTTTATTTTTTCACTTATACAATACTTTATCAACAAAACTTTAGCATTAATATCATCAATACAGTCAATCACAAAAGCGCAATCATTCAAAACTGAGAAATCAAAATCAAAATCAATTCGTTTATTTAGCGCAATTACATTAATATTTGGCCTTTTTTTTAAAACTTTTTCTTTTAAAGAATAAACTTTATCTTCTCCTATATCTTCAAAATTATAAGCTATTTGGCGATTTAAATTAGTAATATCAATTTTATCTTGATCAATTAATAGAATGTTTCCGATATTGGACATGGCTAAAACGAGAGGTATAATTGAGCCTACACCACCACAGCCAATCACTGCAATTTTTTTTGAAGATAAAGATTCAATCTTATCTTTTCCTATAAGAATTTCACTACGGGCATTAATATCTTGATTTTGCATATAAAAAAGCCTCATCCAAATCCTCAAACCGAGTTACATCTTTAAATTGGTGTCTAAAAAAAGTAAGTTGTCTTTTTGCATAATTTCTCGTGTTCTTTTTAATTAACTCCTTCGTTTCTTCATCATCCAATCCGAAAGAAAATTCTTTATAACCAATCGCATGTAACGCCTGATTGACTCCGTTAATTGATAGCAATGATTTTGCTTCCTCTTTTAAGCCATTCTCGAACATTATATCTACCCTTGAATTAATACTTTCATAGAGTTCTTCACGAGGAGGACATATACCAACAAAACACACATTTTCATACAGTAAAGAATCCTTAAGATTATTATTTATTTCTGTTTTGGTTTTATTATGAATTTCCGAAATATAAATGCTTCTTTTTAATCTCTTTAAATTATTAGGGCCTATTTTTAAAGCGTCATCCTTATCAATTTTAAGTAGTAGTTGATATAACTCTTCTGAAGTATAATTTTCTAAATAGTCTTCAGGCATTTTTTCTTCTTCTTCAAATCTGTAATCATAAAGCAAGGCTTTTAGGTAAAGTCCTGTCCCACCTACTAGAACTATATTTTCATTTTTATATTGTTCAAGTAATTTTCGAGCATCTTTTTGATATAGAAAAACATTATAAGGATCCTTAATTGATCTAAAATTATACATAAAATAATTATCATGGTTATTCAAAAAATCTTCACTAGGTTTTGCTGTACCTAAATTCATTTCTTTATAAACTTGAAACGCATCAAAATTAATAACAATAGCATTAAATTCTATAGCAATTCGCTCTGCCAACTCAGATTTATGAGAAGCAGTTGGACCTACAATACAAAAAATCATAGAAGTTCCTTTTTAATTGATGTGAACAGATCTTCTACTTCTTGCTGAAGCGTAAAATAATTTAGAATCATAGGTTCAGACATTAAATCTGAATATAACTTTTTAGTTTGTTCATAATTATCGCTATCCGGATTACAATTTTTATAATATTGCATTTCTAATAACTTTCTTCTAAGATTTTCATCATTATCAATGCATTTTTTAAGTTGTATATATTCCTGAATAACGGGTTCTTTTAATAAAAAACCACGCAAAAGTTCACTATTTTTTTGAATTTCGTTATTCATCAACAATCTCTCCTAAAAAAGAATAGACATGATTTTCAAGAATCTTTACTTTTACAATTTTTCCTTTTAAAGAAATATCACCCTTAAAGTGAACTACTTTATTATTTTCTGTATATCCACTTAATAACTCTTTATTTTTCTTGCTAACATCTTCAACAAGTACATCATATACATTGCCGACCATTGCTTCTCCAAAAGCATTAAAATCAACTTCTAGATTTTTAACTAAAAATTTAAATCTTTTAACTTTTTCTTCGTAAGGTACATTATCAATTAACTTTGCTGCAGGCGTGCCAACACGAGGTGAATAAATAAAAGTAAATGCGCTGGTATAATGAATTTTCTTACATAATTCAACAGTTTCTAAAAATTGAGATTCTGTTTCATTTGGAAATCCGACAATAATATCAGTTGAAAACTCCATTTCAGGGACTTTTTTTCGAATTCTATTTACGAGATCAATGTATTCAGATGAGCTATAGCGCCTATTCATACTTTTTAAAATCTCATCGCTCCCGCTTTGAACGGGCAAATGCAAAAATCTCATGATATTCTTATGTTTTGCTATAACGTCAATAACATCTTCCTTAAAATCACTAGGATAAGAGGTCAAAAATCTTAATCTCGGTATCCCCAAATTCGCAACAGCTTCAAGTAATGTTGCGAACGAAGTACCATCATTAAAATCTTTTCCGTAAGCGTCAACATTTTGTCCTAATAATGTTATTTCCTGATATCCTTTTTTAACAAGATCATCACACTCACTTAATATCTCTTCTATTTTTCGACTTCTCTCTCTTCCTCTAGTATAAGGAACTATACAATAGGTGCAAAATTTATCGCATCCATAAGAAATATTAACGAAGGCTTTATAATTCTCAATTCTATTTGAAGGAAGATTTTCAACTACGCTTCCCTCTTCGCTAGATACAAGAATGTATCTATTCTTTTTCTCAAAAAAAGTGTTCAATAAATAAACAAGATCTTTTATATTATGAGTTCCAAACATCATATCTACATATGGAAATGTATCAATAATTTTATTTATGATATGTATCTGCTCAATCATGCATCCGCAAATCATAACAATTAAATTTTTATTTTTTTCTTTGATGCCTTTAAACTCTCCGATTTGTCCATATACTTTGTCTTCTGCATTTTCTCTTACTGCACATGTATTTAATAAAGCAATATCACACTGTTTTTCATCAAAAGTACGTGTCATTCCAAGTTTATCAAAAATACCAGCAATTGTTTCTTCATCGCGGATATTTGCTTGGCACCCATATGTTCTAATAAAATACTTTTTACCCTTCAAATTACTCAAGGTAATTTCTGAAGGGTTAAACAAAAAATCAACGTATTGAGCTTTATTCTTTCTAGATCTTGCTTCTTCAATAGAAGGCTTTTTTAAAAACACTGGATTACTCATACTTTTTACTCCTTATCTATTATATATATAGGAACAATTTCAATTGGCTTGAAACTAATATCATCAAATTTTAAAACTACAGCAGAAAAAATTGTATCTCCAATATCCTTTTGTTTAAAATGGACGTTGCTGTCGTGTAGAATTACTCTACTAACAACGCTATTATATTCAGTACCTAAAACGCTATCATAAAGACCACACATACCAACATCACTAATATAAAATGGACCAGTTGATAATATTTGATAATCTCTTGTTTGAACATGTGTATGCGTTCCAATTATCGCACTAACTGAATTTTTTAGCGAATAAGCGAAAGCCTTTTTTTCACCAGTGTATTCCGCGTGGAAATCAATTATATGAATATCGCTTTCATCTTCCCCTATTATTCCAATTGCACTCTCATAAGGATCATCAATTACTTTTTTTGAAATGTCAGTTCCTAAAATATTTGAAACACGGATTAAAACACCATCAACATCATATTCTTTACTTCCACATCCTCTAATTTCGTCTTTTACATTTAAAGGGCGAACAATGTGTTCATTTTCAATAACTCTAAATATATCATCGCAATGGTCATAATGATTACCGAGAGTTATGCAATCAACATCGTTATCTATCAAAAATTGAAAATGAGTTGCCGACATTCCTTTACCATTTGTAATATTCTCAGCATTAGCAATAACAAAAGAAATGTTATATTTTTTCTTTATGAAAGGAAGGTTCTTTTCAAGAGCCTTCCTTCCTAATTTTCCAACTATATCACCAATAAATAATATATTCATTATTTAGCTGTTTCTGTAGCTCTGTATTCTCGAATGACATTAACTTTAATTTGACCAGGATATGTCATTTCTTTTTCAATTCTATCTTTTATATCATGTGCTAACTTAAACGCTTGCAAATCATCAATTTTTTCCGGAATAACCATTACACGGACTTCTCTTCCAGATTGCATAGCATAGCATTGAAGGACACCGTCATAAGATTTACAAATTGTTTCTAATTGTTCGATACGTTTAATATATGTTTCCAAAGTTTCGCTTCTAGCACCTGGTCTAGCTGCACTTAAAGTATCAGCAGCAGTTACCAAATAGGAAATTATATACTTTGCAGCAACATCGCCATGATGAGATTCGATTGCATTAATAACAATGTCACTTTCTCCATATTTTCTTGCTAATCTAGCGCCTATTTCTACATGGCTACCTTCCATTTCGTAATCACAGGCTTTACCAATGTCATGCAATAATCCAGCTCGTTTTGCTTGAACTTGATCAAGTCCGAGTTCTGCAGCCATAGCTCCAGCTAATCTAGCAGTCTCTATTGAGTGTTCTAACTGATTTTGCCCATAACTTGTACGGAATTTTAATCTGCCAACATAATAAATGAGTTCTTTATTCATGTTACCAAGACCAAGTTTAAATACAGCTTCTTGGCCAGCTTTTTTAATAGCATCTTCTACTTCGTTTTGACATTTATTGACTACTTCTTCAATACGACCTGGCTGAATGCGTCCGTCTTTTATTAAAACATTTAAAGCACGTGAAGCAATTTCTCGCCTAATAGGATTAAAGCAACTAACAGTCAAAACCTCCGGAGTATCATCGATAATAATATCAACACCTAGTGATTGTTCAAGAGACTTAATATTTCTTCCATCTCTACCGATAATACGACCTTTCATTTCGTCACTAGGTAATGGAATAACAGAAATTGTACGTTCAGTAGTAACTTCTTGTGCTTGTTTATAAATGGAATTAGCTATAATTTGTTTAGCTTTTTCATCACAAGTGGTTTCAGCCTCTTCCTCTCTATTTTTTATATAAAGAGCAATTTCTCTTGAGCATTTTTCTTCAACTCTCTTAAAAATTTCATCTTTAGCTTCCTTTATAGACATTTGAGAAACTTTTTGCAATTCATCAATGATTCCATCTATTTTTTGCTGAAGAATTTCTTTACGTTTTTTATTTTCCTCAATTTGCTTATCAAGCATGCTTTCTTTTTCTTCGAGAATATTTTCTTTTTTAATTAACGCAGCATCACGTGCATTAATTGATTGTTCACGTTGAAAAAGTTTATTTTCCTGTTGAGCAATTTCTTGTTTTCTTTCTTTAATATTTTTTTCTGCTTCTTGTTTTAACTCATTGATAGTTTGCTTACCATCTAATTGAGCATTTTTTACAATTCGATCTGCTTTATTTTCAGCTTGTGAAATTATTTTTTTTGCATTATTTTCAGCTCTTCTTTTTTGCATTATAGGAAGAAAATAAATTAAAGCACTTCCTCCTAAAAATCCAAAAATTAGTGCAACAGCAAATAATATCCAGCCTAGATCGGTCATTAATCCTTCTAAAATCATACGATAACCTCCTTTTTTATTTACTAAAAAGGTCAAATACACAAAAGAATTTGATTTAGTTAAAGTATGTTTTTATACAGCTATTCAGTTATTGAAACTTCGGGTTTAGAGTTTTCTGCTTTTCTCTTCTCTATTACTTCATTTTTTATTTGATCAAAAATCTCTTTATTCTCTGCTAAGAATTGCTTGGCAGTATCCCTGCCTTGACCCATTCTTTCACCATATACTTCATACCAAGATCCACTCTTCTTGATAATGCCATATTCAATTGCCAAATCAAGAAGCTCGCCTTCTTTTGAAATACCTTTACCATAAATAATATCTAAACGACATGATTTAAATGGTGGAGCAACTTTATTTTTAACGACTTTAACTACAACACTATTTCCAACGACTGCTCCGCCGTCTTTTATAGCTTCACTTCTTCTAATATCAATTCGAACAGTGGAGAAAAATTTTAAAGCTCTACCACCAGTTGTAGTTTCATTACTTCCGTAAATAACTCCAACTTTTTCTCGAAGTTGATTAATAAAGATTACACTACAATTACTTTTCGCTAAAATAGGTGTAATTTTACGCATTGCCTTTGACATCAAGCGAGCTTGCAATCCAACTCCTGAATCGCTCATTGAACCATCTAATTCTTGCATTGGAACTAATGCTGCCACACTATCTACGACGATTAATGAGAAGCAATCTTTTTTTGCAAGTATTTCAACAATTTCTAGAGCTTCCTCTCCAGAATCAGGTTGAGATAAGATTAATTCATCAATTTTTACGCCCAAAGTTTTTGCGTATACCGGATCTATTGATTGCTCAGCGTCTACAAAGGCGCAAATTCCTCCGTTTTTTTGACACTCTGCAATGGCAGTTAGAGCAAGCGTCGTTTTTCCACTACTTTCAGGGCCATAAATTTCAATTATACGACCTTTAGGATAGCCGCCAACGCCTAGACAGTTATCTAATAAAATAGATCCGCTCGAAATAACGTCTACATCAACATTTGGTTTATCACCCAAACGCATAATGGAACCGTTACCAAAATTCTTTCTGATGTCCTTAAAGACATCATCAAGAACAAGATTAATTTGTTCTTTATTTTTTTCCATTCTTTTCCCCTTTCACAATACAAGTCGCGAGTATTTAGAAAGACAGGGGGGTAAAATTTAAATTATTTACCTAAAATTGAAATTAAAGCGCCGATGATTGCATCTACAGACTGTTGTCTTACTTTTTCACGCTCTAATTCAAGCTTTAATGGGATAGACCAAATTTTATTTCCGTATACTATTGCCATATATACTTCGCCAACGCCAGCTTCACCTGGTAAAACTTCTGGGCCAGCATTTCCTGTAAACGAAACGCAAACATCAACACCCAATACCCTTCTACCTTTAATAGCCATATCTTGGGCAACGCCCCAAGAAACTAAGCCGTTTTCATTAATAAATTCTTCGTCCATACCTAATAGTTTTATTTTTAACTCTTTTGAATATGTAACTAAAGAACCTTTAAAAACTTGACTGGCACCGCTAACATCAGTAATAGTTTTAGCAAATAATCCTCCAGTAAAAGATTCAACACTTCCTAAAGTTAAGCCTTTCTTAGCTAATAAATCGATAAGTTGTTTTGCATTACTCATTGTTTTCCCCTCCAATAACACTTTTATTTTGGACTATATATATAATTCCGCTAATAATAGACACGATTGTTGCAAGATAGCATAAAATATCACTAATATGAAGATACTTAAGCCACGAAGCATCAAAATAGCAAAATGGCCATCCATTAAGTAAAACAAAAGAAATTGTTATCATTTGAAGGACAGTCTTTGCTTTTCCAAAAATATTTGCACTTATAACAATATTCTTCTTTGCTGCAAGTAAACGATAACCATCCACAATTAAATCTCTAATTATCATTAAAATAACGCAGAAAAAAGGAATAAGCTGATGATTATTTGTTGAAGGAAAACCAATCGCTAAAAATATTAGCATCGCATTAACAAGCATTTTGTCAGCAATTGGATCTAAAAATTTTCCCAAATCTGTTACAAGGTTTAGTTTTCTAGCTAAATAACCATCAAGAAAATCGGTCAAACTAGCAACTATAAAAATTACAAAAATAAAAATCATAATATAGTTGATGTAAGGTCCGCTTTCTCCTAATAAGTAAATATTCGCCTTATAAATAAAAGGTATGAATTCATCAATTAAATACATAACAAAAATCGAAAGAATAAGCATTGCTGCTAAAAATATTCTTGCTATAGTAATTTTTGTAGGTAGATTAATCTTTTGCTTCATAACACCTCTTTCTTGAGTAATCAGTCCATAAGCCATGTTCTGTTTTATGCAATCATTTATCTAAGTTTCCTTGCTGAATCAGATTCGCTTCTCTTATCAACTTCCTCTACCAAATTTGAGTTTCTCGCTTGTGGGGTTTACCGCGTTTCATTAGTAATTCGCATTACTACTCGTCTCTGTGGCACTTTATCTGTTCGTCCTCTAAATTAGAATGGAACAGGCCGTTACTTGCTCCCAAGTACCTAGGATTATTTTTTCTCCTAGCGCAAACACTACACCATCTCAGGTTTGTGCGAGCATGGACTTTCCTCTAGCTTTCGCCAGCGATTGCATAGACTGAATGTTTATTTTATTTTGCTTGGATCTACACCCATTTGATATAGCTTTTTTTCGTACTTGCTTATCGTTTTAAGTAAATCCAAATTATCAAGTTGATTGACTGTAGAAGAAATAGTAATAACTTGTGTATTATCTTTTCTTGTAGTTTCGCGTTGTTCTAGTTTAATTCTCAACTTATCATTTTCTTTGCGTAAATGTTCATTTTGAGATTCTAAAGCCTTAACGACGCTATCAATCATTCGATAATCATTAAGTATCTTATCTAAAAATGCATCAACTTCATTTGCATCATATCCTTTATTGGAAATGGCAAATTCTTTATTTAATATTTCTTTACTAGTTAGCTGCAATTTCATAATTCACTTAATATAAAATATTATATTTTATATTCGTTTGATATTCAAACCATTGTTTCTAAAAAATATTGAAATGTTTAAAAATGAACTTAATTTATTGTTTTGTAACACAAATGAATTATAATTTTTTTATGAAGTTAGTTGATAATATATTAAATGGTAAGAAAAACATCGTGTTTGTCGATTTTGAAGGAACCCAATATTCTCAAGAAATATTTGCAATAGGTGCAGTCAAAGTTTCCTTAAACTCTAAAAATCAAATAAAATCATCCTCAAAAACTTTTAGAGCGTATATTAAAGTAAAAGGACAAATTGGTCCAATAATTGAAAAAATAACTGGGATTAGCGAGGTTTTTTTACAAAATAACGGAAAAAATTTATCTGAAGTACTAACCTCTTTTAGAAGATATGTAGGAAATAATTATTCAAAATCTATTTTTATGTGTTATGGCAATTTTGATAAAAAAATGATTGCTAATACTTTAAAAAATGTTGAAGCTGAAAATGACGAACTACTTATATTTATGCTTAAAAATTTAATTGATTTTTCTTCAATTATGTCTATTTATATTAAAGATAATAAAGGCCAACAGCTTTCTTTGAAAGAAGCTTTAAAAACATTTAATATAACATTTGAAGGAAAGGAACATGATCCTAGTGATGATGCAATTAATTTAATGTTTTTATATAATGCCTTTTTGATACAAAAAGGTATTGTTGCTGAAGAATACAAAAAAACGCTTAATCGTTATTCGAAAATGCCATGGCCAATTATCAAATTAGTTAGAGAACTTAATAAAAATGGGTCAGTGACAATTGAACAATATAATGAATTTATTGAGGAAGAACTTAAATGATAAAAATGCCTATAAATGCTTCTACAAGCCATAAAAATCGAGGTATGGATTTTGAAGCGCGAATAAACGACACAAATGAAGCATATAAAAACAGTAATATTTGTTATATTTCAAAGAAAGCAACACCAATTAAAGTAGTAGAGACCAATTCTGAAGACAAAATAATTACAAAAGCATTTTTTTCGTCAAATTCGACTACCGATTATTGCGGTGTGTACAAAGGAAGATATATAGATTTCGAAGCGAAAAGTACAAATTCAAAGACTTCTTTTCCTCTTACTAACATTGAAGACCATCAATTAGAGCATATGAAAATTGTTATTCAAAATTCTGGTATTTCTTTTTTTCTTATAGAATTTCGAAAATTAGATAAAATATATTTTATAGAAACAGAAAAAATATTTTCTTTTATCAAGGAAGAAGGAAGAAACTCTATACCTCTCCAATATTTTGAGGAAGCTGGTTTTTTAGTTGAACACACACTAAAATACAGAGTTCATTACATATCGATTTTAGAAAAAATATTGGGTTTTTAGACAGTTTTTTTGCAAAAACATGAGATTTTACAATCTTTACATTGCGGTGATAATGCTTTACATTTATACCTTCCAAAATGTATAAATTGGTGATGTAACTTAATCCGTTCGTTTTTTGGAAAAAACTCATTCAGTTTTTTCTCTACAGTTTTTACATTATCTTTATCATCGGCAATTGACAGTCTTTTAGCAATTCGCTCGACATGTGTATCAACAGGAAATTGTGGAATTTTAAAAAGCTCAACTTGAACTACATTAGCAGTCTTATTACCAACACCAGGCAAACTCATAAGTTCAAATTTATTGATTGGAACTTTAGCATTAAAATCAGTTAAAAGCTTTTGAGCTATTTCAATTACATTTCTAGCTTTATGATTAGCTAAACCCAATGGTAAAACAATATTATATATGTCTTCATATGATGCGTTTGCTAATTCTTCTAATGTTCGATATTTATTAAATAAAATATTTGTGACTTTATTAACTTTCTTATCGGTACATTGAGCAGAAAGCATAACAGCGATTAAAAAAGAATAGTCTGTCGTGTATTCTAATTCACAAGAAGCGTTTGGCAATATCTCATCAAAATATTGCATTATTATTTTTGCTTTACTTAATTTCGTTTCCTTCTCGGTCATATTTCCTCAACTTATTTAAAATAATTGTATCAATATAATTTATATTTAATTTGCGAGCATTTTCAGCGTCTTTTAAACTATTTAATATAACAGATGTATCAATATTTTGCTCAATCCAATTATCAATTCGCGAAACTTCAATAGGACTTAGATTTCTCTTAAACGCATCTTGAAAAGCTTCAAAGATCTTGTATCTTTTTTCTTCTGCTTCTTTATTTTTTGCTATTTCGTCCTCTGTAAAAATTGTTCTTTCGAAAGCTTTATAAAGGGCAATTTGGAAGTTTCTAAGAGAAGACTTAATATGTCCGTTTTCCTCTATATATTCTAAATAGCCTTTTTCAAATAAAATTGACAAAGATTCATCTATTTCTTTGACAGATAGTTTCATTTTAAGAGCCAACAAGTCACTAGTTATAAAATCGTTCTCTTGTTTTAAAAGATGATTTATCATTAAAATTACCATTACTTCTCGTTCACCGAGATTCATAATTTTATAAAATTGTAAAACTAAATAATTAAAATCTAGCGCACTTGAACTTTCAAATTTCATACTTTTCTCCTTTTGATATCTCCTCTACAACCTTTGATTTATTTAATTTTTTAATTAGATATCTTTTGTTATCAAAGGCTTTTTTTGTTTCTTCATCATATTCTAACCCATATTCTTTTAAAAATCTCTCACCACGAATAATTCTTAATGGATCTTCTTCGAGCCTTTGTTCTTTATCGCCAATAAGACGCAAAATCCTATTTTTTAGATCAGAAACTCCTAAATTAGTCGGATCAAGAATGTTATAATTTTCGTCTATATAGATAGAATTAATAGTAAAATCTCTTCTTACATAGTCCTCTTCAATACTTTTAACAAATTTAATAAAAGATGGATGTCGGTAATCTTTGTAGCTTCCTTCAATGCGAAAAGTGACTATGTCAACATTATATCCATTGTACTTAACTTTTAAAGAACCATATCGTTCAAATGTGTGGTCACATTTTAAAAACTTTTTGGTATCTTCAGGAGTGGCATCAGTTACAAAGTCATAATCTAGAATTTTTTTACCTAAAAGATAATCTCGACTACTGCTGCCAATCATAAAAAGTCTAAAGCCATTGTTATTAAAAATCTTCTTAAAATAATCAAAAACTTCGTTCATATGACTATTATATCTTTAAATTATGTAAAAAGAAAAAGCTAGATAACTAGCTTTTCATTTCTATCAGAATATCTTATCTGATTATTTAACGACTTCTTTTAAAGTTTTTGAAGGTTTAAACCCGACAGTTCTTGTTGCAGGAATTAAAATTCTCTCACCTGTAGCTGGGGAAGTACCTTCTCTTTGCTTTCTTCCTTTAACAGCAAAAACACCAAAGCCTGATAATTTTACAGTGTCTCCACTAACCAAAGCGCTTTGAATTTTCTCAAGAATAACGTCTAATGCTTTTTCTGCATCTTTTTTGGTCAAGCCAATCTCTTCAGCCATAGCAACAACTAAATCAGCCTTATTCATTAGTCTTCCTCCTGTAATAAAATTACAAACATAAGTTAACATAATTTTTATTTCCTTACAATAAAAAATTTTAATGAGGTTTTACATGGTTTTTTCTAAAATTTGTTATAAAAGTAAAAAATAATTTGCATATTTTCACTTAAAAATCCGAATATATCGTAAAAATTAGTATTTTTACCATATTCAGTTAATTCTTAACGATAATTAGATATTAAATATTAAAAAAATAATTGAGTTCTGCAGGGTTTTTTACAAAAATATCTACTTTCTTTTACGACAAATCAAATTTATAGGAGAGCCAATGAGTTCAAACGATTCTCTAATATTGTTTTCAATATATCTTAGATATGAAAAATGCATCCATGTAGGTTCGTTACAAAATAGTGCAATAGAAACCGGCTTATTACCAACTTGTTGAGCGAAATATATTTTACATCTGCCTCCGTTAAAGTTCGGAGTTTCATTCATCGTTTGAGCTGTTTGAATTATTTCATTTAAGACACTTGTTTTAATTTCATAAGTATAACTATCATAAACTCTTTCAATTAAAGGTAAAATCTCATCAATTCTTTGCCCAGTTAGTGAACTAACAAAAATAATTGGAGCATAATCCAAAAATTTAAATTGCTTTCTAATATCGTTTATAAATTCATTCATCGAATTGTTGTCTTTTTTAATAGCGTCCCATTTATTAACAACAATAATAATTGCTTTTTTTGAATCAATAGCGTAGCCAACAACATGCTTATCTTGTTCAATTATTCCTTTTTCAGCATCGATTACTAATAAGCAAACATCACTTTCATCAATTGCCTTCAAAGCTCTCATTGCTGCATATTTATCTATAGATTCGTAAATTTTACCTCTCTTTTTTAATCCTGCTGTATCGATAATAGTAAAATCTCTACCGTCCTTAGAAAACTTAGTGTCAATTGCATCTCTAGTTGTACCCTCAATATTTGATACTATTACTCTCTCTCTTTTTAATATTGCATTTACGAGACTTGATTTTCCGACATTTGGTCTTCCAATTACAGAAAATTTAATTGAGTTGTCAACAATTTCCTCAACTTCATCCGGAAGTTTTTTTATGATCTCATCTAATATATCGCCGATTCCTATACCATGCTCGCCACTAACAGGTATTGGATCGCCAATTCCTAATCTATAAAAATCATAAATTTGACTTTTCGATTCATTATTGTCGATTTTGTTAACAGCTAAAACTACTGGCTTTTTTGACTTGTGCAAAATTGAAGCAACAGCCAAGTCATCTTGAGTAACTCCAATTTTTCCATCAACAACAAATAGAATAACATTAGCTTCTTTAATAGCAATTTCTGCCTGCATCCTTATTTGTTCTTGAAAAGGTCTATTTTCGAGCTCAATTCCACCTGTATCAATAAGTCTAAAATCACGAGTTAGCCAACTTGCTTTAGCATAAATTCTATCTCGTGTAACGCCTCGCCTTTCTTCAATTATAGATTTTCTCTCGCCAATTATACGATTAAAAATTGTAGATTTACCAACAGACGGACTCCCAATAATAGCTACTATTCCAATACTCATTGAATCAATCCTTTATCTTTTATTATTTTTAAAATTGTTGCTTTAACTTCCTCGATTGACATATAAGTTGTGTCTACACGAACACTATCCTCAGCTTCCACAAGCGGAGAATATTCCCTGTGCGAATCGATATAATCACGTTTTTTAACATTTGCTAAAATTTCCTCATAAGAACACTCAATACCTTTTTCAAGATTTTCACGATATCTTCTATTGGCTCTTTCTTCGGCATTAGCAACTTGAAATATCTTCACTTTTGCATCAGGCAAAACAAAACTTCCTATATCTCTACCGTCCATAACAACATTGTGATTTTTAGCTATTTCACGTTGCAGTCTAATCAATTCAATTCGGACTGGAGTATAGCTAGCTATATAACTTACATTATCAGCAACAATTGTTGATCTAATCTCTTTCGAAACATCGACTCCATCTAATGTAATTTTATTACTATCATTAAATTCAATATTTAACTTGCCTATTAAAGAACATGATTTTTCTTTATCCTTAGGATCAATATTATTAATTATGCATCCATATGTAAAAGCTCGATACATCGCGCCTGTATCAACATATAAATAGCCAAGTTCATCAGCAATTAACTTGGCAATTGTAGATTTTCCGCTAGCACTTGGGCCATCTATTGCAATTGAATTAAAACTCATAACCATCTCATTCCTAAAAATAATAACATAAGGACTACAAGTATTGCAAAAATAGTAACAACTGTATAATAAAAAAATAAATTTTTTTCATGTTTACTTTTGACTGATGAGATTAAAGGATTTAGTTGTTTTTTTGTGTTTGCTTGATTGGAAACACTATTCTCTTCAGACTCAATAGTTGACCTATAATTTTTAAAACGTGACTTTCTTGTTTCCTTAATACTCATAATAACTATTTTAACATTTTACTTTAACTATCGCATTCTTGATTTATTTTTTTTTAAGTATACATTATAATTATAAAAAATGGAGGAAGAATAACATGGCAAAGGTAGTAATTGATAGCGAAGCTTGCGTCGGATGTGGTTTCTGTGTTTCAACAGCACCAGAAGCATTTGAATTTAATGACGAAGGCAAAGCTGTAGTTGTTGCTGAATTAGATGACGCTGTCGCTGAAGAAGTAATTAGTTCTTGTCCAGCAGCTGCAATTTCAAAATAACTTCAAATTGTAAACAAAAAGCTCGATTGAATCGAGCTTTTTTTCTAATTATAATTCCTATTTATTAGCGATTTTAATGGCTTATAAACTAAAAATGTTACTATTGTTACAATTCCTGCTCTTATGCAGTTAAATGGTATTAAAAACTCATACGCTACTTTGAAATCGTACAATGAATTAATTGAGCTATCAAAAGCTTTAAAACTATTTAATACAAAATCTCCGTATACAATTTCATATAATGGGAATATTGTATAAAGACCTATAATACCACTAACAATTATATTTAAAATTAATCCAGTAGATAAGCCAACAATTGCACCTTTAATATTACGATGGTACTTATATATTAAAGAAGCAGGCATGAATAGAAATAATCCATAAAAAAAATCTGCCAAAACACCAATACACATATTATTCATATCCATAGGTAATTTAATTAGACACTTCAAAACATGGACAATTAATCCTACTACAGGTCCATAAGAAAACGAACATATTAGAACCGGTACCTCATCAAAATGTATTTTCAAAAAACTTGGTGCAAATCCTAACGAAAACTGTAATCCTGGTACACAATATAGAATTGCAGATAAAGCAGTAAATATTGCAATTACTGCAATATTTTTCACAGTAAATATTTTTTTCACAAAAAAAGACCTCCAAACTTCAGGTCCTCAAAAAAATCTTCTTTCATCCAGACTTTACTGTTGCCACTAGAATTTCGCTAGTTCAATCAAAGATTCGTGGGGTATACCACCAGTAAGGAATTTCACCTATCCCTGAAGCAAATTAATTTTATATTAGATCTATAAAAAAATCACCTTTTTTGCATATAATTATGAATTTTTTACTTATTAGTGAATATTTTACCTTATAAAAACAGAAAATTGATTATTGCTATTTTATTTAATAAATTATAAATGGATTTATATGAATAATAAGAAAAACATTTTAGATATTTTTAAGGACGAAGTAACTGACTGTCCTGAATTTTATGATTCGTTAAATGTTATATATTATTCAGGTTTATGCAAAGAAAAGTTTAGTTTATATGGTAGTGGATTAAGCGAAAAAAATTCTTATTTTCGTTTTAACGAAAATCAATTAAATACAATAAAGTCTGTCAACGAAAATGTTAGATATTTAGCAGAAAACTCTGCAGGTATTAAGTTATTTTTTGAAACAGACTCTAGAGTAATTAAAATAAAGGTTTCTGAAAATACTGATTGGTTCATACACAATATGACCTTTTTTGCACAAGTTGGATTTGATTTATATTTTTATGACGAAATCGAAAAAAAACGGGTGTTTCACAACGTTTCTATTCCTTCCTATTACGATCGCTTTACATATTCTTCAACTATAGGTACATTTGCTACAAAAGAACATAGGAAAATTTTAATTCATTTTCCACTATACGCCGCTGTCAAAAATCTGGAAATAGGTATCGAAGAAGGATGTGACTGCTTCCCTTTGACTTATAAAAATGAGGGAAAGATTTTATGTTATGGCACTTCAATTTTGCAAGGTGGTGCAGTGTCTCGCCCGGGCCTGTCAATAACGAATATCTTATCAAGAGAATTAAATATTGAT
>JAXDXW010000008.1:0-2210 GCA_034087725.1 Candidatus Onthovivens sp. | reverse complement strand
TTTCCATTTAGAAATTGCTGGTCATGATAAACCATCATTCATCGATAAGAATTCTATCGGTGTTCAAACATGTCAAAGAGTAATTAAATCTCATTTAAACCTAAATAGAGATATTACCATTGGTAAAGGTGGTACTTATGCTGGCAAGATACCTAACGCCCTAGCAACTGGTATCAACACTACACCACATGATGCAAAATTACCTGATTATGTTAAACCAGGACATGGACACGCTCACGCTCCAGATGAATGCATGAATATTGCAGGATACATTGATGGTATTAAATTAATTGCCGAGGTATTCTTGGAACTAGACGAAAACTTAAAATAGCGATGTATTTGATCTGAGCTTTTGTCAAATAGACACTTGAAATAAATAAACTTTTAAATGGCGATTTGTCAATTATGGCAAGTCGTCTTTTTTATGTCGTTATCTCTAATTATGCATAATACTTAGCTATACGCTTTTTTATGAAGAAATCTTTCATCGTTAAATTCTTTTACCCAACAGCTTAATACACCTCTACTAGGATATCCAAGTTCTCTTATTACAGTAGCGCTACTTTTACGATATTTAAAATATAGGTAAACAGCTTTTTTTCTTTGTAGGAAAACATAACATGCCTCCTGGATTATTGAGTCCAGAATTTTGTCCACACCCCCAATAACGAACAAAATTGTTGAGTTATCACAAAAATATGTTATACTTTACTCGTAAATAGCACACGGTGCAGAAGAAAAACCATGGTTACCCATGGTTTTTTTCTATCCACTTTAGTACTTTTTGATATTTTTTCCTATCTGATACCTTTCTTAACTCGTGGGTTTTAGGGTTATAAAATCTAAAAAGAATTTCAATCGAATTGTCATGCATTACGCAATTTCTAATATTAACAAGAGTAAATATTTTTTCTTTGAAATCCGAGATTTTATCAACATCAAAATTTAATTGATATTTTTTCATATCATCAAAGATATTTTGTTGAATTTTTCTATCTAAACATGAAAATACGGTTAATACACTTCCTAAAGACATTCTATCGAAAAAGCAATACTTATCTGCGTATTTAGTTACATCTTTTTTAAGTGAATCCATATGATCATCCATATGTTTAATTCTAGCATTACTATATTGCAATCCTATTAAGTTTAGTTTTAATGAGTCTAGAAAGAATGACAATTCTTGATCGTCCGTCAATTCATAATTCATAAAAACATGATATGCAAGAATCGACTTAAAATGTATCTCAAAATTTAAGATTGCCTTAACAATTGTTGGGTATGTTCCTCTCTCATTTAAAAAGCATTCATAATATTGAGCGAAATCCACTTGATTTTCATATATATGATTACCATCATCATCTTTTATAACTTGCTTTTTCGAATCAAGCTTCGCGAATCTGTGTTTAAAAGGAGTAATAACATTTATATAATTATATTTAAGCAAAATATCTTTTGCTTCTTCTTCAGATATATCATTAAAAACAACATTTTTATTAGTCTTTAAATACTCAATTTGTTCACTAATCGTTTTTGATGGTTTATATTTTTTACTACCCATATTATTTTCCATCAACTCACCTACTTTGACACACATATTATTCTATCAAAAAAATGGTCAGAAAAAACTAAACATTTATACTAAATATCTAATCGCTATTACACAGTTAAAATCAGCATATGATTTTCGACACTTTTTCGACACTTTTTTAGACAAAACCACACCAATTTGAAACAAAATAAAAACCCTTTATATAGCCTAAAATGCTTTATATAAAGGGTTTTAATCCGTTTAAATAAGTTGTAGAAATATTATCTATTTTTCATATGCGGGACTATAAACATTTATTGCAAGTCGCTTCATATAAGTACATATAACCATTTATATGTGTCATTTTTTGTCCTATTTTTTACTATTTTTCATATATTTCTATATATAAATATTTATGTTGGTGTAAGATTGGTGTAACTGTGGTGTAAGTTATTTAAAACATTTTAAAAAAATACAGCTATCGTTCATAAAAAATAAACCCCAGATGGGGTTTGAAAATTTAGTCATGCGCTACACGTCACTTAGTTTTTCATTTAAATAAGACGACAACTTTGCAGTTTCTTTTTTCTTTAGATCTTCTGTTGCATCTGCATATATATTCATGGTTGTTCTTATATCCCCATGTCCTAATATATCCTGGATTGCTTTCATATTCACG
>JAXDXW010000007.1:0-6375 GCA_034087725.1 Candidatus Onthovivens sp. | reverse complement strand
AATGGTTTAAAAATAAACGAATAAAGAAAAGATTAAATTATTTATCACCAAAAGGATTTAAGTTAAATTATCAGCAAATATAGTCCAAAAAAATGTCCGCATCACCAATCGGGGAAAATTCAAATATTATTGACAGCATTTATATTCTATTAGCAAAATACTAAAATAAAATATAAGAAAATATTGAAAATTTTGGAAAAAAGCCTGCAAAAGTCCACTATTTTTCTAAATTTTCTTCATCGCGTTTACGATGAAATGGACATCTATCTTGTATGCATTGTTTATTATATTTAAAAAACTCACAATAAATATTATCAATATCCATTGAGATATTGTATTTCTTTCTCACAAACTCAACAGCTGAAATTACAGAAATATAAGCATTGCGTTTGCAACATCTTGGTCCCCCTATTTTGCTCATTAAGTCTATAACAAAAGAGGTATACTCCATATTGTCAGCATAATATTTATCATCAGATATTGGAGTAGTCTTGTGGATTATTGATAAAGCGGCTCCTAAAGAAGAAACAGACCCACAAATTCCCCGATACCCGCACATACATCCAGGCATTTTATATGTTCTTTTTGCTAATTCTATTAATGATTCTTTTAAATTTATATCACCACCACAATTTTTATAAGCAACTAAAAAAGTTGCACCATCTAAAAAGTGATGTTCAGGTCCGTGCATATCAATAAAATCTTTATGCATTATGCTTTCTAAAATAACTAATGGATTTTTCTCTGCATAGCCTAAAATGTCATTAAAAATTAATTTATATTTTTCTTCAAGAGTGTAACTCATTGTTTTGTATACCTCCACAAAATTTTGTAATAAAAATATCTTTTTTAAAAATTATATGATTATTTCGATTCTTTTCGTTATTTATCAAAAATAATCTACATAATAATAGCTATTTAAAATATTAATAAAGTAATCAACGGATTTAATATTTTAAAATTTTATTTGATTTTTAAAGGGTTTTTCTTAAAAAACAGGCTTTTATCTTATTATTTTTTAACAATAAATCAGTAAGAATCTTAGTTCCCGCTTTGCTGTTCTTCTAAATTGTGAGAAATTTCTTTTTGCTCATTTACAAATTCACGAGCTGATTCAGCTTGCTTTTTACTGACTTTTATATTACTAGATGAAGGCTGATTAATAACAACTTGCTCGTAGCTTAAATCAAATCCATTTTTAACAAATAATTGACGATATTCTCTAAGTAAGTCTCTTTGGACTTGATAGCGATCATCTTCTTCGCATTTTGCAACTATTTTTATTGCAACATTGCTTGAATTGTAGCCTGAAACACCCTTATAAAATGGGCCTTCAATAATTGCAGGTATATGTTCTTTAAATGTTTCTAAATTATCTTTAATTAAATTTTCAACATACTCAAGCGGTATATCATAGCCAAATTCGCAATCAACAACAGCTAAAGAAAGTTCTCTTGATAAGTTAACAACATTCTTAATGTCTGAATTATTAATAATTTTGATATTTCCCGCACAATCCATTATTTTAGTGGCTCTAATACCTATTTCTGTTACTGTACCTCTGAAGTCATCGATTGTTACGATTTCCCCGACTGAATATTCATTTTCAAATATTATAAAGACACCGGCTATAATGTCTGCTATCAATGATTGTGCACCGAGACCAACAATCAATGTTAATACTCCAACGGATTCCCAAATTGCAGCTGTGTTTACACCAAACGCTTGTAAAACCAAGAAAATTAAAGCGATTGCTGCACCATATTTAATTATTCCATCCAATAAAGTTATAACAGTTTTTGCTCTATTAGACTTTTGCATCAATTTATGAAAGCCTAATCTTAATAAAGTAGATAAAGCAAATATAACAACTATCAAAATAACCGATTGAATAATTGTTTTTAAATGTGCGTTGAAGGTTTCTGGCACTTGTGATATGTCAAGCACGTTTTCTTTAACCCACAAACCTACTGGACCTGTTGGGTCAACTCCTTCAATAATAATTCCCACTAAGAATAAAACCAAAACTAAAGAACCTAAAATAATACCAATAATTGATAATATTTTCCTCGTTTTACTCTTTTTTACATCGTTTCTCATAAAGCATCCTCCTAGCCTATTTCGCTAACTGAAACATTTACATAAAAATATCTATTTCCTTTCATCTCAATCTCAGATGAATAGTCTAAATAATTAGAACCATAATCATTAACTCTTATCATTGCTTCATTAACATGAATTTCTTCGTTGAAAGTTAAACTATATGAAGATTGATAATAGCTATCATAACTATCAAATTGATACTCAACACCATTAATTAATATATAGTTATCAGTGTATATACTCTGATTATTATAGATTGTAATAATTGTCTTTTCAGAAGTTACAGATGATTCAGCTGTAAAATATCCTTCATATAAAAGATTTATAGAGCCAGATGGCGTTTCTGTATACATAATATATGTCACATTGTCATATTCAAACTCTACTTGATATTCAAACATATAAATAGATCTTTCTATATTTTCAATTATTGAATAATTATTCTCAACATATGAATCAATTCTTCCAAAATATGAAACTTCACCAGTTAATTCATCCTTTGATTTGTCTGTATAAATTAAACAATTTAAATTAATCGAAGAATAATCCGACTTTACAAAATTAGTATTTCTATAAATATTTGCTGTACCATCATCGTTATAAGTAACAACAGAATCATAAGGGTTTACACTATAATAAGAAGGATTTGTGTAATTGTTATTTGCTAATGTAGGGTTAATATTAAATTCAACATTGTCAATGTAAATATTACCTTCTTTATCAACTACAGAAAGAGATAAAGTTGCACCTTCTTCATAGCTAATTCCTCCGACAAATATTTTCTCAGTGACTGGTTCACTTACGCTGATACCATGATTTGCATCTTCAATTTTTATTGTATATGAGGAAGGCAATCTATACGAAAAATAGAAATTTGAGTGGACTTCTGCGGGGATTTCTCCAAAAATAGGGGAAATATTTGTTTCTACTTTTGCAATTTCAAACTTATAAGATAGATCAAATTGTCCAAAATCAAACGACTTATTTTTGATTGAATTACTTGATGTAAAATCTTTAAAATGTAGAATTCCTTTAATTTGAACAACGCCCAGCTCAAGATCTGTTTGATTCAAAATTAGAGAGTCTTTTTCTTTTAAATTATCAATCGTATATGTATAAGTATTGTCTATTGATTCAACAATTATATCTAAAAAAGCATCTTCATAGGCAAAAACCATTTCCGCTTGATAATTAATAGAAAAATACATTCCGTCAAATAAGACTTCACTATCTAAATAAACATTAGGATTAGAAAATTCAACTTCATTAGATTCAAAGGAGGATAAGTAATGGTATCCATCATTAAATTCACACACCTCTTTATATATGAATTTCAAAGAATTTAAATCAGCAGAATTTGGAATTGTAAATTTAGCTACATCTTGTCCTAAATAAGAATCTAAAATGACATTATTACTATTTACAACATTTAATTCATAGAAATAATTATCAACAGTTGATACAAAATTACTATCAATAGTTATTTCAACATGGTCGTCAAAATAATCAATAAAGGAATCTTCAATATTTTTTACATCAAATGATGCTAAATATGTATTTTGATTCTCGTTAAAAGAAACTTTGCTTGATTCATAAGCTATTTGTAAATAATCATTTTCATCAAAATAACAAATTTTATAAATAAATTCCTTTGTTCCATAATCTATAAAAGAATTTAAATTAAATTTCGTAATATTTTCTTCAATTTCTATATTAAATTCTGCTTCAATATCGCTAGATATTATATTTCCATCATCGTCAAAAGTTGAAATATAACCAACATAGTTAAGTTCATTATCGATCCTTTTTATTGTTCCGACAATATCTACCTTATTAGGTAAATTATTATATTCTACGCTCTCTTCGTTAATAGTAATTGGCGTAATATCCTCAATTGGGGGAATATCAATACCTGTTTCAATAACTTCTTCCATCAATAATTTAGTACCTTCTTCATTTTCTTCGACTAAATAAAGATATAAAGATGGGTATGTAACATTTTCGATTGTTCTTTCAATAAAATTATTGTCATTAATAGTAGAATCAATAAAAATTACATCACTAATATTTTTATAATCTTGTTGTTTATCACAAATATATAAAGCAGTATTTTCTAAAGTTTTATAATAATCCGAAACGTAAACTGAATAATTAAAAGAATATGAATTTAATTCATTTAAATACGATATATAAGTATTTTGGCTATCTAAAATACCCTTAGGATTTTGATCAATCGATGTCTTAAACTCTTCTTTATAAAAATTAGATGCATCACCTAAGATATTTTTATTACAAACTAACTCATAAGTATAAGTTGTATCGATATTTAAATTTGGAATTAAATACTTTTGTTTGCCAGCTTTAACTTTATATTCATAATTCTCATCTGTTTTTTTATTATTAAAAACTTTCAAAGTGAAGTCATTCACGGATAAATCATAAAGTTTCTCGTCTTCTTTTAAAACCTTATCCATGTCAATTTCAATAAGAGAGTAATTATTTCCAACTTCTCTAGATATATATTTAGCAATATTTGTAAAAAGCGATCCACCAGTAGCAACCGAAATGACAACTGCTGCTGCTACAACTACTACAGATGATGTTGCTCCTGTAGCAACAGCTACACTCTCTGAAACACTATGTGATATAGTTTTTATATTTTTATTTATATTTTTTGTTAATTCATCAATATTATTTGACTGCTTTTTATTTCTATTGGTTTCTATTGAACTATCAGAATTTGATTCTTTTATATCTATAATTTCTTTCGGAGAATCTTTTAGCTCATTAACAAAGAATTGTTCGGGGCTAAATTTTTTATATTCATCAAAATTATTATCTTCTTTTGATACAAAAAACTCTCCCCTATCGACAAATTTCATAAATAAATATTAAATTATGTTTCAGTTCATTTCAAACTTATAATTATTAAATTATAAAAAACTATAATTAATCATTATCTACATTAACTTATTTAGAATTTAAATAAGTTTTTAAGGCTTTTTCAAAAGCTAAATATTCTTTATCAGAATAACAATACATATAGCAAGTTTGTAAAGATTTAGGTTTAAAATTTAAAATAACTCTAATAGCTATATCGGCACATTTATTTAAAGGAAAACCAAATATACCAGCCGATATCGGAACCATACCTATAGTTTTTAAATTATTCGAATCTGCCAAAACCAAAGAATTATAAAATGCTCCCCTAAGTTTTCCTGGGTCACCATCTAGAGGTCCAACAGCATGAATAATATGTTTTGCTTTTAATTTATACCCATTAGTCATAACAGCATGACCAGTCTTACACCGACCAATTGCATTGCATTCTGCTTGCAACTCTTCTTGTCCGGCGGCTGCAAAAATTGCTCCGCAAACACCGCCACCTTCTTTTAGTCCTTCATTTGCTGCATTGATTATTACATCACAATCCGCGTATACAACACTGCCTCTAACTACTTTTAGTTCCATAAAAATTTCCTACTTAAATTATTATATAAGAAAAAAATTATATAAAAACCATTAAATTTTAGAAAAACCCTGCAAAACTCAACTAAAATTTCTTTTTTAAAAGCTTTCATAATCATTCGATAATTATTTTTGATGCTAATTATAAATAATTTTTTAAATTATACTTATTACTTAATATAGAATTTTACTTTTTATTCTAAGAAATGGTAAAGAGATAAAACTAGCTATTTAAGCTTAAGTCAGATAAATGATTGAGGCTTTTTTGATGCAAAAACAAACAAATTTAAATCACTTAACGATTTCAATAATTTAACGATTTAGCCATCTTTTCATTTTAAATCATTTCGTTTTAGTGTGATATTTTCTTCACTCTACCCGTTAAGTTAGTCAATGAAATAACTATAAATGAAATTTGACCACCATTTCAAATCGTCAATATATTTAAATGACTAAATTCTGCTATAAAAGCAAGAAAAAAGGCAATTCGATTATACATATCACCTAACTTATACGAGATGGCGTTCCCAAGGTGATTCGAACACCCTACCTTACGCTTAGGAGTTATGAAACTATGCCTGATTATCTTTTATATCATTCAATATCTTGCATATCTTGCATATTTTCGCTCGATATCTTTCTCATAAACTTGTTGTAATATTTATGTAAAATAGTGATGTAAATTATGTAAGTTTATTTAATTGCATATTCAAAATGCAGATAATCTATTTTCTTTAATTTCTATAATTAATGATTTAGTAGTATTTTTTGATTTGAAATTTATCGTTTAAATATTGAAAAGAG
>JAXDXW010000006.1:0-2880 GCA_034087725.1 Candidatus Onthovivens sp. | reverse complement strand
AAGCTATATCTTATATAATTACTGCAAATTTTGTGGAGATTACTGGTGAAAGCACTACTGCTACATTGGAGTATAAATCTAATTCAAGTTTAAATCCTGGAAGCAGTTTATCACTAAAGACATCAAGTTTTGAACAGACGAATATAATTTTATCAAGTGTGCAGTCATCTAATATATATGCTGAAGAAGATGGCTTTAGAATTTCTTCTTCTAAAAATCCTGGACGCATAATTTTTACTTTTGCGTCTTCCTATTCAATATTTGAAGTTAAGCTTTACGGTCATAATTATAATGACGATGTTTCATCAGTTGATGTAACTGCAGGATCTAAAAAAACATCTCAAACTTTTGATAATGGATTATCTTATTCTTTCGATGGAAGCTCAGTTGATACTTTGGAGATTTCTTCAAGTAGTAAAAATAGAGTAATAATTAATAAAATTGAAATTTTTATTGATGGAAAGAGTCAAGGTGGAAGTAACACTGGAGGCAATGACGAAGAAAAAACAGGATATGTTGAGACTTCTTATTCAGGCAAAGGTTCAATTATTTTATCTAAAAGCGAAGGAATTGTTGGAGATTTAATTAATTTAGTGGTTAAACCTGATACAGGTTATTACACATACAGTGTTAAAAATAATGGTAACTATTGTACTAGACTTTCTGGGACTGAATATTGTTTTGAACTTGTAGAAGGAAAGAATTTAGTTGATGTAGTTTTTATGCCTGAATCATCATCTGAAAGTGATTACTCATATTTATACGCAAATAACAAAATAAAACCTTCAAGAGGAAGTTCTGGGAGTATTGATTCATATTATGAAAGCGTACGAGGATTATCAGGAAAAGCTCTTAAAGATGGGCTCCATGAGATTATAAAGAAGGATCATAAAACGTACTCTTATAGTAGCCTCAATGAGACTATGCTCGTTACTGATGTCGATCCAGATAATAGTAGCAATATTATTTTGACATATGAAGGCAGTTACCCTAAATCCACATCGTTTAATAAAGAACATACATGGGCAAAATCTATAGGTAATTTTGGTACATCACAAGGTCCTGGAACTGATATGCATCATCTAAGACCTTCAAACAATTATTTAAATAGTACAAGAAGTAATTATGATTTTGAAACCGTAACTAATGGCAAGGATTGCGGAACTGCTTTTAGCTGGTCAAGAAACACAATGAAAGGAAACAAGGTTACAAGTGGTGCTTTTGAACCTAAAGATGATTTTAAAGGTGATGTTGCACGAATGATTTTTTATATGGCAACTAGATATGATAGTGGTGATTCTTATGATTTAGAAGTAGGTATTAATGGAAGCATATCTGGAATAAATAAATCTTTGTATAATACTTTCGGCTCTGGAGTTGGAATCCACGGTAATTTTAATGATTTATATTTATGGGCTACAACGTCAATAGACCCTGTTAGTGACTTTGAAGTAAATAGAAATAATGTGATCGATATAAGTTATCAACATAATCGTAATCCTTTTATAGATCATCCTGAATTTGTCATAATGATCTACGATAAAAATTATAAAGGAAAGGGTGCTTTAAACGAGTAAAAGTCTCGATTTTTAAACAAAACCCTGCAAAACTAAGTTATTTTTATGAATTTTGATTTTAAATACTCAAAAAATTTTACGATAACAAACAATTTATTAGACTGTTATGATTACTTAAAAATGTCATCTATTTTAGATGTTTCTCAAGAAATAGCTGGAAGACACGCTGATTTACTATCGGTAGGATTTAATGATTTTATTAAAAAAGATTTAATTTGGATTGTTGTAAGAAATAAATTTGAAATATTAAAAGATGTTAATCAAATTAAAGAACTTGATATTGAAACAGGGTTAATAAGACCTAGAATGTTTGAGTTTCCACGTGATTATAGTTTTAAAAATAATGGTGAGGAAATTATAAGAGGTCGTAGTGTTTGGATGATTTATAACATCAAAGAAAAAAGACCAGTTATTCCAAACGATATTGATGTTCTATATTCTGATGATCTAGGCTTTTATCAAAGAGTGAGAAAACTTAATACTTTGAATAAAGACTTATTGAAATTCGAAAAGGAATATATTGTTCAGTTTTCTTCTTTAGATCATAACGGACATATGAACAATACGCATTATACTGATTTTTATTACGATATTTATAAACCTTCGTCTAATGAGATAATCGAATCATTTCAAGTTGAATATCTTTTACAATGTTATTTAGGTGATGCTATAGATATTTTTTCTTATAGTTTTGATAATAAAAGATATATTTACGGTTATAAGGATGATAAATTAGCTTTTTATTTAGAAGTTGTTGTTAAAATCAAATAATTTTTTTTCGATAATCGTTTTTATATTGGTGGGTAATAATGGGCGAGAATGAAGTTAAGAGCCTTTTTCTCCGATTAAAGGGAGGAGATCGAAGTGTTTTTTCGGAATTTTATGATTTAACAAAAAATCAAGTTTTTAACAATATTGTTGCATTGACTAAAAACTATGAAATTAGCGAAGATATTTTGCAAGATACTTATGTACTTTTCTTAAAAAAAATACAGGGTATTGAGGACACAAATATTTTAGGCTTTTTAATGGTAACTAGCAGAAACTTGACTATTGATTATTTCAAAAAATATAGCAAAGTCGTAAATTTGGATGACCCAAGTAATGAAATAGCATGTAACGATAAAGGAGAAATTGATAATAAATTATTGTTAGCAAAGATTGAAAAAATATTAAAAGATAAAGAATTTGAAATCTTCGTAATGCATGTTATGTCGGATTTAACATTTGAAGAAATAGCTAGAATCAAAAAGAGGCCACTTGGATCTGTTCTTCGGTCTTACAATAATGCAATTAAAAAAAT
>JAXDXW010000005.1:0-11584 GCA_034087725.1 Candidatus Onthovivens sp. | reverse complement strand
AAAAGTGTATATTAATAATGTAATCGTTTACATTTTTGTAAATAATAAGGAGATCATATGTTTTACCGTTCACCTAAGAAGAGTGTTTGCGCTGACGTCATACCCTTTTACGAGGATGGCGAATTTAAGCTTTTTTATCTAAGAGATTATAGAGATATTGAACATGAAGGAGAAGGATGTCCTTGGTGTCTTCTTACAACTAAAGACCTAGTTCATTACGTAGATCACGGACCTGTATTATTAAGAGGAAGCAAAGACGAACAAGACTTATATGTCTTTACTGGTTCTATATATAAAGAAAATGGGATTTATTATATTTTCTATACAGGACATAATCCTCATCTAAGAAAAAAGAATTTACCAGAACAAAAGATCTTGTTAGCTACATCTAAAGATTTGCTTCATTGGGACAAAGTTAAAGATTTTGTTTTTGAAGCACCATCGTATTTAGAAAAACATGATTTTCGCGATCCATTCGTTTATAAAAACGAAAAAACTGGCGAATATAATATGTTATTAGCAGCTCGTGCAAAGAATCATAAACCTATTAATAGTAAAGGTTTAACTTTAAAAGCGACATCTAAAGATTTGCTTCATTGGAATTTAGAGAAAAAGCCATTTTATGCTCCAAGAGCTTATTTTACTCATGAATGCCCCGACTTATTTAAAATGGGTGATAAATATTATCTAGCTTTTTCAGAATTCACAGATAAAGTTTTGACAACGTATCGTATGTCAGATAATATCGATGGGCCTTGGGAAACACCTGTTAATAACACATTTAATGGTCACGCTTTTTATGCTGCTAAAAGTGTTAGTGACGGCAAAAGAAGAATTATGTTTGGCTGGAACCCAATTAAAAATAATGAAAATGATAATGAGCCATGGCAATGGGGCGGTAACATAATCCCACAGGAAATTTATCCAGATCCTGAAACAGGCGAATTATACACAAAATGTCCACAAGAAATTTTAGACGCATATTCAGTTGAATTCCCTCTTAAACTTAAAAATAGATTAGGTAAAACTAGATATAAAAGAGATTTCATAAGTTTTAAGAATTGTGGATATAATTTGGTTGATATCGGTAAATTGCCAAATAAATGTAAAATTGATATTGATTTTAAATTACGCGATATGGTAGGAGATTTTGGTCTAATATTCAGAGGTGATAAGAAATTAAATAAATATTATTCTGTTAAAATAGAGCCAAAAATGAACCGTCTAGGTTATGATTATCAACCTCGTCCAGTATCTTTCTTACACACACAAGTTGATGTTGAAAAATATTGTCCATTAAAGCTTAGAAAAATGCATAAAATGACAATTATTTTGGATGATTCTTGTGTTCAAGTATATGTTGATGATAAATATGCAATGAGTGCAAGGGCTTTTGAAGAAAATGGAAATTACGCTGCTTTATATTCTAATAATATAGCAGTGGATGTTTATTCTATTAATGTTAAAAAATTAGTAGAGGAATAATATGAAAGATCATTTTTTTACCAATGTTTTAAAGTTCGGTCTAGTACTTTTGATTATGAATATCATAATGCTTTTCGTTGTCCAACCAGGAAGTGCAGAATGGACTATTTCATGGGTATCGTTTGCTATTGTTTTAATATTTGATATAGCACTAATTATTTATATTAATGTTAAAAATCATAAGGAGAGTAAGAATGAATAAGAAAGCTTTTGTGGTCTTGATGATGACACCATTAATTATTGGCTGTAATCCTACATCTAAACCAATTGAGCCTATCGAAAAAAATGAATATGAGGATTTTTATAATATGAATAACGAGAAAGAATCTGAGATTACTGGGAAAAGCGTTTATTATGCAAGCAGTGGATATAAAGGAAACGATATACAAGGCTACAATCATTATTTCTACAAAGGGTTAAATTCTACACTTTTTGATTTAGAGTATAAAGATGATGCCTTTAAAAGTGATGATGGAGCATATTTAAAAAATGAAGAAATGCATTCATCAACTAATACTTTAGCAAGTAGAGTTTTTGTGTCTCCTCAAACTGGAAAAGCAAAGATTATAGGTACAATAAAGTCTTTAAAATTAGAAAAAACCCCGCAAATCTCAATTAAAATTTTGAATTCTAGCGGAGAAACTTGTAAAGAACTTGGACCATATATTGTAGATAATGAGGATGGATTATATATTTCTGAAACAGTAGATTTAAATAAAGATGATAGTGTTATTTTTACTCTTTCTTCTGAAGCTACTGTTACTTTTAATCCTTGCGTTGACTTCTTGTTAGAAGATGATAAGTTGCTTCATCAGTTTATTGATGGAGATTATGGTGATGTTCACCCATATTATGATAAGAAGAATAAAAGGATGATTATGTATTACCTTTCAACAGGCAGAGAAGTTGGATCTGTTCATGAACAATTTTCAACTTTAGCAACTGCCAGTTACGATATGGTAAATTTTGAGCAAATTCAACTTTCAAGAAATGAAAAAAATCCACCATCCATTAATACTTATTATGCATTAGGTGTTTATGAAGATGCTGATGGAAATTATAGATCTTGTTTCGGACAAGGATCATATGTCGGAAATAGTAAAAGCTCTGATTTAATTTATTGGGAAAATGGTGAAGAATATTTCATGAATGAAGAAACAGGAATGCTTGATTATAGACATAGAGTTAATTTCGGAAGTGATGTTTTTTCTGGTCGTGACCCTCATATTTTCTATGATAAGCAAGCAGAAACTTACTATTGTATCGTTATGAATTATTATTCAAGTCAAATTGCAAACGGTAAGAAAGGATTAGCAATTTATAAAGGAAGCAAAGATGGAATCTATTCAATGGATTATAAAAAAGCTTTAGATACTACTGGTAGAGGCGATCCTGAATGTCCACAAATATTTAAAATAGGTAATAGATATTATATTTTCTATTCAATTTATGGAACTGGTACTGCTGGAAACGTAGGTAAATTTGCCTATAGAATTGGAGATGAAAACGCTTCACCATTCGATGTAAATTGGGACGAAAAAGAAGAATTATATTTAGACGGCGGCGATAATCACGCAGCACAAATTACTGAAGCTAATGGCAAATACTATATGTATGGATGGCTGACAGCAAATCCTTATCAAAACACTTGGGGAGGAACTCTTTCTTTATCAAAAGAAGTTTATCAAAAAGAAGATGGAACCCTCGCATCTCGTGCCGACCCAGTTTATCAAAAACTTGCAAATAAAGGGACTTTAGCAAGGTTTTCTTCTGAAAACAAGACTTTTAGAAATATTCCACGTTCAATTTTGAAGGGCAGTTTTGCTCCAACTGGCAGTGAATATCAAGAAGGATTTAAGATTACTTCAAGAGATGTAACTTACTTTGCAGGCATTATTAAATCTAGAAATAACACATATTTAACTTTAACAAAAGATGTTGCAAATCCAACTTCATTTGTTTATTTGAAGCTTAATAATGAAGCTGAAAAATACGATCTTCAAGTCTATCTTGACGGTGGTTATTTAGATTTGTTTGTAAACGATGAATATGCTTTATCTTCTCATGTTGAATTTAATGGTTTATATGATGTAGAGATTACTTCTACGAATTTTGAAAACGTAACAAATGCTCGCATTTTAAAACTTGCGGGTTCAAATAATTTCACTAAATAGGAGGAAATATATGAAAGTGAAAGGTAAACTTTTATTAACAGCTTTATTAAGTTGCTTTCTAGTTGCTTGCTCCGGAAATACTGGTTCTGGAGGAAAAAACAAAGACAATTCATTTTCAATGGTTACTTCATGGACATCTAGTGGTCTAGTAAATCACTATGATAGTAATACTTCTTGTACAGCTTTTGACTATTTTGTAGTTGAAGGTATGTATAGATATGTTAGAAGTACTGATGAAATTTTCTGTCAATTAGCAGATGGAATGCCAACTCACGAGACTAAATCCATGGACTTATATAAAGAAGCCATGGGAGAAGATGCTTATAATTTTTATTTAAGTCAAGGCAAAACAGAAGTTACTGTTACAACTGCAAAAATTAAAGATAATGCAAAGTGGCAAAACGGTGAAGATTTTACAGCTAAAGACGTCTGGGCTTACTATTACATGATTCACCCAACCTCATCAAACTACATGGCAGCTGTTATTGCAAAAGATAATAAAACAGTCGAATATGTTTGGAACCCTTTAAAAGAACCTAGTAACAGTGCAAAAGAATTATTAATAGCTCAAGATAAGAGTGGAACAGTTAAATACGATGAATTTTCACAATATGTTGATGTAGTTTATCACATCGTTATGGCCTCTCCTGTAAATACAAATGTAAGCTTACGGGGTGCATTTAATAGATTCTCAACAGATGAGCAAATTTCTAGATTAAATGTTGCTCGTTCATCATTTTATGAATATTCACCATCTTGGTATGTTGCAACTGGACCTTTTAAATTATCAACGTTCTCACCAACTCAAATATTACTTGTTAAAAACCCATATTATTGGAATGCAAATAATATTGGATTTGAAAAAATTAAATTATATTCTTCAAATGATTTAAATCAAACTTATCAATTAATTGAGAAAGATTATATATCTTATTATGACGGCTTTATTCAACAAGATGCTTTGGAGAGCATGCTAGCTAATAATGAGAATTTAGTTAACTTAAAGATGTATGATCCAGGTTCAATTGGTGTTAATTTCAATATTTCAAAGTCAATTTTTAAAAAAGTTAATGTTAGAAGAGCTTTCCAATATATTTTAGATAGAGATGAAATTAGAAGAGCAGCTAACCCATATGCTACAACTTCTTATTATCCTCTTCTTGGCATGGCTGAAAGTGAAGCAAGAACATTTATGTCTGAACAACACTTTAATGGACTTCCTAAATATGCTTATAACACAGTTAAAGCAAAAGAATTATTAGAAGCAGAAGGATGGACTAAACAAAGTGATGGTTGGCACGATGAAAATGGTAATCTTGTTACTATTAAATTAGGCGCTCCATCAAGTCATGACATTTCTTCAACAGCTAGTGAAGCTGTCGCAGCTCAATTAAATGCTTTCGGTGTAAAAACCGACTTATTAAAGAGCAGTAACTTCTATGGAACCGCAAGTGATTCTAATCAATATGATTTAACACTTGAATGGACAGATTTAAATATGTCTTTCAGTTACCCAACCGGTTCTTATAATCAATTCTCAAATATTTATTCAAAATGGATTAAGGTTGAAAGATATCCAGCTAATTATCCTGACACTCAAAAAGCAGGAAGCGTCAAATTAATTTTTGATGGATTAGATGGAGATAAAAATAAATATGAATTTGCTGAATATATCAACTCTTTCTATTCAGTTGATGAGTCAAAATTAACTTATTTAGTAGATGTTTTTAACACTGGCCTTGCTAATTTAAGTTTAGGTATTCAATTATTCCAAAATGTTACAGCTTCAACTATAAATATTGGTCATGTTAAAGGCGTACCACTCGAAGATTATTGGAGCGAAAATCGTAATGTTACATATGTTCCAGCAGCTGGTAGTGAAGATTTCTATGCGGTAGCTCGCACAAACTTAGTATTTGCTACAAACTACTTATTTATTTCAGGTACTTACCAACCTAACAATTAATAAAATAAGGTTTTAAAATGGAAAACGAAACAATAGAAAATCGTAAAAGTGAGTCAAAGAAAGATTTTCGCCATTATCTAAAACTAATTGGTAGATTTTTCTCAAAATATTCCTACTTTTTTGCAAAAATAGGTGTATCTTTGTTAACCCTTTCTTTGACAACAATACTTCTATTTTTCCTACTTAGATTAATTCCTGGTGATATTTTGGAGCTTTATGCCTTAAAGCTCCAAAATCAACAAGGTATTACATACGATAGAGCTTATGAATTAGCTAAACAATTATTGAATTTTGATCCAAACGAGAATGTATTTCAAGCCTTCTTTAGATATATTGGGGGATTATTTAGAGGAGAGCTTGGTACATCATATTTAGAAACAGGTGTTTCAGCTAATACTTTAATAGCAACTAGATTGCCTTGGACTTTATTTATTTGTTCAGTTTCTTTAATAATTTCCTTCTTTTTAGGCTTATTAATAGGAAGTAGAGTAGCAGAAAAAAGAAAAGGTATTTTTGCAAAATTAACATCTGGATACATTGCAGTTAGTGGAAGTATCCCTGATTACTTATTGGCATTACTTTTAGTTATTATTTTCGCTTATAACTTAAATTGGTTTCCAGCACAAAATAATTATGACGCATTCAACACTACTCCTGGATTTAATTTACCTTTCATAGGAAGCGTTTTATATCATGCTTTCTTACCAATTTTATCTTATTCTATCGTTCAAACTGGAACATGGATTTTACAAATGAGAGGTAGCGCAATTGGTGTATTGGGTGAAGATTTTATTTTAGCCGCTAAAGCTAGAGGCTTAAAAGAAAGAACAATTCGTTCAAAATATTTAAAAAGAAACGCACTTTTACCATTAGTTACTATGTTTGGAGTAAGTTTTGGTACGTTATTTGGTGGATCGACTTTGATGGAATCAATCTTTAATTATCCTGGTATTGGTTTAGAAATTTCTAACAGAATTGTCAATAAAGATTACATGGTAGTTCAAGGATTAATTTTCTTCTCTGCAGCAATGGTTATTTTGGTTAATTTAGTTGTTGATTTAATTTATCCACTTATCGATCCAAGAGTGAGGAAGAATTAGTATGAAAAAGTTCAATCAATTAATAAATACTCAAAGTGCATTTTTCCTTACTTTAAAAGATTTTTGGTATCGTTTTTGTGTTAACTTTAAGAAGGTATTTTCTAATGGAAAAACGATTACTGGAACGGTAATTATCTTATTCTTTGTATTAGTTGCAATTTTTGGTCCTTTAATTTTCCCATATTCTGATGCAACCAATGTCGATATTAAATATTTAGATCCTAGTTGGGAACATCCTTTTGGCACAGATTGGTTAGGAAGAGATGTTTTTAGACAAGTTATTGCTGGAACTGGCTCAGTGTTAGAAATTGCATTTTATACTGCTATTATTTCAGTGGTTGCTGGTACAGTTTTAGGAATAATTAGTGGGTACTTTGGTGGATGGGTTGACTCAATAATAATGTCAATTACAAATATTTTCTTATCTATCCCATCCTTCCCAGTCTATTTATTACTTGCGGCAGTTATAGTTATTAAATCGCCAATAGAATTTGCTTTAGTTATATCTATTTTCTCTTGGGCTGGATTATGTAGAGCTGTAAGGGTACAAATTATGTCTTTAAAAGAAAGAGATTTTATTCAGATATGTAAAGTTATGCATATGTCAAAAGCTCATATAATTTTTAAAGAATTATTACCTAATGTTTTCTCTTATATTGCTATTAACTTTGTTACAGCCTTAAGAAATGCAATTATGGCAAGTGTTGGTATTATGCTTGTTGGTTTAGCAGCATATGACCCTACAAACCGGGGAGCAATTATTAATGCTGCAAGATCGAAAGGATTATCAAATTATAAAAATATTTTGATACTTTTATATCCTCTTATCGCAATTGTTATTTTTGAAATTGCTACGTTACTTTTATCAAACGGACTTGATGAAACATTAAATCCTCGTTTAAAGGTGAATTAATATGAGTAAAGAAAATATAGTTAGTTTTAAAAATGTTTACATTGAGTATCCTTTAAAAAAGTACACTTTAAAAGCTGTAAATAATGTTTCTTTAGATTTAAAAAGAGGTTGTATCACAGCTTTAGTTGGCGAAAGCGGAAGTGGAAAAACAACTTTAGCTAGTTCACTCATTGATTGTATTTCTGAACCTGGAAGATTAGCTAGTGGAGATATTATTTTTTACGATGATGAAAAAGAAATTTATGTAAATAAATTAAATAAAAATGAATTACGTAAATTTAGATGGGAAAAAGTATCGATGGTTTTCCAAGCTGCACAATCTGCTTTAAATCCAGTTTACACAGTTCGTCAACAATTTTTTGAAACACTTCAAGAACACGATATCAAATTATCTAAAGAAGAAAAAGAAGCAAAATGTAGAAAGCTTTTAGAATACGTTAAACTAGATGCTGATCGAGTTTTATCTTGCTATCCTCATGAATTAAGTGGCGGGATGAAGCAAAGAGTTATGATTGCTTTTGCCCTTCTTTTAGATCCAAAAGTCATAATTTTAGATGAACCTACAACAGCGTTAGATGTTATTACTCAATCTTATATATTTAATTTATTGAAAGAAATAAATCGAGATTTAGGTATTTCCATGCTTTTAATGACTCATGATATATCAGTTGTTGCTCGATTTGCTGATTATGTAGGAGTTATGTATGGAGGAGAATTGATGGAATACGGAACAGTTTATGATGTGTTCGATAAACGTTCTCATCCATATACAGAAGGTTTAATTGGGGCTACACCTTCTCTTGTTGGTGATATTAACTCAATGCATCCGATTAAAGGTACTCCACCAAACTTATTAGATATGCCAACAGGTTGTGTTTTCCATCCTCGTTGTCCATATGCTTGTGATAAGTGCAAAGAAGTAAGACCTGAAACTGTTCGTCATGAATCCGGCAGTTTTGGAAAATGTTATTTATACGAAAGAAGATTTAACGATGGAAGATAAGAAAGTTTTAATGTCTTTAAGAAATATAAATATGGTTTTTAAAAGACCAGGATCTTTAACATCTGATCGTTATATTCATGTTTTAAAAGACGTAAGTTTAGATATTCACGAAGGTGAAATTTTAGCGATAGTTGGTGAATCAGGTTGTGGGAAAACAACTTTAGGTAAAATAATTACCGGTCTTCATAAGCCAACAAGTGGTCAAATAATTTTTGATGGAGTTGATATCACTAAATTATTTGCTAAAAATATTTCATCTTTTGATGCTATTCAATTTATTCAACAAGATAGTTACGCTGCACTTAACCCAGTTAGAACTATCTATCAAAGTTTGTACGCTCCAATTAAAACTAAACATCGCAAACGGAAAAGAGCACAAGTTGATGAAAAAATTGAAGAATTAATGAAAATTATTGGTTTATATCCAAGTGAACAATTTTTAAATAAATATCCTCATCAATTATCAGGAGGTCAAAGACAAAGAATTTTAATGGCTAGAGCAATATCTTTGGAGCCTAAATTAATTGTTGCAGATGAGCCAGTTAGTATGATTGATGTTTCACTTAGATTATCTTTATTAAATTTGATGAAAGATTTAAATAAAAAATTCAATATGAGTTTCGTTTATATCTCTCACGATTTATCTACGACTAGATACATTGCAGAAAATGGTTATGTTGCTGTTATGTATTTAGGTCAAATTATGGAAATAGGGCGAATTGGCGATATTATCACCAATCCTCGCCACCCTTATACACGAGCTTTAATTCAAGCTGTTCCAATCCCAAATCCTCATTACAAGGAAAATGAAGAACTACCTTTAAAGAGTATGCAACTTGGAACATTAGAAAATAGGGGTGATGGTTGCCCATTTTATGAGAGATGTCTTTATTGTAATGAAGACTGTCTTAAAAAAATTAATCTATGTGAATGTGAAACATCTAAAGTTATGTGCACAAACTTAAAAGATGTTCCATCTACACCGATTTATGTTTTAGAAGAAGAAAAAAAGTAATTTTTGCTTAACAAAGGAGGAGATTATGTTATTTGCAAAAGCTTTAGTAGGCGTTGTGAGCTTAATTGCAGCATCTGTTGCACCTTGTGCTGCCTTTAATAATCACACAATTACTCCTACAATCGAAAGCCGCTCAACTGAAGAAGCTGAAGAATCATTATTTAATCAAGATTTTGAAGGCACAATTTCAGAAGAATACGGCTCCAATTTCACAATTGAAAATGGTAAAGGTATCGTAAATACTCAAGAGCAATTTACAATTCCATTTACCGGAGTAACTTCAAACAATTATGAAATTGATTTTGATGTTGCCTTTAATGGCAATAGTTCTTCAAATATCTTTATCCATCTAGTTGGATTAGATAACAATGAAGGAAATATCTATTTAGGTATTGAAGGTAATGGTGCATATTGGAACTTCAGAAGTCAAAGAAATCCAAGCGGAGAAGTTTATAATAATAGTGGTGAATTCTTTGGAGGTCTTGACTATAATGCAGTCGATTTAGTAGCAGGTGCCCACGTAAAAATCGTTCATTTTAATGGTTATATTGAATGCTATGTTAATGGAACGCGTAGATTTGTTGCTCACTTAAATCAATTTGGTGGCACACAATATCAAACTTATAATCGTTTAAATATTAATCCTGGAAAAATTACTGCAATCGGAATTCATACTCCAGATAATGCTAATGCAGTAGCATTTGATAACATTAAAATAACTGAGGCTAAACTTAGAAGCGATGTAATCTATCAAACTAATCCAAACGGTGAAAAATTTAGTATCGTTAAACCTACCGCACAAGATTTAGATTACGATAACCTCCAAGTTAGCACAGTTATAAGAACTAATGATATAACTAAAACAAAAAATTTCCCAGTAGTAAAACTTGTTGGTTTGAATGGTGAATTATTTGGTCATAACATAGAAAGCTCACTTAATTGTCAGTTTTACGATGATAATAACTATTTAACTCCAGCAATGTATTCACAGAAAGCAGATGGTTCAGGATGGAACGAAACAAGTGGCGCAGCTTTCTCTAATGAAGTTGGTGATACATTCGTCTTTACAATTGAGGTTATTGGAGATTCAATTAAAACTTATAAAGATGATACACTTCTTTATGAAACAAGTTTTACAAATTTAGGCATTACTAAAGGTCATCTTCAATATATTATGGTAAGACCTGGAGAATCTGGTTATTCTTGGACAGACTTTATATATAAAGGATATACAGAAACTGCTGGTGCAACTGTTATCACTCCAAAAACTGTTTACACAACTGGAAGTGAAATAACAGCTAGTGCTTATCAATTCGGCGATAGAACTCAAGCTTATACTTGGTATGTTGATGGAGTAGACACAGGTATTTCAACTACAACATATAGTGAAGTTTTACCTTCTGGAACACATACTTTGGAATATAAAAACGCAACTTATACATCAAATGTTGCAACAGTTGAAGTTACCGATGGAATCATTACAATTGCTGCAGAAGATGCTAGTGGCTATACTACTTCAACATTCACAGTGAATGCAACTTATGAAGGTGATTTTACTGGTTTAACAACAGAATGGTATGTTGATAACGAAAAAATTGCTGCCACAGGCGATAGCGTTGAAATTTCTGGATTAGAAATTGGAAATCATACAGTTTATGCAATTGCTGGCACAGCTAAATCAAATACAATCACTTTAACTGTCAACGAACCTAAACTTACTATTACATCTGAAAAGAGTGCTTATAGTAGACAAGATACAGCCAAAGTTAGTGCTAAAGCTTACGGATTAGGTGAAGACATCACTTATAAATGGTATTTAAACGGAACAGTTGTCGAAGGACAAACTGGTGCCGAATTATTAGTTGATATGTCACAATACAATGATGGTGCACAAATTATTGTAAAATGTGCTGTTGGCGAATTAATTT
>JAXDXW010000004.1:0-117203 GCA_034087725.1 Candidatus Onthovivens sp. | reverse complement strand
TTATATTGAAATCCTATATTTTTCCATAAAAAAAGTCCGATATGTTTGTATCAGACCTATTTACATAAGATGGCGGGAGTCAAAGGAATCGAACCCTTATCAACGGTTTTGGAGACCGCTGTTCTACCATTGAACCAGACTCCCATAACCCGCTAAAAGTTATTATACTTTATTTCATCCTTATTGAAAAGATAAAAATTGCTTATTTAAAATTTTAAATTCTAAAAAATAATGAACTTTTGCAGGGTTTTTATTTAAATTATAGACTTTTTAGTATTTTACTTACTAAAGCCATGTCGCATTTTCCATTATAATTTTGCTTAAAAAATTTCATTACTGATGGAATGCTTTTGTCTTCTAAACCAAGAATAATTTCTTTGATTTCTTTCTCAGAAAGCATCGCTGGCAAGTATGCTTTGATGCAATCTATTTGACTTTGAATTGCTTGAGCATTTTCTACTCTATTTGCATTCTCAAAAGATTTTTTCTCTTCTTCAAGTTCTTTCAAAGTTTTAGAAATAATTTTAATTAAATCATCATCATTAGGCTCTTTGCCTTGAGCTTTCATCTCGTAGCCTAAAATCATATATTTATTTATGACTACTGATAAAACTGCTCTTTTATTTTCATTTTTGCTTTTTAAAGCCAAAAGATTTTCTTTCTTTAAAGTGTCAATAAGCATTATTGAAATCTCCCTTTATTTTTTCCTTTTGAAGCATGAACTAAAACTGATCCATTTTGATTTTCAGCAGTTTTATTTGCGAATTCAACAGCTTCAACCTTTGTATCAAATTTTTTGATCACTTTGCTTCCTTCTCTTAAAATTACTTGCCATTTTCCATCAACTTTTTTAACGAAATAAACTTTCTTTTTTGTCTTTTTTTCTGTCTCAGAAACTTTTTCAACCTTTTTACTTTCAGCCATATCTATCTCCTATTAATATTTTACTACAACAAATCATGTGAAGATAAAAAAATAAAATAAAAGGTGCTATTAATTAAGCACCCTTATAATGAAATAGTAAAGTTAGATTAATAATTTTTAGCTTCTACTTCGAAATATGCTTTTGGATGAGCACATGTTGGGCAAATTTCAGGAGCTTTTTCGCCAACTACAATGTGTCCGCAATTTCTGCACTTCCAAATATGAACACCTGTCTTTTTAGCAAAAACTTCGTTTTCTTCAACATTTTTTGCGAGAGCTAAATATCTTTCCTCGTGATGTTTCTCTATAGCAGCAACTAATCTAAATTTAATTGCAAGATCTTTAAATCCTTCAGCTTCTGCTTCTTCAGCAAATGTCTTATACATATCTGTCCATTCATAATTTTCGCCTTCAGCAGCAGCTTTTAAATTAGATAATGTATCGCCAATTCCGTCTAATTCTTTAAACCATAATTTTGCGTGTTCTTTTTCGTTGTCAGCAGTTTCTAAAAATAAAGCTGCGATTTGTTCATAGCCTTCTTTTTTAGCTTTGCTAGCAAAATAAGTGTACTTATTTCTTGCTTGTGATTCACCAGCAAAAGCTGTCATAAGATTTTGATAGGTTTTTGTACCTTCGTATTTGTTTCCCATTATTTGCTTTCCTCCTCGTCGACTGGAACAACATCGTCTCCTGTAGCTCCACAAATTGGGCATACTGGATTTGCATCGTCACTTTCAAATTCAACGCCGCATAATAAGCATTTGTACTTCATATTTTCCTCCTAGAAATTATTTATTTATACTCTCTTTTGCTAAGCAATCTTTACATATTCCATAAAAAGTTACTTGCTTAGCTTGGTAGAGATTACCATCATTATTAACGAATTCATCAAAAGTAGTTTCGCTATTAACATCAATTATTTTACCACATTTTGAGCAAATAAAATGATTGTGATTTTGCTCTGGATAAACGATTTCGTAAAAAGCCTCTTTTGATGGAACATTAACTCTACGAATTAAATTTACATCTTCTAAGAATGCAACGTTTCTATAAACTGTAACTAAAGGCATTTTTATACCTTTGTTATTAATGCATTCAAAAATACTTTTAATAGATGCATGTCCTATTTCACTGATAGTATCTAGAATTGCTTTCCTTTGAATAGTATTTCTTTTCATAAGTTATTGTAAATATTTTACAATAAGAAATAATTTCAAACAACATTTTTATATATCTAAATTATATAGATCATCCCAATTAAACGTTGAAAGTCCTTCCTTGTTTTCTTGAACAAACTTTAACTGAGCTATTAAGATTTTCAGTATTCCATGTACATTAGATTTCATATATTTTTTTTCTTCTTTTGTCAAAGACATTAACTTTTGGCCGACTTTCAAGGTTGATATTGCGATATTATCTTTCAACTCTTGAATGGATGTTACATCACTTGCTTTTACAATTTCCCATAAAGAATTTACTATTTTTTCACGATCTTCTATATTTACTTCTTTCATATATTCATTAATAGTACGATTAAATATATTTGAAGATTTAGACACATAAGATACAGGAATAAACCTATTATATTCATTAATTTTCCAACAAAAAACATTGTGTTGATGGATCAAATACGAATCCGATTCAATAATTAAGGTGTTTCCCATATCATTCATTATCATTCCGATCAAAGACATTTCTGGCACAATAGTAATTATTTTATCAACTAAACTAGCATTATCTTTTTTATCTTTATCATAATTAATAAACCCCGGACCATCAAAATTAAATACTTTTGAAATTTTTGTTTTAAAAGTATGAGGAGCAGCAAAAGCAGAATAGACTGCCAGACTGCCTCCTTTGGAGTGACCTCCCAAATAAATTTTCTCAAATTTTGATAAGTTCTTATTTAATATATATTCTTCACTCTTTTCTTGAGAAGGAATTTCTGCATTATAAGACATATCTAGGTCTTCTTTTATTCCAGCTAAAGTCGAGTCAGTTCCAGAAAATGAAATAAAACACGTTTTTTTCGACAATTTAATGCATATCGCCTCGAATTGTTTGTCTTCTTTCGGATCATAATCTCTAACAAAATTAAATAATTCTAAATCTTTGTATCTATCGGCATACATTAGCTTAACTAGAAATGGATTCCTATATTTATTAGAAGACAAAGATAAAAGATTATCATCTTTAAAATATATCTCAGCGGCTTTTCGTATTGTTAAATTTGAAAGAAATGCTTTTGACATAAAGTCAAATCGATAATAACTTAAGATAGAAAAAATCATCGCATCAACAACATTAAAAGGAAACTCAGAAAAGCTAAGTTTACCAAGTCTATCTACGTATTCGAATAAATAATCTTGTTTTTCTTTTACTTTAGGCTTAACACTAATCATCTTTATAATTTTACTAAATGAGAATTCATTTATAAATTAAGATTTAAAAAACCTATATTTCATTAAAAAACCCTGCAAAACTCAACTATTTTTTTAAAAATAAAAAAGACAACACGAGGTTGTCTTTTTGAAGAAGGAATATTTCCCTATTTCTTCAATAGAGAACAAGTATCAATAATCTTTTTCTTAAATTGCTCAGGAACTTGTTCGTAACCAATAAATTCACGGTTAAAGAATCCGCTGCCCTGAGTTAAAGCCTTAAGCTTTGTTACGTAATCGAGAGTTTCACTTTCTGCAATTGTTGCAATAATTTGCGATGTCTCGTCTTCTTTATCGTTAACTTCTTGTACTTTTGCTCTTCTAGAATTCAAATCACTTAAAACATCACCTAAATATTTATTAGCTACATTAATTGTAACCTTTAAAATAGGTTCTAATATGGTAGGAGAACATTTAGGGTAAGCTTCTTTAAAAGCTAGTATAGCAGCCATTTTAAATGCTAATTCATTACTATCAACTGGATGATATTTTCCATCTAACAATGTTGCTTTAACTCCGATTACAGGGAAGCCAGCCAATAATCCTTGTCCTAAAGCTTCATTAAAGCCTTTTTCTACAGCAGGGAAATAATTCTTAGGTACTGAACCACCGAAAATTTCTTCAGTGAATGAAGATTCTTCAGCTGGCTCAAACTTCATTTCAACAACACCATAAAAACCGCTTCCGCCCGATTGTTTAATGTATTTACCGACTGCTTGAGCACTTCCCCTAATTGTTTCTCTATAACATACTTTAGGCTCGTCTAAAATTAAGTCTAAACCAAAATTATTTTTGATTTTGTCAAAAACAAATTGTAGGTGGGAATCGCTTAATCCGCCAACCAATAATTGTTTTGTTTCAACATTACGTTTAATCTCAATTGTAGGATCTTCCTTCATGATTTTTGAAAGCGCAGGATTTAACTTTTCTTCATCTTTTTTATCTTTTAAAGATATTGCTTTAAAAGCAACCGCCGTTGGGAACTTGACTTGTTTATAAGTAATGATGTTATTTTTATCACATAGCGTATATGAAGTATTAATATCATCAAGTTTGCTAACCGCACATATATCTCCAGCTACAACTTCTGTAACATTAGTTTGAGTTTTCCCGCAAAGAGTAAATAAACTACTTATCTTATATGTATTTCTAGTTTGAGGACAATAAACATCATCGCCAAGATGCAATACACCACTATCAATTTTCAAATAATTAATTGTACCCAAATATGGATCTATTGTTGTTTTAAAAACATAAGCACTAAATGGTTCGTTTTGATCAGTTTTTCGTGAAATTTCTTTACCATTTGAATCAAAGCCATCGTATGGTTTTAAATCTGTAGGAGAAGGTAAATAGTCAATAAGCATCGATAATAGGGTATGTAAACCTATGTTATTTTCTGCAGAACCGAAAATAATAGGTACGAGTTCACCATTTAAAACACCTTTTCTAAGACCAGTATGTATTTCTTCGTGAGTTAGAGGTTCACCACTAAAGAATTTATCGAGTAAATTGTCATCTGTTAAAGCAACGGCTTCACAAATAGTATTATGTAACTCAAAGACTTTTAATTTCTTATCTTCATATATTTCATCATCAACGCATTCTTTTCCGTTGTATTTTCTAGCCTTTAAATCGACAACATTTACAAACCCATCAAAATTATCATTATGTCCTAAAGGTAAAGTAAACGGGACACAAACTTTTCCAAAGTTGGATACTAAGTCCCCGAGAATTTCGTCATATGAAGGATTTCCTTTGTCCATCTTATTAACATATATAATAGTTGGGATGCCTCTCTTTTTTAACATATTGAAATGTTTTACGGTTCCAACTTGTACTTTGCTAGCGGCATCAATTACCAATATTGCACCTTTAACACTATGTGTAATTGAAATTGCTTCCCAAATAAAATCATCATTACCTGGTATATCTAATAAATTTAATTTAACACCATTATGTTCGATAGGCACAACTGATGTAGAAATTGAACTTAATCTATTTTTTTCTTCTTTTAGATAATCAGATATTGATGTTTTTTTATCTACGCTACCTTTTGCTACATTATTTGCAATAGAATACAACGACTCAACAAGGCTAGTTTTACCCGAACCTTGATGGCCTAAGATAGCAATATTCCTAATATTTTTGGATTCGAAGCCCATTATGATTCCTCCTATGTAAGCGCTTACATTATTGTTATTTAAAGTTTATATCATTCACTACGTTTTTTAAATATTTAATTTTTGTGTTTAAATTAATTCAAAATTAGATTGTAAATAAGCTAATTTTTCTAAATTATTTTTTAAATACTAAAAATCTTTAAAGTTTAGGCTTCCATGTTATAATAAAAACAACAGGAGAAAAAACAAATGAAAAAAAATATAATTTATGTCTCTGGATTACTCAATTTTGAAACGATATTAAATGTTGAAAAATTTCCAATCCAATATTTTCCAATTGATTATCCTTTCTTTGGAGTAACCAGTTCCGTTTCAGGTACAGCTTTCAATATTTCTAAAGCTTTAACGACTCTTGGTGATAAAACTTTATTATCATCACATGTTGGACAAGATTTGCTTGGTAGAACCATAATTAATGAAGCCAAAAAGTGTAAAATCGATGTTTCCAATGTTAAAGAAACCTTAGAACAAACACCAAATACAGTCGTTTTAGTTGATAGATATAGAAATGTTGAAACATATTGCGACTTAAAAAATGTTCAAGAATTATCAAATTCATTTGAAGAAGAAAAAGAGGCAATCGAAAGTGCTGATTTAGTTGTTTTATGCAATTCGAATTTCAATAGACCATTATTAAAGAAAGCTAAAGAATTAGGCAAAAAAGTCGCAACTGACGTTCACATAATTGGAACTATTTACGACGAATTTAATAAAGAATTTTTAGAAAACAGTGATATTGTATTTTTGAGTGAAAGAGGCATCAAAGATAAAGTTTATGAAGATTTCTTAGTAGATCTCTATAATGCATACCACAATGAAATTATAATTTTGGGCGAAGGTAGAGAAGGTGCAATGATTCTTATAGGTAAAGATAGAGTTGTATACCATATTGACGCAATTACAATTAGAGATATAGTGAATACAGTTGGTTCGCGTGATGCTTTATTTAGTGCATTTAATCATTTCTATTTAAAAGGAAAGGATCCGTTAGAAGCTTTAAAACTTGCTGAAATATTCACAAGTTACAAAATTGGTGTAAGTGGATCTTCAGAGGGATTCTTATCAGAACTACAAGTTAAAGCTCTTGCAAAGAAAATTGACTTTGCAGTTTACAAAATAAAAGAATTCTAAAAAGCTATATTTTTTGATAAAAAAGCCTGCAAAACCCACATATTTTTGCAGGTTTTTATTAGAGGTATCTAAATGTTAAAAGGTAATTTATTGTACGGGCAAGGTGGCGGACCATCAAGTGTTATTAATTGTTCTGCTTATGGTTTAATTAAAGAAGCTTTTATTCACGAGGAAATAAATGAGGTATTCGCCGCAAGATTTGGATTAGATGGAATAATTAATAACGAGCTGATTAAAATAACTCCAGAAGATAATATTGAAAGTCTTCAAGTTACACCGGGAGCTGCTTTTGGTAGCAATAGAATTCATTTAGATTACGAAAAAGACAAAATAATTTTTCAAAAGATTTTTAAAACAATTAAAGATAATAATATAAGATATTTTTTCTATAATGGTGGAAACGATTCAATGGATACAATTAATAAAATAGATCGTTTCCTAAAAGACAATAATTACGAATGTAGATGCATTGGGTTGAATAAAACTATCGATAATGACCTACCCAGTTCGGATTTCTCCTTAGGCTATTTAACATCAGCTATTTTCATCGCAAATGTTGTAACTCAGATAACAATAGACGATGCTTCTTATAAAGTTGGAAGAGTTAATATCATAGAAACAATGGGAAGAAACACCGGCTGGCTAGCTGCAAGTTCTAAACTTTGTAAACTAGTAAATTGTGAACCCGATTTAATTTATGTAGCTGAAGGAGTATTTGATATTAATCAATTTTTAAAGGATGTGAAGAATATCTACGAAAAAAAGAAACATTGTATTGTTGTAGTTAGTGAAGGACTCAAAAATAAAGAAGGAGAATTTATCTTCAAAGCAAACTCTAATGTTGATAAATTCGGCCATTCTCAATTAGGAGGCTTGGGTATCATTTTAACTAAAACTATTGAGAAAGAATTTGGCTACAAAACAAGATATATGGAACTATCTTTAATGCAAAGAGCTTCAACATATCTACCAGTGGATATCGAAAAAGAAATAGCGATTAATGCTTCAAAATATGCGTTAAAAGAAGCAATAAAGGGAAATAGCGGGAAGGGAGTAATTATAATTAGAAAAACTTCTTCACCATATGAATATGAATTTTCACTAGAAAAACTATCAATTATGGCAAATGAGGTTCAATTTTTGCCTTTAAAATATATTAATAAAGATGGAAACGGAATTAATGACAACTTTTTAGAATATATTTCTCCTCTTGTGGAAGGAACAAAATATTTAGTAAAACCTTTTAGAATTAAATAGTTTTATTTCTTTCAATCTCTCTTTGTATAACATCATTGACTTCATTTATTTTTATACATTCAAATTGTTCATCTTTTACGGAGTCTGGAATTATTAAACATCTATTATCTACCAAATAAGATTTTATACCAGCTTGTGCTGAGCAGTAACAGTCTTCTTCTTTATTATTCCCAAAAACTAAAACTTCCTCTGGCTTTAAACCTAATTCTTTTAGCAAAGAAGCAAAATATTTTGGATTCGGTTTACAGAAAAAAGAATTCTCATATGATGTTATATAATCGAAATCATTCGTATTTAAACCAACAAAATTCATTCGAGTTATAACTGCCTGTTTTGGGAAAATCGGATTTGTTGAAAGTACTGTTTTTAAGCCTAAAACCCTGCAAAACTCAATTATTTTTTTTGATTCAGGACTTTCGCCTGTGGCAAATTTTACGCATTTGAAGTTATTTAAATAATATTTATCAAATATATCTTTTTTATCCCTTAATTTCATTCCAAGTTCGTTATCAAATACTTCCCAAAATAAATTTTCATTAGAAACGAAGCCGTCATTATTAATCATCGCCATCAGCCCTTTCATAAGTGCTCTGGTAAAAATTTCTTTTTCGATATGAAATTGTTTAACTTCTTCGAACAAAGAATCGATGTATAATTTTATAAACTTTTTTTCATCCATAGGAACTAATGTCCCGTCTAAATCAAAAAATACAGCTTTTATCATATAATAGCCTCTATTTGTCTTCCTCTATTCTTCCAAACCTTCTATCACGCTCACAATATTCTTTTAAACACTCTATTAATTGTTTTTCTTTAAAATCTGGCCAATAGGTTGAGGTAAATATAAATTCAGTATAAGCAACCTGATATAAAAGGAAATTCGATAACCTTTTTTCTCCGCTTGTTCTTATAAGAAGGTCTACTTCAGGAAGGTTTCCACTATCTAAGTATTTATAAAAAGTATTAGTATCAATGTCATCTTCATTAATTTTACCAGTTGATATATCGGTATATAATTTTTTGCAAGCTCTGACAATTTCTTGCCTAGAACCGTAATTTAGGCAAATATTAAATACATATTTATTATTATTTTTAGTTAATTCAAGCGCTTCATTTAAAATATCTTGAGTATGGCTAGGAAGCTTAGAAATATCTCCCATATGTTGAACGCGCACCCCTTCTTCAATAAATTTTTTAATATTCTTATCAAAAAAATCATCTAAATAATTAAAAAGGCAATCTATTTCATCTTTAGGCCTATTCCGATTTTCGGTTGAGAAGGCATATAGTGTAAATACTTTTATATTGTATTTCTTACACAAATCAAATATTTCAATTATTCGTTTGCACCCTTCTCTATGTCCACACGTTCTTGGAAGCCCTCTTTTCTTAGCCCGTCTTCCGTTGCCATCCATTATAATAGCAATATGATTTATTTTCTTAGTCAAAACAAAATCGTTCATACTAATGCTCCAAAAAGTCTCTAACTTTAAATAAACATTCTTGTGGGGTTGATGTTCCTCCAACAATAGCTACATTATTGTAATTTTTTTTATCAATTAAAGAGCAATCTTCTAAGTTTTCTATATAAAAACAATCTATTTTTGGTTTATTTCTTTTGATAATTGAATATAACTTTGTAGTGTTGCTGCTCTTTTTTGAACCCACAACAAGCACTAAATCATAGTCTTCGCTTAAATTAATAATAGCCTCTTGTCTTATTCTTGTTGCAGAGCAAATTTCATCAGACAAGACTGATCTAGGAATACTTCTTTTTATAATTGAGTAGATATCATTCAATTCCAGAATCGATAGAGTTGTTTGATTAATAATTATAGGAGAAGAATATTTGCATTTTTTATCCATTGTCCCCTTTTCAATATCAAAAAAAATAATTTCTGATGAAATTGATAATGCAGCAACACTTTCAGGGTGGTTATTTTTTCCAATATAAATAACACCGCGATTTAAATTATTTTTGATTAAATCTAAATTTTTCTGAACATTTTTGCAAGTAGTAGAATAAAAAGTAATGTTTCTTTTTTCTAAATCTTTTTCATAATCTAACTTATGCCCGTGTGCACTAAAAATTAGAATATCATTTACATTTAAATCTCTCGTATCGAAAGAAAAATCACCGCTTGCTTTGATATTGAATATGTTTTCTGATACTAAATAATCCATAACATGTTTGTTATGAACTAAATCACCATAAATAAATATTCTTTTGTTGGGATTTTCTTTCTTTATTTTTATAGCATCTTCAATCGCTTTTTTAACGCCAAAGCAAAAACCGAATGGAGGTATAATATCAACACGCATTATTGTAATTTAGTTAGAAATCTTTCTTTGTTAACGATGCACCTTTTATGATTACCCGAAGAAATAAGCTTATCTCCATCAAAAGCTTCTATAGAAAAACTTACTACTCTTTTTTCGATATTAATTACTTTTACATTAATGCAAATAACATCTCCTTGTTTGGATGGTGCAACATGATCAAAAGATGCAAAAACGCCAACACTTGTGTCCTCTTCTGTTAAATATAACGAAAGCAATTCCTTGCATGTGTTTTCAAAAAAATTTAATAAAACAGGAGTTGCTAAAACCGGCAAATCACCGCTACCAATATTTGACGCTAAGTCTACCTCTTTCACTATAAATTTTTTAGTTAAAACTTGTCCTATTTCAATCATAAAAATCCCTTCTACATTTTTAAAAAACTTAAAATTTTAAATAAAACCCTGCAAAACTCAATTATTTTTCAAAATAAATTTTAATGTAACTGGCTGATGATCGCTGTATGAAAAACCGTTTTCTCCATCAACCCTTGTTGTTAGGCATGATTTAACTTCCACATTATTTGAAACAATAAATCCATCAACAGGAGTAACAAAATTAAACCCTCTGTCCCAAGGAATTTCACATCCTCTACATGTTGGTTCATTTGCGCCAGAATAAATTGAAAATTGATTACCAATTACTGTATTGCTTTCTTCGTCAAACATATAACTAATCCAATCAGGCTTAGGTTGTTTGATCATTTCTTTATAAGGGAAATTCTCTTTGGTAAATTGTGGATATAATGGATTATAAGTTAACAAATCGTGGTTGAAATCACCAGCACAAATAACATAATTCCCTTTATTAATTTCACTTAACATAAAATCATTTAACTCATTAAGTTGCTTATTTCTAATGACACCACCTTCATCATAAGCAGACATATGTGAATTAATCAAAACTAATTCTTTCTCATTCTCTACACTAATTCTATTTACACTAAAACACCTGTCTAAATCAGTATATTTAGCAAATCCATCACTTATTGTGTATCTTTTTCTAAGCGCTTCATTAATTTTAAAACTAGATAATGTATTTAATCCTGCGTTAGATTTCCCGTGTGGGTCATTAAACGGATAAAAAAGATAAGAGCTATGGAAATTAACAGCAAAAGTAGAATCAAAATTTCCAAAATTAGATAAGATCGCTTCTAATTGATTATAATGGTAGCTTCGATCACTATTTGTATCAACTTCTTGAAATAAATAAAAATCACTATCTAATGAAGTTGCCGCATTAATACAACCGGCAGTATTTTCAATAACACTTTCTCTAGAAATTGCTTTTCCATATTTTCCGTGAATTTTTGTTCCGTCTTCCAAATAACCGCTATCCATAAAAAAGCTATACTCATCACAGTAAGCACCAAAGCCTATATTTAATGTTGTGGCACTGTACTCTGTATTTGTTTGCATCAAGTCCTTTGAACTATCAGAATGTTCTACTTTTAAAACTAGATTATCTTCAATACGGTTATAATCACATACAACATATAAAGCATAAGAGCCTACAACTAAAATACAGCAAGATAAAACTATCAATAAGCTTATTCCGCTATATTTTAAAACTTTTACCCATAACTTATTTTTCTTTTCTTGTTTAGCCATAAAAAAATCCTTTAAATATATTTTAATTTAAAGGATTCTTAATTTCTATAAATAAACTTATTAATCAATAATACCTTTTCTATAATTGATATGGAATGCTTCTGCAATTTCCTTTAAGTTTTCGTTAGAAATTGATTGAACAATATTTTTATCACATATTTTTACATAAATTTCTGCGGCTTTTTCAATAGTTTCAATCAACCCATATGTTTCGTCTAAATCTCTTCCTGTACAAAATAAACCATGTTGAGCCCAAACTACAGATCGATATTCCTTCATTTTTTCAGCAGTAGCTACCCCAATCTCATCGCCACCGCATAAAATCCGAGGTAAAACAGCAACTCCTTCAGGAAAAACAACTATAGATTCAGTTTGCATTTTCCACAAAATTTCGGTCCACTTATTGGAATCTAACTCTAATATATGACTCATACAAATTATATTTGTTGGATGACAATGAATAACAAGCTTGTGTTCAGGATCTTTTTTCAATCTTTCTATATGACATTTTAAATGAGTTGGAAGCTCACTGGTAGGTCTTCCACCACCTAAAAATCCCCAAACTATTTCATAAGAATTCTTGGAGCATATTTTTATGATACCTAAATTATGTGTAGGATCTTTTTTACAATTTTTGAAATATTTTCCAGTGCCCGTTACAAGAAAATATTTTCCTACAATATAACTCATATCAAAGGTAGTTTCATAAGTTGTAACACCTTCTCTTTCTTTAAAACAATCAGCCTCTTCATCACTTAAAAGATAAGACAAATTTCCTCCATTTCTTTCGTCCCATCCATGTTGATAAAGTAATTCTAAAATATCAGTAACTTGATTTATAAATTCCATACTTAACCTCTTTTCGATAAAACTTCCTTTTCATATTTTCTAACACATTCAAACCATTCACTTTCTTGCAAAACTCCGGTTTCTTTGCAATATTCTTGCCATACTTCTTGCCATGGAAGGGTCTTGACTTCTTCTTGAAGTTGCAATGTTAATGTATGGTCGTACTTATCTTGTGCTTCTTTTAATAAATCCCAAGGTGTTAAAAGAGCTTTTAATAAAGCTTTTTCAATATTTCTAGCACCAATAACTAATGCGGCAACACGATTTAAAGACCCGTCAAAATAATCAAGGCCGATATATGTTCTTTCTAAGGCGTTACATTTTACTAATTCATCGGCAACTTCTTGCAATTCATCATTTAATTTTAAAACATGATCGCTATCCCATCTAACCGGTCTTGAAACGTGTAAAGCTAATTTTTTATTAAATATCAATAACGATGAAATTTTATCAGCAACATTTTCAGTAGGATGGAAATGTCCAGTATCTAACAAACATAACAAATTATTTTTAGTTGCATAATTCATGTAAAATTCATGACTTCCAACAGTATATGATTCAACACCAATACCAAAAACCTTAGATTCAACAGAAATATCAACTTTGCTTTTATCATACTTAGTACTAATTATTTCATCCAATGAATTTTTTAGTCTAATTCTTGGTCCGATTCTATCTGACGGAACTTCTTTCAAGCCATCCGGAATCCATATATTACATAAAGATTTTTGCTTTAACTCAGTAGCAAAATATTCACTTACCTTAATAGAATTTTTACAATGTTCAATCCAATAATCTCTAACTTCTTTTTCAGGGGAAGATAAACTTAATCCATCCTTTAACATAGGTGAGGAGAATATTGTAGGATTAAAATCTAAGCCTAATCCTCTTTGTTTTGCATATTCAACCCAAGGTTCAAACTGTTTAGGGGATATATCTCTTCTATCACAAATATCTTTTACTTGATAACTTGCGTGTAAATTTAGTTTGATTGTACCAGGTATATATTTTAAAGCCTCATCTAAATCTTGCGTTAATTCTTCAAAGTTTCTAGCTTTATAAGGATAGTTACCTGTTGATTGAATACCTCCTGTTAAATCACCTGAATTCTCGAATCCATTAACGTCGTCCAATTGCCAACAGTGAAGACTAATTTTCACTTTTTTAAGCGACTTTAAGACACTTTTTAAATCAATTCCGTACTTTTTATAAGTTTCAATTACCTCTTTTCTCATAATTTTCCTCCCTTATTTGTACATTTAAATTTCCAATTGAAGTAGCTTCAATAGGTAATGCTATAATCTTTTTTTTAGTATATTTTGCAGTGAGCTCATTTAAATAAGCATTCTTTGCACCCCCACCAATAATATAAATTTCACTATATTTTCTACCTGTTATCATCTCTAATTCGTCTATTGCAATTTTGTAAGAGTACGCCAAAGAATGAAAGGCAGAATTTACAACGTCATAATCTTTTGATGGTTTATTCAAATTGTGATCAACAAAATAATTGTAAATTTCATTTCTCATGTCTGCGGTTGACAAGAAGCAATTATCATTAACATCAAAAATACCAGTAAAAGAACTCTTTAAAGAGTATTCTATTAGTTCTGTAAAGCTTTTATTTAATTGCTTTGAAAGATTTTGAATTATCCAAAGCCCCATTATATTTTTCTGAAATCTAATATAATTTGGGCCTGCCTCATTAGTATAATTAGTATCCATCGAAATATTTGTAACAATTGGAGATTCTAATTTTACACCAAGCAAAGACCACGTTCCGCTTGAAATATAAGGTGTATAAAAATTAAAATTTACGCCTTCAACAGCACTCGCTGTATCGTGAGTTGCACATAATTTAACTCTTATATTTCCACCAACTTCTTTTTGAATACCTTCTTTAAAGTATCCTAAATCTTCACCTGGAAAAGATATATCAATATTAGTAAATAGTTCTTCTTTTAAACCTAATTTATTTATTATTTCTTGAGAATACTCTTTCTTCTTACAATCTAATAATCCTGTTGTAGAAGCATTTGTATATTCATGCGTCATTTTACCTGTTAGTAAATACATAAAATATTCAGGCAACATTAAAAAATATTTCGCTTTTTCTAATTTATTTGTTTTTTTGTCATGAAATAGCTGATAAATTGTATTAAACTCTTGAAACTGAGTACCAGTAATTTTATAAAGTTGATCAAAAGAAATAAGGTTATGAACTTCTTTAATAATAGCTTTCGTTCTCTCGTCGCGATATGCAAAAGCAGGATTTAATAGCTTTTTATTTTCATCGAGCAAAACATAATCTACACCCCAAGTATCAATAGACATCGAAGTAATAGATTGATATTTTTTTAAAGCGATACGAATGCCGTTTAGTATTTCCTTAAAAAGTCGATTAATATTCCAAACTTTATGACCATCTTCATACTCAAAATAATTTGGAAAGCGATAAACTTCATCGGTTATAAACTCGTTATTATCATAAAAACCGATAATATGGCGTCCACTAGAAGCGCCAATATCTATTGCTAAATATATTTTCTTCATATTTTCATTATAGATTTTCATATTTCTTTTAATATAATTATATTGCTATAAAATGAAAGTATATTGTTATGCACCATCGTCAAGAAATTAATACTCAAAACAAAGCAAATCTTCTATATATTTCTCGTACAAAAATAGAAGATTCTTTTATTCCTTCAATTCACTCGCACCCTAATTTGGAACTAATTCTTATATATGAAGGAGAAGGAAAATTTTTTTATGATGGAGAAGAATCGTCTGTTAAAAAAGGCAACTTTATAATAGTTAACAAGAACTCTAGCCATTATGAAGCGACAAATGGACTATGTTATTACGCTATGGGGTTTACCAATCTTGAAATTGGTGACAAACTGGATATTAGGAAAAATATTAATATATTTACTCTAAGTCATGATTCGTTCGAACAATTTTTAATGCTTTATGATTTGACTTATAAGGAGGCAAAAAACAAGCGTCCCCACTATATCGATTTTATTGAAAATACCATTGAAAGTTTATTTGTATTAATTAGAAGACTTGAAAAAGTAAATATAAATGAAGCAAAGTCTTCTAAATATTCCCCAATCATAGAAGTCGCGTGTCAAATAATAGAAAATAACTATTCTAAAGATTTTTCTATCAACGATTTGGCACTTAGACTAAACATAAGTCCTTATCATTTATGTCATAAATTCTCAAAAGAAACTGGATATGGCATAATAGAATACAAGATATCCTGCCAGCTTAAAGAGTCAATCAATCTCCTAAATCAAACAGATATGACCATTTCCGAAATTGCTTTGCTCGTTGGTTTTAATTCAACTGCATACTATACAAAACAATTTAAAAAACACTATAACGCCAGTCCAAAACAATATAGATTTTTAAAAAAATAAGCGATTTCTGCAGGGTTCTTGAAAAATTTACTTAGTTTTTAAAATATAATTTTCGTCTAAATAATAAATATCATCTTCTGATTTATCAAAGGTGTCAAACCAAATTTGATTATAAATTTTATCAATTTTAGCTAATCTATTAAATTCCCAAATATTTTTGAAATAAGATTCATTAATCCAGTGCCCTCCACGCAAAATAGTGTATGGTGAAGCTTCGAAGATTACGCCATCAGCATTTTGCCATTGAACTTTTGCATAAACATTTCCCTTAAGAAAATCTTTTGTTAATAGTTTTCCACCATGCATATAAGCAACGTTTTTTAGGTCATCTATATCTATGTCTCTATCATCTTTGGAAGTATCAAAACCTAAATCAATTCTAGCAAAATTAGTATTCTTTTTAAGTTTATTGTAAGATTCATCTTCGCAAAATAGATAAAATTTATCCCAATCATGAGGAATACTATTAAAATTTTCAATAGACTTATAATAAGCTTTAATAAGCGGAACTTTATTATCTTTTACCCACTTATTGGGGGAATTATCATCATCTAATAACTTATCAATGACCAATTTAGAAATAATGCTTTTAGGGCATAATTTTCCAAGCGAAATATAAGGATTTTTATTTAAAAATTCAAGCCAAAAATGATCCAATGATTCACTTTGAAAATTAAATAAATCGTTCAATTTATCACTATCTCTAAACCATGCTCCGTGAAAGTTTCTAGAAGCATTATAATAAGGCTTGAAAAATTCTTTTGTTCCTGCACCCATTAAGCTAAATCCATTATTAATTGTTTCAAAGCCAGTAATTCTATTTGCTTTATTTCCAATATTAAATACATGTTTATAAAAATTTCTTTCATTAAGTAAACCATTCTTTAAAGAAACCAAAATATTTTTAAACAATAAACCACTATCTTTCGCTGTTACCCATTCTAGTGGTGAATTAAAACATGTGTGAAACATAAGCCCATCCGAAAGATTACCAGACATTAAATTATCGTGAGCCATAGCAGTTTGCCTCAAAATTACCCATTTAGATAAACTAGACTCAAAAATTTTATACTCAGCTCTCATTTTAGAAATAGCATATATATCACCAACACTAGGTAATAGTGGATCCCCTATTTCAACATAAGGATGAGCTGGACTCCTATTTCCATAAACAGCAACAGTTGAAGTATGAATAAACAATAAATCAGGTTTATTCTTTTCTATTATTTTTAATAGTAATTCTGCACCTAATTCGTTACACTCAACAGCAGCTTTTGGATTTTTATCAGAATTTGGAGGAATGACGGCAGCTAAATCAAAAATTACATCCGAACAATCTACAAGAATTTCTAATGCTTTTTTATTTAGCATGTCTCCATGGATAAACTCAATTTTCTGAGAAAAAACCTTGCAAATCCTAGATATTTTTTTAGATTTTGGTTTCTCGCTTCTTATTAACAAATAAATTTTATCTACAAATTGTAAATCCACTATTTCTTGCAAAACAGCAGATCCCATATTCCCTGTAACACCTGTAATTCCTATTTTCATAACTAAACTATATGCTAAAAAAATCTAAAAATCAAAATTCATTAAGGATGATTTTATTATTTTTTTATTTATAATAGTATCTATGGATTTATTTAAAATTGTACAAGACAACAAAAAAAGTATTAGAGAAAAAAGCACACCAGTTGAATTACCTCTCTCAGAAGAAAATAAGCAGATACTTCTAAACATGCTTGAATATTTAAAAATATCTCAAGACGAAGAGTTAGCGAAAAAATTTAAAATTCGCAGTGGTGTTGGTTTAGCTGCTCCACAAATCGGATTAAATAAACAGATGATTGCTATATATGTTAAAGAGAACAATAAAGAATATGCATATGCTTTAGTAAATCCAAAAATTATTTCAGAATCAGCTAAATTATGTTATTTAGATTCTGGAGAAGGATGTCTTTCGGTAAAAAAACAACATGACGGCTATATTTATAGACATTATAAAATTAATGTTCATGCCTATAACTTATTAAAAGACAAAGAGGAAGATATTGTATTCACTGGCTATTTAGCCATTGTCGCTCAACATGAAATCGATCATCTAAGTGGTATTTTATTTTACGATAGAATTAATAAATTAAACCCTTTTGAGGTTCGCCCAAACGCTATAAAAATTGGCTAATCTTTATAATTTTTCCGATTCCCACCGTGCATTCTGTGCATTTCTTCTGTAACTTGAAGCCATTTAATAACAGAATTTCTTTTTGGATAAAATTCAATAAATTCGCCTTTAACAAAGGTATAAAATCTACTTGCATCAGTGCACATTCCATATGTAGGTGTCTCTTTTAAAGTTAGATCAAAATCAAATTTTTCATTATTACGAGTCCCTCTAAAAGTAATGCCATTATGGTCAATACGCAAAAGACCACTTCCTTGAATTATGCTCGTAGCTTTGTGTTTCAAAGCTTTATATTTTGGTAAAAAACCGATTTCAACTTCGTCTTCAAACGCAAAATTCTCATTTTGTATTTCTTTTTTTACTTCTTCCCTTTCATAATCAAACCGTTTTTTTGGATTTTCAAGAGTAATAGATCCTTCTTTAGCAACTAAATTATAGTAATTATCCATCTCAACTTCGTTACCACAATGATTGCATTTGAAAGTGTTATTTGTACTACTCATTAAAAATTCTGAACCACATTTTGGACATTTATATAAAAGTTGCTCAATATGAAGGCTTATATCCTTTGATTTATAAAAAGTTTTTTGTTCCTTATTGTAAGAATAATCATCTGTTCTGATTTCTTTATTTAATATGTCTGTTATTTTTTCTAAAGAATAATTTTTTAACTCATCAGTTGTAAACAATTTTTTAAATGTTACTTTTACTTTGCCAATTCTATCATTCAAATTATATTTTGGTGCGGTAAGATACCCACCATCAATGTGGCTTAAATATACAGGCACATTTAAAAATTTCAACAATTTAGCGCTTCCTAGTGCAACAGGCTGACTGCCACCGCTAATTGATGACATACCTTCAGGAAATAAAGTTATTCTGCCACCTTCTCTAATTACTCGTCTCATTTCAGTAACGGCATACATATCAGGTGTAAAATTTTTCTTTGGTATTTCATTTAACAAATTTAGCGGACCCTTCAAATGGCTTCTAAAAAACTCATTATAACCGCAAACAAAATTAAAAGTTTGAGGTAAAAGTGGGACAGCTGTAAAGATATAATCCGATCTACTCGCGTGATTAGAAAGAAGAATATAAGGTCCTTTTTCTTTTTTAGGATTATCAATAAATTCCGCTTGTAAATGATATTTTCTAGCTACAGTAAATTTCCATAAATAGCCAAGAAAGTTATAAATTAAAAAATTAGGTTTATGAATTTTTTTGCTGTGTAATTTTTGTTCTATTGTTTTTCTCATATTTTTAATTATACAAAAAAACAACAATAGTTGTTAAATTGTTGTTCTTTATTCAAGATAATTTACAAAATAATATCTATTTTACTTCGACGTCGCAAATGACTTCTTCGTTAAGTTTTCTTTTATCAAAAACTTTTTTAAATCCTTTTATAATGTCGCAAATAATATAAAAGACTGGGATTGATAATAGAATTGCCCAATAAGGGTGCCAGCCATCAAAACTACCTAAGTAATGACTATACATGCCAATGGTAAGATATGAAGAAACCGCTAAAAAAGCTATATTAAAAATTTTAATATTCTTTTTTGCAATAGCCTCATATAAGCTTGCTGGAACAAAACAGAAAATAAATAATGTCCACCATGTTCCCCATCCATTAACATCTTTTAGTGTAAAACCTAATACAACATAAGCAATGGCAGCAAGTAATAAACAAGATGAGTTTATCAATCCGCTAATTGCACTAATACTATTAAAATCCAAACCTTTTTTATTTGTTACTTTGATATGTGCTTTTGGAGAAATTTCTACCTCTTCTTCATCATTTTTAACATGGATTCCTAACCCACTAATATGGACTTCGTCCTCCCCGTCTTTAATGTGTATGCCATCTGCACCAATATGAAAGTTTCCTTTTCTTGAATTATCTTTATTTTCACTTTGCTTTGTATAACATTCCTCAATTGGCTTATCTGTGTTAAGCAAATCATCAACAGTAACTCCATAAATTTTTGATAAATCTTTCACAAAATCAATTGATGGTACTGTCTCTCCGCTTTCCCATTTAATAATAGTTTGTCTACTAACACCTAACTTATTTGCTAATTCTTCTTGAGAAAAATCAAAACGCTTTCTAAAATCTACCAATCTTCTAGCTAAATCTTCTCTCATTATGTTCCCTCCATGGTTAAAATTTAATTTAAAAATACCTTTTAAACAAGTATAAATTATGATACAAAAATGTAAACTATTCTTTACATTTTATATGTAAACCAGAAAAAATAGTGGAGTTTAGAAGGGTTTTTATTTAATAGGGTTCCTAAAGAACTTGCCGTAAACTTGCTCCATTGGTAGAACGTTTATAAAAGCTTTAGGATCGATTGCTCTTGTTAATTTAACAATCTGTTTTACTTCACTTTTCCTGACAGTAATTTGAATTGTATATACTGGCTTTCCAGAATAACCACCAACTCCATTCGTAATTGTGCATCCGTGTGGGACAGAGGCAATAATCGATTGAGATAAGTTATAATTAGGAGTAATAATTTCAAGCAAGTATTTTTTATTCTTTGTATTAATAATATCAACGACCAAAGTAACGATAATCATATAAAGCATTGTAAAAAGGAAAATGATAAATGCTGTTGCAGGTTCAATAGCGGTGAACTCGCCATTTGCTGGGAAAATACTTTCATTCAAAGGAACACAACTTAGTATTAAATATGTTGAAACAATAATTACATTGAAGAAAGCGCTCCATTTACCGATTAACACAGATTTTTTCTCACTTATAAAGAATGCAATAATATCCGTTCCTCCGGCAGTAGAGTCAATTTTGTATGATAAAGCACTCGCTAAGCCTGTACAAATTCCGGCAAATAACACTCTAGCAACTGTTTCATTTATAAGTTTAGAACCAATTACATTTATGAAAAAGTTAGGATCATTACTTTTAAGAAAAATACCAAAAATTGATGCCAAAATTACGTTTATAAAAGAATAAACTGCAAATTTTTTGCCAACTCTAAAAAATCCAAGGAAAAATAAAGGAATATTAATTGTTGCATAGCATGTCCAGTAGAGAATGTTAAAATTTATATCGCTATTCATAAATTCTAATCCAAAAATTCGTAATAACGCACAAAATGATTGAGAAATTCCAGACGCACCACAACTTGCTAAATATTTTATTGTTGCTTGAGAACTATCTACTCCAATAGCAGAAAAATTTGGCTGAATAAATGTATTAAATCCAAAAGCAAAAATAAAAGCCGACAATGCTGTAACGGCAAGCATATATAAATTTTCGGCTATATCTTTTTGTACTGGATGATCGAAGAAATAATATTTTAAATTCTTTTTAAATTTATAAAACTTATACATGATTAATTATATTATTCTTTTTAATTTTGTGGCGCAACATCCTATATTAATTTTTGCATATATATTTTTTGGGTAATAATGATGCAAAAAATGTTCGTAATTCTTGTCTACATAAAAAATTTTTACTATAATTTACCTAACTTAAGATAACCAAAAAAGGAGGCACTTATGGTTACGAAAATAGCTCATAATTCTGTAAAAATTTATGCTTTAGGTGGGCTTGGAGAAGTTGGAAAAAACACTTACTGCATAGAAGATGAAAATCACTTAATAATAATTGACGCTGGAGTTAAATTTCCAGAAGACGACCTCGTTGGTGTTGATTATGTCATTCCAAATTACACTCATTTAAAAAATAATCAAGCAAAAATTAGAGCTCTTTTCATTACACATGGTCACGAAGACCATATTGGTGCTATTCCTTTTATTGTTAAATCAGTTAAAATTCCTGTTATTTATGCTCCGAAATTAGCTGCCTCTTTAATAAGACAAAAGCTTGAAGAAAAAAAGATAAAAGAAAATGTTAAAATCGTAGAATATGATGAAAATAGTTCAATAGTAGCAGGTAGTTTTAATGTTAGCTTCTTTAGAGTAACTCACTCTATTCCAGACTCTTTCGGTATATGTATTGATACCACCGAAGGAAGAATTGTGACTACCGGCGACTTTAAGATTGATTTAACTCCTGTAGGTCCAGATATTGAACTAGCCAAAATTGCCAAAATTGGTACTGAAGGTGTTGATTTACTAATGGCAGATTCCACAAACGCAGAAAAAGACGGATGGACTCCAAGTGAAAGAAAAGTTATTGATTCTATAAATGAAATATTTGATAAAGCGCAAGGACGCCTTATAATTTCAACATTTAGTAGCAATGTTTCACGTATTCAGCAAATCGTAGAATCTACAATAACACACCATAGAAAATTAGTAGTTATTGGAAGAAGCATGGTTAACACTTTGGAATATGCAAGAAAATTTGGCTATATTAAGGTTCCAACAAATATTATTGTTAATGTTGAAAATATATCTACATTAAAAGACAGTGAAACCGTTATTTTATGTACAGGGAGCCAAGGTGAGCCAATGGCAGCTTTAAGTAGAATTGCCAATGGAACATTTAAAAATTTGAAAATTATACCTGGCGATACCGTAGTTTTCTCTTCTTCTCCAATTCCAGGAAATGGGGCAAGTATTCAAAAAGTTGTGAATCTCCTTACAAGATATGGGGCTGAAGTAATCACAAACTCTGTATTTAGTGAAATTCACTCATCTGGACATCCTTCAAGAAAAGAATTAGCTTTAAACTTAAAATTATTTAATCCTTCATATTTTATGCCAGTCCATGGTGAATATCATATGTTAAAACTTCATGCCGACATTGCTAAAAAAATTGGTATTCCTCAAGATAATATTTTTGTATTAGGAAATGGAGATACTTTAATTTTAGAAAATCACAAGATTCATGATGGAGAAAGAGTTTTAGCTGAAGATGTTTATATTGATGGAAACGATATAAACGGAGTTTCTACTGCAGTCATTAGAGATAGAAAAATATTACAAGACGATGGCATGGTCAGCGTTTTAGTATGCCTAGATAGTAAAAATAATCGTTTAGTGTGCCCTCCAAGAGTAATCACTGTTGGCTTTGTAAACTATGATGCTAATGAAGACCATTTAACACGTCACGCATCAGCAAAAGTCCAGGAAGCATTAAATGATTTCTTTGAAAAAAATTCTCACATTACATTTAGCGATATAAAGAATACTATTCGTAGTGTGGTTTCAAGATACTATTTTAAAAAAACTCAAAGAAATCCAATGGTAATTCCTTTAATTTTAAATTTAAATTAAAATGGTTATTTTAGGTAGTTCGTCTCCAAGACGTATAGAATTATTAAAGAAGCTTGTTCCTGAATTTAAATTAATTAAGCCAACTTTTGATGAAAATTTAATTAACAAAAATACGAGGCATTTAGCTCTCAAAGAAGCAAAAAATAAGGCTTTTTCTATAAAAAACCTTGCAGAACCCCAAGATTTTTTAATTTGTTGCGATACGATTGTTAAATATAAAAATATAGTTTTGACTAAACCAAAAGATTTAAACGAGGCAAAAAAATATCTACAACTTTTATCTGGAAAGAGGCATGCTGTAATTAGCGGAGTGGCCATTTTTTATAAAAATAAACACTATTTTAAAGAAGTTAAAACTTATGTATTCTTTAATAACCTTTCTGATGAACTAATAGAAAACTACATTCATACCATTAATGTTCTAGATAAAGCTGGCGCCTATTCAATACAAGATGATGGTAAATTTAATCTTATTAAAAAAATTAAAGGCGATAAAAATAATGTGATAGGATTTCCACTTTTTTATATTGAAAAAATTTTAAAGCAAAACAAACTTATTTAATAAAAGAGTTATTTAATTTATTAATATAATTATTATTTAAATTTTTAAGTACTAAAACATATTCATCACAGTATGATATGAGCATTTTTTTCATGTCTTCAATTTGATAAGCCCTATTGTCCATAAATAAATTAATTTTTATAGAAGAGAAATTTTCGAGAGTTATACATGACTTGCCATTTATGATTAATGGCGAATTAATCGAACAATAAAATTTATTATTTATAGGCGTGATTTCAGTTAATTCTAAAGCAAAAATTGATGGATCAACAATTGCCCCCCCAAGCCCTTTATTAATTCCACTACTTCCTAAAGGAGAACAAATAGACATACCATCTGCATTAAGTCTTTCTAAATTAACATCATCAATTAGTACATCAAAACTAGTTGATGTTCCATTCATAGCAGTTATTCTTACTTCATTTAACGCAAAATACTTTCTGTCACCGCATTGAACCATAATCAATGGATATTTTATATATTTTCTTTCTTCGTTATTTAAAAGTAATTCTAAAGCGTAATCTATCTCGTTTTCACTAAATTGGCATAGGAAACCAAGCTTTCCTAAATTAATTCCAAGAAATATAGGTCTTTTTTCCCTATATAAGTCTACTGCTTTAAGAAATGTTCCATCTCCACCCAAAGAAATTACTAATCCAGGATTTTCCTCATCATAAATAAATCCAGCAGATTCTAAAGCCTCATAAATATAAGAATAAGTTATATCTAAGTTTGGCACATCTTTACATACAAGACAGTAACGTTTTTCCATAGATTCTTTAATTTCTTTATTCAATATTGTATCATAATTGAAAAGGATCTAAAAGAAATGGCAACAAATATTGAAATCGAAGCAAAGGTTTTAATTAGCGAAACCGACTACAATAAAATACTGAATTATTATAGTAAGCGTGGTGGCAATAGAATAATGCAAACAAATTATTACATTGATACCGATGATTTACTTTTAAAGTCTTTTGGAATAGGCTTACGTATTAGAGAAAAAGGTTTTTATGTTTTAACTATGAAAGCACCTCTACAAGAAGGCTTACTCGAAAAGAAAGAAAGCATTACTAAAGAGCAAGTCGAAAACCTTAAATTGCATGGAACTTTTCCATCAGGTGGAATTAAAAACTTATTAATGATGTATGGAATTAATCCATCTCAATTAAAAATTCAAACATTCTTAGTTACAGACAGATTGGAAATAGAAAATCATGATAAGGGTGAACTACTCGCAATCGATAAAAATATTTATAACGGTATTGTTGATTACGAGTTAGAAATGGAAGGAAGCTCTTTAGACCTTGCTACAAAAGAGCTTAAAAGAATATGCGAAGAGATTGGAATTAATTACATAGAAAATTCCAAGTCTAAGCAAGTACGAGCAATGGAAACAATTAAAAAAGCTTCTTAATGAACTCTACCCCAAATCCTGGAAAATAGGAGGAGGGGTACAGTTCAGAAGAAGTTTTTTATTTTGATGATTTATAAATAAAATCCTGCAGAACTCAAATGTTTTTTTAAATTTTAGTAAATTTGATACATCTCAATTGGTTCAGTTGAAACTGTTAGTTGAGTGATTTTAAAGAACTTGTATGAAGCCAAATATTTAAAAATACTTGATTGATCTTCTTTTTTAACAATATAAACAAATTTGCCAAAGCAACTTTCATTTAGCATTGTCTCTGCGCATTCACCGCCACGATAATTTGATTTAATAGAAATGTTTTCTAAAAATTTTTCAAAACTGTTAAAACCGACAAATGCTCCAAGTTCAATAGTTGAAAGATTAAGTGAGTCAAATAATTTAGTTGTAGTATTTGCATCCTTAAATCCCTCTAAAACAAACCTAGATCTTTTAAGTTCTTCATAATAATGAGTTAAAATAAACTTTTCGTTATCTGGAAAATATGAATTTTGAGTAAATATATGGAAAGCTCTAGTTTCTTCTGGTATTTCACTCAAATAGTTTACATGAAAATATTCTTTTGTCTTCTTGTATGTGGAAAATAAAGTTTCAAAAATTTGATTATGCTCTTGAATAGTAAACCCATCGCCGTCTTCGAAAAGGAAGAAAGCATATCTATCTAAATTATCTTGAGAATCCTCGATAAAAAGATGTCTATCTCTTAAAGTCATTTGGACTACTCCTTTTTGAAAATAAGCAAGAACATTTAGCAATGTTACCACCTTGCCAAAATACAAAGAGATAACTTTTTGCACCATTTCAGCTATAGCAAAATCATCTAGTTTTAAATCAAAAATGATATTAAATGCTTTTAATAAACTAATAGCAATATTAATTTCAAGCCCTTCAGATAATTTCAAATTTGTGTCAATTTTTAAGGAAAAACCCTGCAGATCTTCGGTTAAATTATTATTTTTTAATTCTTCGTAAACTCCAAAAATAATGGATTTTAAAGTATATGCATCAGACTTTTTAAAGTCTTTGATTTCAGAAACGCGCAATTTAGCACTTTCTTGATTTATAGAGTAATCTACTTTATTTTTTCCGTGATACTTTATTTTTGCAACACAATAAAGTTGATTGCAAACAAAAGAAACAGATGATCCTTCTTTATAATCACTAAATTGTCCAGAAATAATGTAGGGAACGTGCGTATCAACTTCAATTACATCTTTTAAAATTTTAACTTCTTCTTTTGCTTCTTGCTTTTTTTCTTTTTCCATAAAATTACCTTTTATTAATAATAACAATTATTCAACACTTTTTAAACTTTCGCTCATAGAAATTTTCTTTATAGAAAGTGATGTGAATATATTTATCGCCAAAGCTGTAATTAAACTTGCTAATAAAGCAATAAACATTGTTGTTGGATAAATCGTATATGACCAAGAAAGCAAAGGAGTTTTATTAGTTCCTAAAACTAATATTTCAAGTGGGTAACCTGCAACAACGCCTAAAATTCCTCCGATTGTAGTTAAAATCATTCCTTCATAAATCATACTTCGACTAATTTCAAAACGAGAATAGCCTAAAACTTTTAGCGTTGCATAATCTCTCATTCTCTCTCTGTAGTTTAAAATAGATAGATTTATTAAAACAATAACAGCCAAAACTATAGCAAAAATTTTGATTGTATTTGTCATAGTATTGACGTTCCCCATATAAGAATCAATTCTTGCCATATTTTCATCGCGCGTCATTGCGCTATTAATCTCGTTAACTGTAGAATTTTCAAGCAAATCTTTAGCAACCTTTAAATCCATATTATCTCTTAATGTAATCCGTGCATTACTTCGATAATTTGTGAGTTCTGGCATTGTTGAAGTATATACAAATAGTCCAGAAACACTCATAGTATAGAAGATTGAAACTATTTTCTTTGAATATGTGACATTGTTAACTGAAAAGGTTATATAATCTCCTAATTTTATCCCAAGTTCTTCAGCTTTTCCTTTATTAATTGCTATTCCTTCACCGTTTTCATCATTCCATTTTTCATATTTGAAATTTGTCGCAGTCTTATCAAAATAATATAGATATGTATTGACACTAGTTTTAGAAGAAGACACTGTCGTTTGCATAATGCTATACTCTTCACATACTTTTACAAATTTCTCACCATTTTCATCTGTTAAGTCTAAAATTTCGTTTGTAACAGATCCTGCTCTAACGCCGCTATTATAAGTAAGTTGAATATCTGAAGCTAAAATATTATTTAAATCATAATTAATTCCATAATCAATTGTGTCTTCAATACCCATTCCGCAAATTAATAATCCAGTACATCCTAAAACCCCGATTACAACCATTATCGACTTAGCAATGTGGACGCGAATATTTCTTAAGGCCATCATCATCGAAATATGTTTAGAATTCTTTTTCTTTTCTTTAAATTTAACATTAGGTGCAGCTGGCCTCATCGAATTAGCAGGTGTTAGATTAAGCTCTTTTCTTATCAGTAAAAATGTTAATGCAGCAACTGCAAATACAACTAAAATCACACAAACAAGTGCATAAATCCAAGGGAAAATATAATGTAGCGCAGGTAAGCTGTATAAAATTGAATATTTCAAATTCAAAATTCCTGGTAATAAAAGTGGTCCAATAATTAATCCTAAAATTGTACCAATTAAGGCAATCACAGACATCATTGCAATGTAATAAAACAATATAGTATTCTTTGATATACCTAGTGATTTAAAAGTTCCAATTTGTGTCCTTTCTTTTAAAATTAATTGAGAAATCGTAGTCAAAACAACCAATATCGCTACTAAGAAAAATATAAGAGGGAAGCAATAAGTTAACTGACGTGATTGAACAATATCATTTGAAATAACGGCATTGGAAGGCATATTATTTTTATTAAAAATTGCTAATAAATTACCTTTTGTAGTGAAATAACTTGTAAGTTCTCTTTCTACATTATTTAATGACTTGTTCTTACCTAGAATTAAAATATATTGATTATAAAAATTATTTAAAAGATCATTAACAAATTCATTGCTTTCTTCATCAATCACCTTATCAGCATCGCTTAATAAACTTTTGATCATCGCAACGATTGTTGGGTCAGAAAAAGAAATATTTTCTGCAAGTTGAGATGCAAATTTTTTAATAACAACCTTAGAAGACAACAAAAAATTACTATTTGTAAAAGTTGCATTTTGAATATTTTCAGGATGCCTCATCAATCCATTTATCTTTACATCAATCGTTAAAGTATCTATTGAGAAAATGCTATTGTAAGCATCTTCAATAGCTTTTACCACTTGATCTCTATTTCCCTCAATGTAAGATGTTATTATCGCTTTAACAGCGGTAGAAATTGATTCACTTTGTAAAATACTCTCTAACAATTTATCAATTATATTATTTGCAAACTCAGTAGGATCTCCTAAAGCAGATTTAATACTTGTTAAGTCGTAACTCACAGGAAGAGTGTCTCCGATCCCGATATCTTTTCCAGTTAAAACTTTATATCTGCTGACTAATTCTTTATCAATAACAAAAAAATTGTTTTGACTTATATCCCCACCTAATTCAAAATCATAACCTTTATTAATATTAGGTAAGGTTCTTGAGATTAATGCACTTGCAGAAATGCCATTGATTGTTGTCGGCAAATACATTCTTTTTTCTACAAGAGATTCATCTCCTCCGTTTGCAGAAACAACTTTATTAAAATCTTCTAAATTAGATTTTGTATCAAAAATTTCAGGATTAACAGTAATCCATATGTCACTTGCGTTGCCCTGCGTATAAACTTCGTCAACTCTTCTTTCAAACGCTTCGCTATTTGCTTCTAAGCCGATGAATAAAGTTATCGCAACAGCAATTATAAAAATGATAGATAGAAATTGCTTAAGATTTCTTCCAATATCTCTAAAGCATTTCTTAAGCAATATTTTAAATGCTCTCACCGTTCAATTTCCTCGACATTTTTTGGATGCAAGACGCGTAAATTTGATACAATTTTTCCATCTTGTACTTTTATTATTCTATCTGCAATAACACTTATAGCCTTATTGTGAGTAACAATAATTACAGTTTTTTTCTGTTCTTTACATATATTCTTTAATAAAGAAATGATGGAAGCACCAGTTTTGCTATCCAAGGCGCCTGTTGGTTCATCAGCTAAAATAAGAGTAGGATTTTTAACAATCGCTCGTGCGATTGCTACTCTTTGCTGTTCTCCTCCACTTAATTGAGATGGAAAATTATTGGCTCTTTCTTCTAACCCTACAAGCTTTAAAACATCCATAGGATCAAAATGCTTTTGAACTAACGAACTTGCTAAATATACATTTTCATAAGCTGTTAAGGAAGGCATTAAATTATAAAATTGAAAAACAAATCCGATATCTTGTCTCCTAAACTTACCTAATTGTTTTTCGTTCATTTTGGTAACATTTTGACCATTTAAAATATATTCGCCACTGCTAGCATTATCCATACCACCTAAAATATTCAATAATGTGGTTTTCCCAGCACCGCTAGGACCTAAAATAACTACTAATTCACCTTTAGCTATTGAGAAAGTCGCATCCTTTAGTGCAACAACTTCCGCTTCATTTTTCTTACTATTACCGTATACTTTTTTAATATTGCGGACTATTAACTCTCTTTCTTCTTCCATATTCTCTCCTAAAACAATGGAGCAAAAATTTTAAGAATTGACCAATACAACTTCTTAAAAATTCCAACGTTTATATATTTGTCATCGTCAATTTTTTTAGAAATTTCAACCATATTTAATAAGTCTTCTTTCATATTTGCGACTTTACTATTAGCATATAAAAATACAGCATTTTCAAAGTGCAAATATAATGATCTGAAGTCAAAATTTACAGTACCTGTTACTGCAAACTTATCATCTATTACATATAACTTAGTATGATTAAATCCGGGAGTATATTCATAAATTTTTATACCATAAAAAGCTAATTTTCCATAATAAGATCTTGTGAGACTGTAACACACTTTCTTATCAGGTATACCAGGAGTAATAATTTTTACATCGATTCCACTCTTCGATGCATTAATTAGAGCACTAATAAGGTCGTCATCTGGCACAAGATATGGCGTTGAAATATATATAGATTTCTTTGCTCTACTTATTAATTGAAGCAAAACATTTCTTGCAGTCTCTTCATTGTCAAAAGGAACATCACCGAAAGGCTGTATAAATCCGTCGCTTATAATATTTTCTTCTCTTAAGCATTTATTAGATTCATATGTGTATAAAAGATGATTAATTTCTTTGTCTCTTTCTAAAAGTTTCCGATTCGATAAGAACAGATTTGTGAAGCCATTAACAGCCTCCCCTTTAATCATAAGGCAGTTATCTTTCCGCAAACCAAATCTTTCAACTTTATTAATATATTCGTCTGCAATATTCATGCCTCCAGTAAAGGCACAAACTCCATCAATGATAATCATTTTACGGTGATCACGATTATTTTGACGAATATCCATAAAAGGTCTACATCTATTAAATGAATAACATTTAATTCCGTCTTTAATAGCTTTTTTGTAAAAATTTGCATTAATTTTGAAAATACTACCAAAATCATCGTATATTAAACGCACATCTAAACCTTCTTTAGCCTTTTCTTTTAAAATTTCATATATTGAATCAAAAAATGAACCATACTCAATTATGAAATATTCCATAAAAATAAACTTTTTAGCTTTTTTTAGTTCTTCAAGCATGGATTCAACAACATAATCACCCATAGAAAAGTATTCTAAACTTGAATTTTGATAAGGTGCTGAGAAACTATTTCTTAAAATATAATTCGATATAGCGTAAGCGTCTTGATTTTCAATTTGAATATTATTCAAAACGTCGTTTTTAATTACTAATCCTTTACCTAATTCCGAATTAATCGTTGAAAATCTAATCTTTTTCATTTTTTTTGTAGTGATTTTATCGGCGTATAGCCAATATATAATCAATCCTGCAAAAGGAAAAATTATAGTAATCGTTATCCAAGACAATCTAAAAGCAGTATTTACATTGGTATTGATAATAAATAATGCATTTAAAGAATTCACAATAATATAAACTAAAAAAGGTATCCAAAAATAATTCACTGCAAAAGGAAATAATGATGCCAATAATAAAATACATATAACTAATATAGTCTCAAGACAAAACATCAAAAGAACTATATAAAATCTAAATCCGGGCCTTTTAGTTTTGTTCATATAAAAATTATAACCGAAAAATAAAATATAAAATACTTCTATTTTATATTTAATTGTTTCATTTTATCTATTTTCTTCGATATAGTTATAGAATTCAGAGTAAGAACTAAAAACAGGTAAACCTGTCGAATTTAATCTATCTATATCATTATGTCCTTTCGAAAATAAAACACAGTTAACCCCTATTTTTCTTGCAACTTCTGCGTCGTGGAGTGTATCTCCCATCATAATGGTTTTAGATATATTAATGTTATTCTTTTTAATAAAATCGAGAGTATACTCTAACTTTCCATTAGCTTCTTTATTACTTGATGAAGCAATACCATCAAAAAACTTATCAATTTTAAAATATTTAAGTTGAGCATTAACAAGTTCTGTTTCGCTTGCTGTGATGATATAAATTTGAAAACCTTCAGCTTTCAATTTTTTTATATATTTCTTAAAATTTTTGAATAATTTGGTCTCTTTTCTCCATCTTTTAGAATAGTTATTATTAAAGTGCTCGGATATAAAAGAATAAGGCATTTTATTAAAATCAAAACCAACACTTTCATAATAATTTTTAACTGGAAATCCAAAAATTTTTATATATTCTTCCACAGAAATAGGTGGAATGTTAGCTATTTGACATAACTCATTCAAAATTTTATGACATAAATCTAAATCATCTAAAATTGTTCCGTTAAAATCTAAAAATATATTTTGGATTTTTTTATGATGTCCATAACATTTGTAATAATTTTTAACTAATGATGGCTTTGCTCGCTTTTTTTTCGAACATCTACTTGCTTCTGAGCAAATACCACACGGATTATTTTTATACGCAAAATAGATTCCAAGCACGATTAAAAGGCACAAAATAGAAACTACCAAAACTATTATTAAATCAGTAAAATTCATTTATTGATACCTTTAATTTGATTTAAAATGGTTTTAAAAAATTCACCAAAATCATTTTCATTTACTGAATTAATATCAAAATTTTTTCCATATTTAACTAGTCGATCTGTAACAAAATATTCGAAATAAGGTTTAAATTTATTAAATTTATCGATGTCATTTAAATACAAATTACCAAAAATTTTGAAAAAATATTCGAGTTCTGCAGGGTTTTCGCTAATTTGAGAGATTTTTTCTTCTTCTCTTATAAAATCATTTTCTGCAGTTTTATCGTCTAAAGATTCACAGTTATCTTCATTAAGAACTTCCAAATCATCAATAACATTATCTTTTTTGTCATCATCTTCATAAATATAAGAATTAACTTCTTCGTTAGAGGATTCATCATTTAAAATATTGTTGAAATCATCTTGCGAAGATTCGTGATGCGTTTCCTCTTTAATAGTTTCTTCATTAGAAAAAGTTTCTTCCACAACATCTTCTTCAATAATCGATTCAGAAGTATCATCTAATAAATCTTCTTCGATTTTTTCTATTTCATCACTTCCGCTACCACAAAAAGGGCACAAAACAGGGCTGGAAATTATTTCGCCACAAACTTTGCATCTATATTTCATGTTTTTGGCTCCTTGAAAAAGCTATTGCTGCTTCAATATCATCAGGCTCTTTTAATATTTGATTACTTAGATTATAACTTCCGTCTTCCGTTACCAAAATATCATCCTCAATTCTAACCCCGATTCCTAATTCTTTAAAATATAGTCCAGGCTCATCACTAATAATATTTCCGGCTTCTAAAGGCAAATGTCTTAAAGAAGGATCGTGTGTGTCTAAACCAATATGATGGGAAATATTGTGAAAATAATATTTTGAAATCTCGCTTGGATTTTTAATTAATTTAGCTTTTAAGCATCCTTCAGCCAAGCAATTGATTGTAATTTCGTTTAACTCAGCGATAGTTATTCCAGGCTTAATAGAATCAATGACTAACTTATTTGCCTTTAAAACAATATTATAAATGGTTTTTTGAAGAGCACTAAATTTACCACTAGCTGGGTATGTACGTGTAATATCTGCACAATACATGTTGTTTTGACATCCTAAATCAAATAAGACCAAATCATTTTTTTGTATCTTTGATACAGGGGTAGGGTAATGCAAGCATGTCGCATTTACACCGCTTGCGCAAATTGTCGGAAAAGATAAATCACTATAGTCATAATCTTGAATAGTGTAGAAAAATAAGCTAGATAATTGATATTCATACAAGTCTGGTTTTATATGTCTCATAATATTTTGAAGGCCAATATTAGTCTTACTTATTGCCTCTTTAAATTCTTCAATTTCGTCTGCGCTTTTTACCATTCTCATTCTAATTATCTTTTCATAGATATCTTCAAATTCTAGATAATCATAATTTAGCGATAAAGAATTCTTAAAATCAATTGTGCTTGTTTGAGGACGAATTTTATTTTCTGCTTCTAAATCCATATAAACTTTTGTGTAATTTTCAAAATCACCTTTTCCTTCAAAAAGCATGGATAAATGGGCGTCTATATTATTTATAAAAAGTACATTATTTATTCCACTATAAGCTCTTGCCTCAGCAGGTGTTAACCTTTTTCCTGTCCGTTTCTCCTTAACCTCATCATATTCAGAAATAAATAAGTATTCTTTAACTAACCCACCGTTTTTCGTAATCAAAAGAGCGCTATCTTCTTGTTTTATATTTGTTAAATAATAGAAATTTTTATTAACAACAAATGGATAATCAGCGTCAGCACTAGATTTTTTAGCAATACCACTAAATAATATGGTAATGCTATTGTCATCTAATTGAGCGTATAATTTTTCTCTTCTTTTAGCAAATTCTCTAACTGTTATCATAATTTTTCTACAGCCTCCACAACCTCATAAAATTCAGGTACATCAATACTTTCTATTTTTCCATTATCAATTAAATTACTATTGCCTAATCTAATAGGTAGTTTTGCTAAAACGTTTAAACTATATTGTTTAGCAACAGTTTCTACTTTAGAATCACCAAAAATTTGAATCTTTTCATTACAATTTGGACATAGTACATAAGACATATTTTCAACAATTCCTAAAATAGGAACATTCATCATTTTAGCCATATTAATTTGTTTTTTTACAATCATTGAAACTAAATCCTGTGGTGAAGTAACAATAATAACACCATCCAAAGGTAATTGTTGGAAGGCAGTTAAGGGAACATCCCCTGTACCTGGTGGCATATCGATTAATAAATATTCGAGTTCACCCCAAACAACATCTGAAAAGAATTGGGTTAATAATGAAGAAATCAATGTTCCTCTCCAAATAATAGGGTCTTCTTCATGCGGTAACATCATATTTGCTGAAATAATTTTTATTCCTGAGGTAGTTTCCGCTGGGTATATATATTGAACTCCGTCTCCTTCCGCTGCAGAGTGTATGTCAAAAGACTTAGGTATTGAAGGACCAGTAATGTCGCCATCTAAAATACCAACAGAATGTCCTTTTTTCCTCAATCCTGAAGCTAATAAAGATGTAACAAAAGATTTTCCAACACCACCTTTACCACTAACAATACCTATAACATGCTTAACTTTACTTTTTTCGTTTGTTTTTGCTTTTTGTATTGTTCTTTGTGAACAATTTTCTCCGCAAGATTCGCAATTATGATTACATTCGCTCATATACTATTCCTTTCTGTGCTCAACCATACATTTCTCTAAAATATTAATTTTTCCAAAGAATTGATTAAGAATTTCTTCTTCAATATCATCCTTTGAAAAAAACTCAATGACTATATTATCATTAAAATACTTTTTAATGATAGTTAAATACTTAAACTTCAAAAAAGAAGTAAATTTATCATATATATCGTATGTTAATTCTACTTTGAATAGAAACTCATTAATTAATTCCACTTTCTCAGCACTGTCCAACACTCGCGAAGCCGATTCAGAATAAGTTCTTAACAATCTTCCACTGCCTAATAATGTGCCGCCAAAATATCTAACCACCGCAACAAGACAATTATTCATCTTATGCATAATAATCGAGTTATAAATAGGCTTCCCAGCTGTGCCGCTTGGTTCACCATCATCACTCATTTTTATTTGGTTATTGATTACATAGGAATAGCAAATATGTCGAGCTTTTTGATGTTCTTTTTCAAGTTTTTTTAAAAAATATTGGACTTCTGCATGGTTTTTCACAAAAAAAGCGTAAGAAATGAATTTAGATTTTTCTACCTCAAGCTGATAAACGTTGTCTTTTTTTAATTCATAACTCATCTTGTTATACCTATATTTTTAATTATATAATAATTAAATAGGTAACCGAAATGAAAGAAAAAGTAAAATGCAAAAAATGTGGACTTTTAATAGACAAGGACAAAAAAATATGCCCTTTTTGTGGTTATCCTCAAGATATAAAAGATACTGAAAATGATAATTTGCCTAAACAGTCTTTTAAAAAGGAAAGAGCTCCATTAGAAATTATTGATGGCACAAATTGCTATTTTTTCCAAATTCATAAACACATTATATTGTTTCTTTTAGGAACTGTTTTAATGACTATTTTTCAGCTTTTTGCTCAAATCATTATTGAAGCTGCCACTTCAAAAGAGTTCTTGCAATCTATTAATGGCTTAACTTATATAAACATCTTTGCTTACTCTGCTACTTTTCTAGTAATGTTTCTTTTTCTATTCAGATATTTGCCTCAATTTTCAAAGAATACAACTGTCCGAATTAATAACTTTGTGCCAGGCATCATCGGAGCTGCTTGCTTAATCAGTTTTTCTGTTTTATATTCTTTTGTTTCGACAAATTTGGGGGCTACAATTAGCAACAATCAAAATTTAACAATGCAGATAATAAAACAATATCCATCTGTAGGCTTAATAATATTAGGTTTTGTTGGTCCTATCGTTGAAGAGTTAACATATCGATTAGGTCTTTTTTCAAGTATTCGAAAGCATAATCGAATTGGTGCTTATTTAGTTGTTTCATTAATTTTTGGATTAATTCATTTTAATTTTTCAAGCATTAACACTCCAAATCAATTAATAAATGAATTAATAAACTTTCCATCTTATGCCTTGAGTGGTGCTATTCTGTGCTTTATATATGAAAAATATGGTTTAGAGAATTCCGTTTTAGCCCATATCTTAAATAACTTAATAAGTGTCGTGCAAATAATGTACATATAATATGAAAGAAAAATTATTAAAACTAGATACATTCACTTTAAAAATAATTGCCATAATTTCTATGACAATATCTCATATTTCGCTTTTTTTAGTAAGTGCAAATATAATATCAAATGATGTGAATTTTATTTTACAAATATTTGGCCGAATAGCTTTTCCTCTTTTTGTTTTTACTTTGTATGTTGGCTTATTACATACGCGTAATATCAAGAAATATTTATTAAGATTGGGAACTTCAGCAGCAATCATTTGGGCAGGATTAGCAATAATTAACTCGCCATTATTCGGTTTACCTAGTTATATATCAAGAATGATGATGAATATTGGAAATATATTTCTTGATTTATTTTTAATTGCCTTGTCTTATTTTTTATTCATACAGAAAAATAAATTTATAAAAGCATTAGCTATTTTGCCGTTTTTATACGCTATCGGTTGTGCTTTCTTTAAATATTATAATTACGAATTTATAAATGATTTTCATTTTTTGTACGATGGTTTTTTGCTCCAATATGATCGGTTAGGTTTTCTACTATTTTGGTTATTTTATCTATTTATTAATTTATATAACAAAAATATAAAAATAGGATTAAATAATGACGAAAGTTTAATTAGCGCTTATAAAGAAACTTATGAATACAAATTTCGACGCAATCTTATATGTTGCATATCAATTGTTCTCGTCAGTATAATTTGTTACTTTATAGATGTAGCAACGAGAAATACGCTTGTTTCTTCAAGAATTATGGATTTCGGATGTGAATCATACTTGGTGCTAGCTGGTATATTCGTTCTATTTTATAATTGGAAACCTGGATTGAAAAACAATTTTTCAAAATACTTCTTCTATTTATACTATCCAGGACATATTTTAATTATATTTCTCGTTTATTATTTATGTTTTCTTATATAGGAGGAAATTATGATTATTGAATTGAAAACTGAAAAAGAATTTACTGAAATTGTTTCTAGCGGAATTACACTTGTTGACTTTAATGCAACATGGTGTGGCCCTTGCAGAATGTTAAAGCCTGAATTTGAAGAAGCATCAAATGAACTTCCTCAAATTAAATTTTTAGGAGTTGATGTAGATCAATTTCCAGCAATTGCCGGTCAATTTAATATAAGGGCTGTACCTACATTAGTATTAATTAAAGATGGCAAAATCGTAAATATTAAGTCAGGATATATGCCTAAAGATAGTCTTGTATCTTTAGCTAAAAGTGCTCTTTAATTAACTTGATTTTGCTTAAATTAGTATTGTTATTTAAAAAAAATAATGATATATTATTTAAGCACGCAGGTGTAGTTCAATGGTAGAACTTCAGCCTTCCAAGCTGAATACGCGGGTTCGATTCCCGTCACCTGCTCCAGTTTAATAAAATTTTGCTTTGATTTATCAAAGCTTTTTTATTAAAAATAATTCAGTTCTGCAAGGTTTTTTATAAAAAGAGAGAATTTATGGATATAGTAGTAGCTACTTCGAACAAACATAAAATTGAAGAATTTAATCAAATGGGAAAAAATTATAATCTTCATTTTTTATCATTGGAAGACATTAATTTTAATCAAGAAGTTATTGAAGATGGGAAAACTTTTGCAGAGAATTCTTTAATTAAAGCTAGAGCGGTTTCTTCATTTACTTCTTTGCCTGTTTTAAGTGATGATAGTGGAATTATTATTCAAGCATTAGGTAATAATGTTCCTGGAGTATATTCACATAGATATGCTGACGAGAACGGCGGACAAGAAGCACTTAATCAAAAACTTTCTTCTACTGTCGCTGGAAGTTACGCATATTTTTCATGTGTCTTAACTTATATAAATAAAGGTGAAGTTCATCAATTTGAAGGAATAATGGAAGGAAAAATTTCTTCTAAAGTACAAAATAAAAACGGTTTCGGTTATGATCCAATTTTTATTCCTAAAGGATACGATGAGCCAATAAGTACGCTTTCTCCAAAAGAAAAGAACGGGATTTCTCATCGTTCTTTGGCTTTCAAAAAATTTATAAATTTTATTTTTTCCGCAAATGTTTAGCTGAGTGATTAACTAATAATCTATACAGGCCAAACGTTGCAATGCCTAATAGTAAAAAGGCAAGAGCTAAATAAATATAAAGTGGTTTAGCAAATATACCAAAAATTATAAAGAAAATTAAAGCAAGGACTCCAAAGCTAATCATGATAGGAGTACATATTTTCATGTACAATTTGCCCTTAACATTTTCTACAACAAGTTCGAGATGTTCCGGAAGAACAATTTCCATAATTTTTTTATTGTTGCCTGTCATAGCAACAATTCCGTCCTTAACATCATAGTCGCCTACATTTAAAACATTATATGTAGTATTTAAATTAGCAGTAGTTTGATTCTTAATGTCATTAAATCTCTCTTCAAAATATGGATAATCCTCTTTAAAAGAAGACAATTCATCTTGATTCATTATTTCAAATGATTCTTCAAAATATTTAAATATATCAGAAATATCATTTGAAGCTTTAACAAAGGACTTGAATAAGTTCTCATTCATAAAAGAATCTTCAACAACAACTCTTGCTTTTGTCTCGTTGTAGTAAAATTCAATTTGATCGAGCATGTCTTTAATAAAGTGTAAAAATAAAACAGTATTTTCTATGTCAAGATAAACATTGTAGTTTTCAATAATTGGTATTACTTTATAAAAAAGAGGATCATCAAGCCTAGACATAGAAGTAATAGCTAAACACATTCCAATAATAGAGGATAAATCGTTTTCTTTAATAGATAAACAATCCTCATAACAGTTATAGGCGGATTCGAATTTTTGACTTCTATATAAGAAGTTATAAGCAGCACTTTGCAACTCTTTGTATTTGTTTACAGTTTTTTGCTTTCCTTGTTCAATATCAAAAGACTGACCACATTTATTACAAGTTACTTTTAAGCTACCTTTAGATACATCATTAACATTTTCACAATAAGGGCAAACAATTTTCATAGTTTTATTATTATACAATAGAATTATGTATAATAATAATTTTTGTTTTTTGATCGTAAAAAATGAAAAATACAAAAACAGCGTTTAGATAAAAAAATTTAACTTTATAAACCTAAAAGTTAAGATCTTCATTTACATTTTATTCATTCTATCTTGATTTTCATGCTTCAAGTGTGTAATATTATTTTTACCGGTTCTCTAGCTCAGTTGGTAGAGCAACTGACTCTTAATCAGTGGGTCCGGAGTTCGAGTCTCCGGAGAATCACCAGTATAAAAAAATGTCTGAGTTAATCAGACTTTTTTATTTTTTTTGAAATTTTCTGAAAATTTCTATATTAATATTTCTAATAACATTCTCATCAATTTTTAGAACTTTTCTATCAAATGTAAACAAACCATTTACTTCATCTTCTACATCGTTAAATTGGGTATAAATACATCCACTTAAACCTTTATCAATAAGAGGTATAATGCTTTTTTTATATAATTTAGTGTAAGCCTTAGTTAAAGCTATATGATCTTTATAATGCCTGTAACCAAACTTTTTTAAACCAAAAAAATGATCTTTTAGTAGCAACGAATAACCGCCAAATTCAGAAAAAATAATCGGTTTTTGCAGGGTTTTTGAAATTTTTAAAGGGTAAAAATAAGAGTGGATAGAAATAATTTCATTAAATCCGTTATCATACCACCCGCTTGCAACATCATAAATTCTGCTGTTGTCTAACGCTTTAGATTTATGATATGCGACATCACTGTCAAACTGCCCCCGTCCTTCATTAAACAAAGTGTACATAATAACGGATGGAAAGTTAACTAAAGTTGATAATATATTTTTTAACACCAAATCATATTCGTTTCTTCCTTCAGACGAAACTCTGGAAAAAGTTTTATAATTGTGATCATTTTTCTTTTTTATAAAGGGGAGTAGACCTCCTTGCATTTGGACAGTGAGCGAATATTTTTCACCTCCATTTGGTATATCTTGAATTACTAAAATTCCATGTTTATCACATAGATAATAAAATCTATCCAGTTCTTGTTTAATATGTACTCTTATTGTATTAAAACCTAACTTCTTAAGTCGTAAAATATCATCTTCATAGTCTTTATAGGAACTAGGTGTTAAGTTTCCTCCATAATAATAGCCTTGATTTAAAACACCATTTAAAAATATTGGCTTATTATTTAGACATATATATTTTTTGTCATCAAAACAACTGATAGAAATTTTCCTAAACCCAAAATACGACCTAACTTTGTCTTCTTTTGTTTCGACATCTACATATATCAATGTAGGATTAGTAACACTCCATATAGGCAAATTTTTAACATCAACTTCTATTATCTCGTTAGTTTTGCCATTAATAACATAATCTAAAAATTTAATGTTTACATCTTCAGAACAAGTTGAAACAACATTAAAAAACACTTTATTTTCATCAAAAAGTGTCCTAATTTCAACTTTTTTTATAAAATTTACAGGTACACTTTCAAGCCAAACAGGCTTATAAATTCCACTTGTAGTTGTATACCATATCCCCCCTCTATTTAATTTTTGCTTTCCTTTTGAAAAAGGGGACAAATCACTTTTGTCGCTGACAGTAACATCGATTTCAAAACTATTTGCTTTAACATAGTCGCTTATATCTAACTCAACTGGAAGGTAACCAGAAATATTCGAACAAATTTTCTGCTTGTTGATATAAATATCACTTTCGCAATCAATCCCTTCAAAATGCAAAATGATTTTGCCTAGGTTGAAAGCAGAATCAAAATTAACAATTTTATGATAGTGAATATACTCGTTTACTTCGAGAAGATGATTGACTCCGCTTAATGGTGATTCTACCGCAAAAGGAACTATACATTCTTTTTCAAATGAGTTAGGAATGTCTCTCGAAGTATTTATGCAAATTTCCCATTTTCCATTTAAACAAATATAAGAGTCACGAACTAGATTGATTCTGGGATAATCTTTAAGAGGTACATCTTCAACGCTTAGATCAGTGGTGTAAAGAATTCCGTTGTTTTTCTTCTTTTCTTTGTTTTGTTTTTTGCTATTAATAATTACAAAAAGTAGAGGAATTAATATAAGCAAAAGAACTAGCAAGGAAAATAGCCAAATATAATTGGAAGGCAAAGGTTTATCTACTCCTAAATCGCTATATACACCTGATGGAAAACCACTAGAAATAGCTTCTCCAATATAAGGGCCAGTACACATTGGTATCATTACAACAAAAAGCATTCGAATGCCCATAAAACTACCTTCCTTATCTTCAGGGATGAATTCACGAACTAACGAGTTTAATACACTACTTAAGGAAATATATCCCCGCATCATTAAGATGCCTGCTATTATAGCAAAAGCCAATTGTCCTTTTTGAACAAAAAATAATAAAAATAATCCGACACAGTATGTTACTAAAATAGGAAATAACGATTTTATTTTTCCTATTTTGTCAGAAAGAATCCCATAAATTACGCTTAAAATAGAACCGATTATGAGAACTATTCCCAAAACTAAAGAAAAATCTATTCCTTCAAACCCAAGAGAGTATTGGAAATAAATCATTAAATAAGGAAAAAATATTTGACTTGAAATCCCATAAATCATATAAGCTAAAAACACTAAATATAGTGTCTTGTTTTGTTTGATAGTAGAGATCTTAAATCCGTTTGCAACTATGCTAAAATATTTATTACCCTTATCTTCATTCACTTCTTTAGGCAACAAGAAGATACTTATAATGCCTACTAAAATAACGATAGATCCAATTATATAAAAGAATATATCCCATCTTGGATTTTCACCTTCTGTTAAAAAGTTTAATCCGACAAAAATAATAAGCATTGCAAAAAGAGGCAGTATAGACAATACACCTTCTACTTTTCCGCGATTGTCATTATCAACTTCTCTTGTTACATACGAGTTAAAGCAAGCGTCGTTCGCACTACTTCCAAAGAAAGTCATTATACAATCAAGAACAATGACAAATATTCCAGCTAAAAATCCAGCAGAAGCAGCAGGAAATAATGCTGCTACATTATCAACACTTATAAAGCCAAAAGCAAAAGTTGATATTCCCCACAAAATATAGCCACACGAAATAATTAATTTTCTGTGGCCAAATTTATCAATAATTCCTCCAACAAAAATTGTTGTTAAACAAGCTGTAACCGCACTTAAAGCAACGGTTAATGAAATTAAACTCATGTAATTTCCACTACTGTCCAATGAAAATATGAACTTGTTCAAATACATATTTTCAATAGTCCAAGCAAATTGCCCAGCAAGCCCAATAATAATGAAAGATAACCACTTTCTTATGCCTATTATAGTTTTCATACTATTTATCCTTAATATTTTTTAATACATAACCAATTTCATTTGCAATATCAGTAGCTATTACACTACGTTCATCGATTTTATAACAAATAGATTCTGCACACTTTCCAAGTAAATACGGTCCAAAACAACTAGATAAGAATTTATTAGATGTAAATGATAAAAGACCCACTATAATGCCTGTCAGTATATCGCCACTTCCCCCTTTTGCTAAAGAAGGATTTCCAGTAATATTTAGAACACAATTTTGGCTGTTGCAAATAATAGTTGTATTGCTCTTTAAAACAAGTGTTAAATCCCGTTTTTTTGCAAAAAACTTTGCAAAACTCAACTCTTTTTTTAAAATTTCATCTACTGAAAGTTTAGTTAATCGTGAAAATTCTTTTATGTGAGGAGTTATAACTAAATTGCATTTATGATGAGATAATATATCAGAATTATAAGCTGAAATACTATTTAAGGCATCTGCATCTAATACTAAATTACCAGTATAATTTTCCAATAAATAGCGGCAAATATTATATACATTTTCAGAGCATCCTAGCCCCATGCCTACTCCAATACAATCATAGTTTAAAATTGATCTAAGATTTTCTTCATCAAACAAAATATTTCCTTTATCGTCGCTCTTGAAAGCAAAATAAATATTTTCTGGATTTCTTAAAGCGTATATATCGTATAACTTTTCAGGCACACAAATTCTAGAATATCCTACGCCACATCTAAGTGAGGCTAAAGCAGATGCACTTAAAATTGCAGCGCCGCATAAATCATGGCTGCCCCCAATTAAAGCGACTTTGCCAAACGTACCTTTATTGCATATTTTTGAACGCTTTTGCAATATATTTTGAAAATCTTCATCTTCATAAATAATTAATTTATCAATTACACAAGAAGTATCAATTCCGATATCAACTATTTCCACCTTTTCAAAAGTGGTGACTCCTTTATTTAAAAACAAACCACTTTTTAAGCATTGGACAGTAATTAATAAATCACAAACAAAAGCATTTCCCATTATATTACCATTTGTCGAATCTAATCCGCTTGGTATATCTAAGGAAACCTTAAAACCGGACATTTTATTTAAAAACGAAATAAAGTTCTTAGTTATGTCGTCTAAATCTCTTGATAGTCCAACTCCAAAAATAGCATCAACAACTACATCATAATTTTTATTGATTTCTTTTATAATTTTCCCGTTAAATTCGCTATAAGCCGCAATCGCCTCGCTTGTCTTCGGCGTTTTATATTGAAAAATACTTACATCAAAACCATTTTCATATAAAAATGATCCTAAAACATAGCCATCTCCACCATTATTCCCTGCCCCACATACAATCAAGACGGAGTCTTGCTTATTAATGTATCTCTTTAAGACCTCATACATTTTAAAGCCAGCTTTTTTCATTAATTCTTTTGCTGGTATTTTTCTTTCGTTGATAGTGAATAAATCTGCTTCTTTAGCTTGTTCACCTGTTAAAACATATTTCATATATAAATTATACAATTTATATTTTCTTTAAAAATAAAAAAGCGATTTCTCGCTTTTTATTTCATTGATTTATTGTTTGTAAAATTTATTTCTTACTTAAATATTCATCAATAGCTTTTGCAGCTTGCTTTCCAGCGCCCATAGCTAAAATAACAGTTGCTGCACCTGTGACAGCGTCACCACCTGCATAAACGCCTTCACGTGTTGTAAGTCCGCTCTCGTCTTTTGTAACAATACAACCGTGAGAATTAGTTTCTAATCCTTTAGTAGTTTGTTTAATAAGTGGATTTGGAGATGTTCCGATAGAAATAATGACGCAATCAACTGGAATTTCATCATATGTTCCTGTACCAACAGGTTTTCTTCTTCCGTTTGCATCAGGTTCACCCAATTCCATTTTTTCTACTTTAATTGCACCAACTAAATGTGTTTCAGGATTTTCAATAATTTCTACTGGATTATTTAAAACTTTAAAGATGATACCTTCTTCTTTAGCGTGTTCAACTTCTTCTCTTCTTGCTGGAAGTTCTGCTTCACTTCTTCTATAAACAATATAAACTTCATCAGCGCCTAAACGTTTGGCACATCTTGCAGCGTCCATTGCGACGTTTCCACCACCAACAACAGCAACACGTTTTGCATGTTCGATAGGTGTATCACTTGTATCTTTATAAGCTTTCATTAAATTTGTTCTAGTTAAGAACTCATTAGCACTATAAACACCTTTTAAGTTTTCGCCAGGTATACCCATGAATCTTGGTAATCCAGCTCCACTTCCGATAAAGATAGCCTCAAATCCATATGCTTCTTTAAGTTCGTCGATTGATAAAACTTTACCAATAACCATATTTGTTTCAACTTTTACACCTAAAGCCTTGAGATTGTCAACTTCTTTACGAACAATATCTTTTGGTAATCTGAATTCAGGAATTCCATATACTAAGACGCCACCAGCTAAATGTAAGGCTTCAAAAATAGTGACATCATATCCTTTTTTAGCTAAATCACCTGCACATGTTAAGCCAGAAGGTCCACTACCAATAACTGCAACTTTATGTCCATTTGATGGAGCCTTGACTATTTCTCCAGCAAAATGAGAGTTGTGATAATCAGCAACAAATCTTTCAAGTCTTCCAATAGCAACAGCTTCAGCTCCAGGTCTTAAGCCTCTAGTACACTTCATTTCACATTGAGTTTCTTGAGGGCAAACACGACCACAAACAGCTGGTAAAGAAGATGATTCGGAAATAATTTCGTAAGCTTTTTCAAATTCACCTTTTGCAACTTCTTGGATAAAACCAGGAATGTTGATGTTAACTGGACAATGTTCAACACATGGTTTATTTTTACAATTTAAGCATCTTTTTGCTTCATCGATTGCCATTTCTTCGGTGTAACCTGTAGCAACTTCTAAAAAGTTTTTATTTCTTACATTTGGTTCTTGAGAAGGCATTGGATTTTTTGTAAGTCTCATGTTAAATGCCATAACTATTTAACCTCCTTCTTGAATAAATTACATGCTTCTTCATATGCATGTCTTTCAAATGTTTTATACATAGTGCCTCTATTCATTGCTTCATCAAAGTCGACCTCGTAACCATTAAAGTCAGGACCATCGACACAAGCAAATTTTGTCTTTCCACCAACGGTTAATCTACAGCATCCACACATACCTGTTCCATCAATCATTATGGAGTTCATAGAAACTACACATGGTATATTGTATTTTTTACAAACTTGGACAACAAACTTCATCATGATTAATGGTCCAATTGTAATAACCTCATCAAATGTTTCTCCGGCAGCCAATAATTTTTCAAGAGCATTGGTAACTAAACCTTTTTCACCATATGTTCCATCATCAGACATTGGAATAAATCTTGAGCTGCATTCTTTAAATTCTTTCTCTAGTATAACTAAGTCTTTATTTCTAAAACCGACAATAGAAGTAACTTCAGTTCCGTTTTCATGTAAAGCTCTTGCAACTGGTAACGCAATAGCACAGCCAACACCACCACCTATAACAGCAACTTTCTTGAATCCTTCGACTTCGCTTGGATTGCCTAAAGGTCCAACAAAGCTATATAAGCTTTCTCCAACTTCTTTGTGATTTAATTTGTAAGTGCTAGCTCCAGCAATTTGGAAAATAATACTTACTGTTCCTTTTTCTCTATCATAACCAGCGATTGTTAAAGGTATTCTTTCTCCGTTTTCATCAACAATCAAAATAATGAATTGACCAGCTTTTGCTTTTTTAGCAACATATGGAGCTGCAATTTCCATGTAGGTTACGGTAGGATTTAATGATACTTTCTTTAAAATTTCAAACATAATTTCCTCCAATAATCGACTTTTAAATTATAAACTTACTAAAAGTAAAATTAAACTATTATTGAGTAAATACTTACCGAATCTAATTAGTTTTCACCAAAAAATTAATTATTTCTTTTTTAAAGCAAGCAAATGTAAAAACAAACACATAAACAATAGAAAAATCGGTATAGAAATAAAATAACTTGAAATATCTTTTGCAAAAAAATCAATAAACGAAAAAGTAATTGCTCCGAGCGTAAATGACAAAATTGATAAAAATAAAGAAAGAGCGCTAATTATGTTTTCTTTTGTTTTTTGCGTAAGGTATTTATAAATGTTATCGACTAAAGATCTAATCATTGCTGTTATCATTGTTGTAGCCAAAAGATGATTATGTACTTCTATAAAAGAGTGTATTTGTAACCCACAAAATAATGACAAAGATATCGCACCCAAAATATTAAGAGGGTCTAAGATAGATTGATTGACTGGAATAATTAAATCAACAATCAAACATGTTATTTCGAGAAACAAAATTATAAATTTGTACTCTTTGTTTCTTTTCTTACATACATTTACAACAATTTGACTAATAATCACACCAACAACGAAACAAGAGATGAGTAAAAAATAATAAAGAGCTAGGTAATAATCACCTTTAATCATGTTCACAAATATGTAAATTAAGTTACCTGTTTGTAGTCCGGCAAAAGCGCCTCTAACCTCTAAGCTATAAAGTTCAATAAATCCTCCGATGTAGCAAAGAATTAAAAGAAAAATATAATTTAAACTAAAGAATGATTTCAAAAATTTCATAAAATAACTTGAGTTCTGCAGGGTTTTTTAAATTCTAAGTACTTTTTAATATTTTTTTAAGACCAAACAAATTAATTCTTAGAATTATAGTATTCAAAAATTATTTACCTAACTAAAGATTAATTTATATACTCTGCAAGTTTGTCCTCCTAAATATCTAATGCAATTCACAAAGAATCCACATTTATATTTTTGATTATAACATCTTTTAACTTATCTTAGTCGTTAAGTTTTTTGATATAGAAATTAATAAAAATTTATTGCTCACTTTCGATAAACTTGTTGAATTCTGATTAGATATACTAATTTTATTAAATTAAACTTAAGTGCAAAAAAAGAGTTGTCCTATCATTGAAACTCAATTTCCAAGACACTAATTGTTTGCTAACTAGTTTATATCGGAAGGTTAACATGGATGCTTAACTAATTTTGGAAAGTTGACATTTATTTGTTTCTATTAATTCCATAATTATAATAATAAAGATATTAATTAGTCACTTTTTAATTGATCAAACGCATTAAATTCAGATCCATGAGCATAAAACAATTCGTTTTTCATCACATTAAAGAATTATTCTTTTGCACAGTTGTTAATACAATTTCTTTTCTAGGTATTGATTGAGCAACGCCTTTTTCGTTATTTTTTTTAACCCATCGATAAAGTGGACATTTTAATATGAACATTTTTGGATACAGATACATTCAAGCTTGTATTTTTACTAATATTTTATAGAAAAAAGTACTCCTTTCCTAATTTCTAGGATTTGGAGTACCTTTCACTAAAACTTTTTTATAAATTAAATAATTAATTAGAATTTCCAAGGTGTGTCATAATAGCAGCATTTAAATAATTCTGCCATTGTAGCATCATCAATTGGGTTTGGGTTAGTACCTGTACAAGCATCATTAACAGCGTTATGAGCAATTTCAGGTAATTTTTCTAAGAATTCTTTCTCATCAACACCAAATTCTTTTAATCCATGAGGAATTCCTAAGAAAACATTCATTCTTCTAATTTTTTCAACTAATGCTTGAGTTAATTCTTTTGCATCGTGACCTTCAAGACCTAATTCTTGAGCAATTTGAGCATAACGTGCTAAAGCTCTAGGGTTATTTGCGTTGTATTCGATAACATGTGGTAAATACATTGCATTAGCACATCCGTGTGGAACATGGCCTGTTGAGAAAGCAGCACCAGTTTTATGAGCCATTGAGTGAACAATTCCGAGTAAAGCATTTGAGAAAGCCATACCTGCTAAACATTGAGCATAGTGCATTTCTTCTCTTGCCTTACCATCAGCACAAACATAGCTCTCTTCGAGATATGTGCAAACCATTTTAATTGCCTTAAGTGCTAAAGGATCAGTGAAATCTGTAGCAATTGTGCCAACATAAGCTTCAATAGCATGTGTTAAAGCATCCATACCTGTGTAAGCTACTTGCTTTGCAGGTAAACTTCTAACAATATCAGGGTCAACGATAGCAACATCTGGTGTAATTTCAAAATCTGCTAATGGGTATTTTATTCCTTTTGCGTAATCAGTAATGACTGAGAAAGCTGTAACTTCAGTAGCTGTACCACTTGTTGATGGAATAGCAACAAATCTAGCTTTTGTTCTTAAATGTGGGAAATTGAATGGAATACACAATGATTCGAATGTGACATCTGGATATTCGTAGAAAGCCCACATAGCTTTAGCTGCATCAATTGGAGAGCCACCACCGATAGAAACGATCCAATCTGGTTGGAATTTTCTCATTTCTTCAGCGCCTCTCATAACTGTCTCAACGCTTGGATCTGGCTCTACACCGTCAAAAACATCAACTTCTAAACCTGCTTCTTTTAAATAAGCAACTGTTTTATCTAAGAAACCGGATTTCTTCATTGAGCTTCCGCCAGTAACAACGATAGCCTTTTTTCCTTTTAAGTTTTTGAGTTCTGCTAAGCTACCACAGCCGTAGTAGATATCTCTTGGTAAAGTAAATCTTGACATATAATCCTCCTAAATTACTTCCGGGATTATTATACAAAAATTTTTACATAGTGCAAAGAATATTAGTATTTTTTTACTGAATTCTTTTTTGTAAAAAAATACCAGAATATTTATACTTTTATATTCTGGTATTCCTTAGCTATTTTTGCGCCTAATTTTGCGTTATTTACGATTAATTTTATATTCGCTTCTAGACTTTTTCCGCCACTTAATTCAACTATCTTTTTAAGCAAGAATGGAGTTTCGTCTTTTCCTCTTATACCTAATCTCTTCATTTCTAGAAGTGCTTTTTCTATACAATCATCTATAAATTGTGGATCCATTGAATCTTTATCACTTATGGGATTAGTTATTAGAACTCCACCATCAAGTTTATTTATTCTCTTTTGATAAACTATTTCAGCGATTTCTAAAGGATTGTGTGCGTTATAATCTACTTTATATTTAGATTTATTGGTATAAAATGCAGGTAACACATCAGTGTTATAACCGATAACAGGAACGCCTTTTGTTTCAAGAATCTCTAAAGTAATTCCTAAATCTAAAATAGCTTTAGGACCTGCACAAATAACAGTAACATTTGTCTTGCCTAACTCATCTAAATCAGCACTGATATCGAAAGTTTCATTACAATTTCTATGAGCCCCTCCGATTCCTCCAGTTACGAAAAATTCTATTCCTGCTTGTTCAGCTAAAATCATCGTAGCACTAACTGTAGTAGCACCCCACAATTTTTTAGCATAAATAATCGGTAGATCTCTTCTACTACATTTAACAATTCCTTGACGCTTCCCAAATTCCTCAATTTCATCTTTGGTCATACCTATGACTGCTTCGCCATCTATGATTCCAATAGTTGCTGGTATTGCTCCGTTATCATAAATGGTTTTTTCAACCATTAAAGCTGTCGATACATTTTGTGGATAAGGCATTCCATGAGAAATAATTGTAGTTTCAAGAGCTACAATTGGCTTTCCGTCTTTTAGAGCTTGTAAAATATGAGGATTTATTCTCATTTTGAACATCCTAATAAATCAAAATTATACGAAAATAAAGCATTGTTTATTGTATAAATGTCATAAATTTTTTGCTGTACTAAATAAAGAATAATTAAATCAAAAAGTCTATCGTTTCTAAATTCATATCCCAATTGTAATAAAGCAATTTTCATTTCATCTAAAGTCATTTCTAAAGCAATACATATGCCAATTGCAAAAGATTTGCTCATCGCAAATTCAGGGTTATTAAGTACCTCGTTGTATACTTCTAAATTTATGTTTGCTTTATATAAAAAAGTGTTAACAGGTATCTCTTTAATTCTTTTGCCAAAGACTTTAATAAAATCTTTCTTTTGTATAGCAAAATCTTTTTGTTGATTCTGATAAGTAAAATGGCTTGTTGAGTAGTTTGTTAAAGCTTCGTGTAAATTATCATCGATAACATCAGGTATATTTTTAAACATGCATAAATAAATAGTTACATTAGGATTTTCAACTAAAAATTTCTTTAGTTCGCTACAAGCAATTTGATAGCAAATTTCTCTAGGCCAGTTAAATTCTGCTCCAAGTAAAGGGAAAGCAATTTTTGTAAAATTATGGCTTGAAGCAATTTCTAGGCTTTTTCTATATGCGCTTCTTAACAATTTTTCTTCATTATGTTTGCCGTTATTATAAATTGGTGCAACAGCATGTATTATAATTTTTGCGTTTGTTAAGTTAAATGGTTCTGTCTCAACCGCACTTCCAGGGGCACAATAGCCGATTTTTTTACACGCCTCAGTAAGCTCTAAATCTCCTGCAGCATGAAAGATTGCTCGTCCAACTCCTTCAACCATTTTTAACTTAACGTTTGAATCGTTGACTATTGCATCAACATTCATGTTTACTAGATCAGTTTTCAAAACAAATAAAGGCATATGAATATTTTACAAATATATATTTAATAATTCTATAAAAAATTATTTAACTAATAACAAGAAAATCTAGTATTTAATATCATATTTACATTTATTATAACTTTTGAAAAAATTGTAAAGATAGGACGGAATGATTATGAGAATTTGTATTATAACTGACGACAATTCAGGCTTTACAAAAAAGGAAGCAATAGAAAACGATGTCAAAATATTAAGGATGCCAATAATTGTTGATGGCGAATGCTATTTTGAAAATGAGACTTTATCCGGTGAACAATTTTATAAATTTTTAGAAGAAGATAAAGATATCAAGACTTCACAGCCTTCTCCAGGTGAAGTAATTAATATGTGGGAAGACGCTTTAAAAGAATATGATCAAGTTGTTCATATTCCAATGTCTAGTGGGCTAAGTGAATCATGTCATAGCGCACAATTATTGTCAGAAGAATTTAACGGTAAGGTTTTTGTAGTTGATAATCATAGAATTAGCGTTACATTAAAAGCTTCTGTTTATGATGCGATAAAGCTGAGAAATGAAGGAAAAACTGGAGAAGAGATTAAAAGATATCTCGAAGAAACAAAATCGGATTCCAATATTTTCATTATGGTGGATACTTTGAAATATCTCAAAAAAGGTGGCAGAGTTACACCCGCAGGAGCTGCATTAGGTGCAACCTTTCACATTAAACCAGTTTTATCTATTGAGGGTGGCAAATTAGACGCTTTTGCTAAGTGTGTAGGTATTAAAAAGTCTAAAACTACAATGCTAAATGCTATACAATCTATAATAGACACAAAATATAACGGTAGTTTAGATGGTTTAGAAATTGCTTTAGTCTATTCTTACGATATTGAAGCAGCAAATCTTTGGAAAAAAGAAGTTGAAGAAAAATTTAATTTAAAAAATATAAGACTTGAGCCTTTAAGTTTATCCGTTGCAACTCACATCGGACCTGGGGCACTCGCCATAACAGTAACTAAAATTTATTAGCATTTTTATCTATTCATTTTCTCTTTTTGATATAATTTTAGTATGGAAAAAAGAGGTATGAAAAAATATTTGCCGTTTTCTAGTTTAACTGAACAATCAGTTTTTTTAGATCGCATGATTTATGAAAAAAATAAAATCGAGAAGCCAAGAATTTCTACTGAACAAGCAAAAAAAATTGATTTTATTCTGCGAAATCATTTAAACGAAAAACTGACAATAAAATTCTATTTGGAAGGTTATTGTTATTTTTATGAAGGAAAAATAACCTATTTAGACAAAAACAAAAAAATAATTTATATAGAAGATTATGAAATACCTCTAAAAAATATTATAGATATCGAATCCCCAGATATTTTTGAAGAAATTTGCTAAAGTAGAATAGTTATGAAAAATGTTACAAACTTTTATAGAGTTATAAAAAGTATACAAGGCGTTATTGTTCTTGTATTGGGACTACTTTTTGCAATTTTCTTTCAAAATGACACGATGTATTCGGCCTTAAGTTATTCTTTGGCTTCTGTCGTTATGATTTATGGGATACTAAGTATCTTATTTTCGTACCTTTTTCAAAGAGGAGTTGCCTCAACTGATACTATTAGCGGTGTAATTTTAATTGCAATCAGTTTTTTCGTTTTCTTTAATCCTAATACAGTTATCAATTTCTTACCGATGATCTTTGGTACAATTCTCATAACATATTCAATGGTTTTATTCATAGAAGTTACAATAAATTCGTTTGATTTAGTTAAGCACAGCAAGATAAAAAATGATGGCTATTCTAAAATCAAAAGCAATCTAGTAAAAAATATTATTTTATATTCAATTGTCGGCGCTTTGTTCTTAAGCTTAGGAATTGTAATATTATTCTTTGGGGAATTTGCAAGAACTCAAAGTTCTAAAAAGCCAGATCAAATAATTGTTTTAATAATCGGGATTATTCTTATTTTAATAGGATTATTCTTATCTATTTACCCTCTTATTTCACCAAAGAAAGACATAATTATTGCCGATTCAAAATTAATAAAGGATGTTGAGAACACTCCTGTTAAAGTTCAAAAAAGCGCCTCAAATTCACAAAAACCTCGTAAAAGTCAATCGAAAAATAAAAATTCGGAAGCAGTTAAAGAACTTCCGAATTATGAAATTGACACCACTAAAGAAAAATAAGCGTTACTTTTCTACACCAGTCAATTCTTTAAAATGAGGGAGAGTTAAACACCAATCGCAAAATACTCTCCACTCTTTTAATTTATGATTCTTTCTTTGACTATACATTGTTTTTAATTGCTGATAATTTGTTGTCATAGATGCACCAAGAATAAAACCACAAGGTGTGGATGCAACAAGTTCTCTCCACTTATTCTTTTTTTCTTCTACTTTTTCATCAGGTATTTGGTTATATTCTTCTTTTATTTCTTCAACAATTTTCAAAATTCTTTTGTTAGTTTCAGGAACACATTGTTCACTTATATTAAATTTAAGTAAGCAGTGCATTGTGGACTGGCTACTAATAAAATCAAACCAATGATATCTTTGTGCTTGCTTCCGCCAATATAAAGGAGCTACAACATCCATTTGTACAATAATTCCCTTAAGAAAATTATCATGTCCTTCACCGCTTTTAGCCTGTCCAAGTTTAGTAGCTCTTATAAAATCTTTATCTGTATTTGGTGTTCTATCCAAAACAGTTCTCATTGGATTTCCACTTGCTTTAATAGCAAAATCCAAGCCATAAACCGTTTCGTTTTTTATTTCAAATTGCATTTTTCATATACCTCCAAAAGATTAATCATCAATGATAAACGTGTTAATAATCCAACGCCACCTGGAACGGGACTTTGAAATTCAACATCCAATCCAGGTTCACAATCACCTTCTAGTTTTCCGTTCACTCTAGATATTCCTACATCAAAAACGACACAATTTTTCTTATAATTAAATGTTTTGTTAATAAATTGAGGCTTTCCAATAGCTACGATAATCAAATCACTGTGTGCGATATAATTTGCTAAATCATAATGATTCGTATGACTATGAACGATTGTTACATTCATATTTTTGTCCAAAAGTAATTTAGCAATAGGTTTTCCTACAATGTTGCTTCTTCCTATTACAAGAGCATTTTTTCCATCAAAATCATAATTTTGATCTTCTAAATATGTAAGTATGCCTTTTGGTGTTGCAGGTGTATATTCACTTGAAAAATTAAATCCATCAACATCCTTACTAGGAGTAATGCTCTTTTTAATTAATTCTTCATCAATTCCTTTAGGCAAAGGCATTTGCACAATAAAACCAGTTACGGTCTTATCGTTGTTTAACAAGGCAATTTTATCCAACAATTCATCTTGAGTTGTATCTATAGGTAATTTTATTAATTCGGCATTTATTCCGACTTCTGCGCAATCTCTTAATTTACCTTTAATATAAGAATTTGAAGCAGGGTCATCGTTAACTTGAACAATTACTAATTTTAAATTGTTTCCTAGTTGCTGAACTTGTGCTTTTATTAGTTCTTTTTTTCTTAATACGTACGATTTAATTTCTTCCATAATAATCTTTTTATAAATAAAAGCATCTCAAAGAGATGCCTTAATTAATTTCACTCTGTTTCTTAAGCAGCGCTTCCTAAAGCTTGTGATAAGAGAGCTAAAAACAAGAAGACAATTCCGAAACCTAATGTAAGATAAGAAACTATCAATTCACTGCCTCTTTCTTTTGTCTTAACGAATACATTTAATCCGCCACCAGTAATTGCACCAGAAGCACCTTCAGATTTACCACCTTGTAATAGACTTAGAACAATAATAATAACTGCAATAACCCAAAATACATAATCATACCGTTGCATAAATATATACCTCAATTCTTTCTTAAATTATGTTATTATAAACTGCAAATTATTACAATAAAAAATACTTTTTCAATAAATTAAATTTATATAAATTTAATAGCGACTTTTTAGTATGATTAATTCAATTTTTAGATATTTTCTAAATATGTGCTTTGATTTACATCTCAGAAAGAAAATTGATATAAAAGATAAATAAACTTAATTTTAAAAATATAGAGTATAAAATTTTAAAAAATAATTAGGTTTTGCAGGGTTTTATTTATTTTTATATAGTTTTTTTAATTTTTCTATAAGCAATTTTTTCTCTATTTTATATACAAAATATTTATAAATATGATATATTTATAAACGTTTTATGAGGACTTCGATATGAAATTAAGAAACATTGCAATTATCGCGCACGTTGATCACGGTAAAACTACTCTAGTCAATCAACTATTAAAATATAGCGGAACTTTTCGAGAAAACGAGAAGCTTGAGGATAGAGTTATGGATAGTAATGCAATCGAAAGAGAAAGAGGCATTACGATTTTAGCTAAAACTACTTCTGTTATTTATAAAGATACGAAAATTAATATCTTAGACACTCCAGGACATGCAGATTTCGGCGGAGAAGTCGAAAGAATTATGCACATGGTCGATGGGTGTTTATTACTTGTTGATGCTTTCGAAGGCACTATGCCACAAACTAGATTTGTCCTTAAAAAAGCATTAGAAGCTCATGTAAAACCTATTGTTGTAATTAATAAAATTGATAGACCTAATGCAAACGCACAAAAAGCCGTTGATGAAGTTTTGTCCCTTTTTATAGAATTGGGTGCTCCTGATGAATTTTTAGATTTTAAAGTTGCATATGCTAGCGCTTTAAATGGTACAAGTTCCTTAAGTCCTTTACCACAAGATCAAAAACCTGGTATGGATCCGATTTTCGACTTAGTATTGCAAGAAATACCAGAACCTTCAGTGGATTCAGAAAAACCATTGCAACTCCAAATGGCTCTCCTTGACTATAACGATTATGTCGGGAGAATGGGAATTGGTAGAATTCAAAGAGGAATTATCAAATTAAACGAGTCTGTTTCATGCGTTAGAAGTAATGGAGAAGTTAAAAATTTTAAAGTCCTAAAACTGTATGGATATTACGGATTAAAGAAAATAGAAATTGAAGAAGCTTCAGCAGGTGAAATAGTAGCTGTAGCAGGTTTAGCTGATGTAAATGTCGGAGAAACTATATGTGATTTAGACTATATCGATCCACTTCCATTATTACACATTGATGAACCTACTCTTCAAATGACATTTGGAACAAATACTTCACCATTAAGTGGTCAAGATGGAAAACTATTAACTGCCAGAAAAATTGAAGAAAGATTATTTAGAGAAAAAGAAAAAGATGTTTCTTTGCGTGTTGAGCGAATTCCAAATACTGAAAGTTGGATTGTTTCTGGACGTGGAGAATTGCATTTAGGTATTTTAATTGAAAATATGAGAAGAGAAGGTTTCGAACTTGAAGTTAGTAGACCTAAAGTAATTATCAAAGAAATTGATGGCGTTAAATGCGAACCATATGAAGATCTTTCTGTAGATGTACCTAATGACTTCGTCGGAGATATTATGACAAGCTTAGGTTCTAGAGAAGCAGAATTAATTGACATGAATAGTGATGATATGAACACTAAAATAAACTATGTTATTCCTTCACGCGGCCTAATTGGCTTTGTCACTAATTTTTTAACATTAACTAAGGGCTATGGTATTATTGCTCATACTTTCAAGGAATATAGACCTTGTAAAGAGAAAGTATTAGGGGAAAGACAAATTGGAGTTTTAGTTGCTACTGAAAAAGGAAATGCTACTCCTTACGCACTTCAACATGTCGAAGATAGAGGCGTAATGTTTGTTGGTCCTGGCGCCGAAATATACGAAGGCATGATAGTTGGCGAAAACAAATATGATACAGACTTATCTGTAAATGTATGCCAAACAAAAAATTTAACTAATCAACGTAGTGCAAACAAAGATCAAACTGTTGTTTTAAAAGTCCCTAGAAAGATGTCACTTGAAGCTTGCTTAGATTACATTAATAGTGATGAATTAGTGGAAATCACTCCATCCACTTTTAGAATGAGGAAAAAAATCTTAAACACTTCCGAACGTAAAAAGTGGGAAGCAAAAAATAAAATTTCTCAATAATTTTCTCAAAAACCCTGCAAAAGTCCGCTATTTTTTTAATTTATTTTTTAGTTCAACAATAGTTTCTCTAAGCTCAATAGCTTTTTCAAAGTCGTAGTTTTTAGCAGCTAAACGCATTTCTTTTTCAAACACTTTAATACGCTTTTCGATTTCTGTCTTTGACAATTTTCCAGAATAACTCACTTCTAAATTATCATCATTAACTTTTAAAGGTTCTTTAATTTCTTTTATTATCGTTTGAGGTATAATTCCGTTTTCCAAATTATATTTGTTTTGAATTTCTCTTCTTCGATTAGTTTCATCGATACATTTTTTCATACTGTCGGTTATTTTATCAGCGTACATAATAACTTTCCCGTTTGAATTTCTTGCAACTCTACCAACTACCTGAATTAAGCTACGTTCAGACCTTAAGAAACCTTCTTTATCCGCATCTAAAATAACCATTAATGAGGATTCTGGAATATCTAATCCTTCTCTTAATAAATTAATTCCTACTAATACATCATATTTCTGCTTTCTAAATTGATAAATTATCTCACTTCTTTCTAAGGTTTTACATTCGCTATGTAAATAAACTGTTTTTATGCCATGATCCTTTAAGTATTTAGTGAGATCTTCAGCCATTTTAATAGTCAATGTAACAATAATTGTTCTTTCGTTTTTCTCTATTCTCTTATTAATTTCAAACATTATGTCAGATATTTGATTTAAAGTAGGGCGGACTTCAATTTCTGGATCTAATAAACCAGTTGGACGAATAATTTGTTCACTATAAATGTTATCAGTTTCACCGAGCTCAAAATCTCCAGGAGTAGCACTGGTACATATAATCTGATTTATTTCACCTAAAAATTCATCAAAATTTAACGGTCTATTATCTAAAGCGCTAGGTAATCTAAAGCCGTATTCAACTAACGTTTCTTTTCTACTTCTATCACCGTTATACATCCCCCTAATTTGAGGTAAAGTCACATGTGATTCGTCGACAAACAGCAAAAAATCTCTTGGAAAATAATCCATCAAACAAAATGGTTTCTCTCCAGGTTTTCTTTTATCAATATGCCTAGAATAATTTTCAATTCCAGGGCATATACCAAATTCAAGCATAGAATCAACATCTTGATGTGTTCTAAAAGCCAATCTTTCTGCTTCTAAAGCTTTTCCCTCTTTTCCAAATTCTTTTAATCTTGTATCCAACTCCTCAAGAATTGTTTCCGTAGCTTCTCTTATGCGATCAAAAGTGGAAGCATGATCATATGCAGGAAAAAGATTGTAAGTACGATATCTCTCGAGTACCTCTCCTGTAACATAATCACATTTTGATATTGACTCAATTAAATCGCCAAAAGTATCTATTCTTATATAATATTCGCTACTATATGTTGGCATTATATCTATAATGTCTCCTCGGACTCTAAATCTTCCAGGATTTAAATCAATATCGTTGCGCTTATATTGGGCTTCAATCAATTTAGAAAATAGCAAATGTCTATCAACTTCTTCGCCTACACGTACTTCAAATATAAGTTTTTTATATTCTTCAGGGTCTGTTAATCCATATATTGCCGCAACACTCGCTACAACGATTGTATCTCTTCTATCAATTATGCTATTTACAGCACTAGTTCTCATCATTTCGATTTCCTCATTTGACAAAGCGCTTTTATCAATATATGTGTCAGAAGAAGGGATATATGCTTCAGGCTGATAAAAATCAAAATTAGAAATAAAGTATTCAACACGATTATGAGGAAATAAATCTCTCATTTCAGCATACAGTTGAGCTGCAAGAGTTTTATTATGCACCATTATTAAAGTTGGGCGATTCATTTGAGCGATAATATTGGCCATAGTAAAAGTTTTTCCAGTTCCAGTTGCCCCAAGAAGTACTTGGAACTTTTTATTATTTTTTAAACCCTGGATTAATTCTTTAATAGCTGTTGGTTGATCCCCGGTTGGTTTATATGGACTTACTAATTGAAAAGGTTTGCTTTCGTTATTCGCCATGATTTTTATCTCTATCCTTTTTATTCTTTCCAATAAGTTTCTTTAAATAAGATATAGAGTTTTCACTTGAAATAGCTATCTTATTAAAACCTTCACCTCCAATAAAACATGTCTGAGTAAACATAGAAAATGCATTTGGATCAATTTTTGCTATTCCATCTTTTATTTTTGTATATTCACGTCTATTAAAGGCTATCCTAACCATCTTTTTGCCCTCTTTTGAATATGCTCCAACGCATTCAAATATTGTTGCAGATCTATCGAGCTCTTTAATTGAATATTCTATTATTTCATTGTATTTATCCGTAATTATATCGACGTTATACCCTTTTTGATTACCAGCATATATAGTATCAATCATCAAAGATGAAATGAAAGCAGTTATTATACCTACCAATCCTCCGATAAATCTAAAAGATTCATGTCCAACAATATCAACGATTAAACCGGCACCTACAATCGTTGCATCAATTGTAAAAAATACAATAGACGTTTTAATTCCTGTGTATTTATTAATGATGAAAGTTAATATGTCGAGACCTCCTGTGCTTCCTCCTCCTAAAAAGGTAAGGGAGCATCCTATTCCAACACAAGCACCACCGATAATTCCGGCAATTAAGAATATGCCGACTTCAGTGTTTTTAAGAATTTCGACATTTATAACTCCGTTAATTAATTCGATGTGTACTTGATTAGGCAGCATAAGTTCAATAATTGAATTTGCTATATTTGTTCTCAAAATCAGAGTCAAAGCTAAAGGATAAATAATTGTTGAAATTAATGTAGTTAAGCTAAATTTCAATCCTAAAATCAATAAGCCAATAAAAAATAATGACCAACTAAAAATATAAGTGGTTATATCTACAGGCAAAAAATTACTTAGCAAAACTCCTATACCGGCGATGCCACCACTAACTATTTGAAACGGTATAAGAAAGACTCCGCTGCCAAAAGCTAAAATTATTGTCCCTAAAATTACGAGTAAGATATTTACAATACTTTTTAAGATTGGATTTCTTATAACTTTAGCCATTTGCTTTAGCCTCCTTTTCTAAATAACTATAAATAAATTCGTCTATGTCACCATCCATAACTTTATCAATTTGAGTTGTTTCAAAATTTGTTCTATTATCTTTAACTAATGTGTAGGGGCAAAAAACATATGAGCGAATTTGGCTTCCCCGCTCGATGTTTTTTTGTTCTCCAACAATATCTTTCAATTTATTTTGCTTTTTTTCAAATTCAATTTGATATAACTGAGATTTAAGCATTTGCATCGCAATCTCTTTATTTTTTAACTGTGTTCTGTCGACTTGACAAGATACGACTATACCTGTAGGTAAATGTGTGATTCTTACCGCAGTTTCAACTTTATTGACATTTTGACCACCTGCTCCACCACTTCGGTATGTATCTATTTTTAATTCACTATCTTTAATTTCAATTTGAATATCATTATTAAACTGAGGAACAACATTCACGCTTGCAAATGAAGTATGTCTTCTAGCGTTTGAATCAAAAGGAGAAATTCTAACTAATCGATGTACACCTTTCTCTCCCTTAAGCATTCCATAAACATTTGTCCCTTCAATAAGCATAGTAACTGATTTAATTCCAGCCTCTTCTCCAGGCAAATAATCCACAATAGAATATTTAAATTTATGCGTTTCGCAAAAGCGTTCGTACATTCTTAAAAGCATGTTTGCCCAGTCACAAGCCTCAGTTCCTCCAGCTCCTGGGTGAATATCAATAATCGCGTTATTTTTATCAAATTCCCCGCAAAACAGCACTATTTTTTTTAATTTTGACAGTTTTGGAAAGTTTTCATTATAAGTCTCTTCCACTAGTTCAAGAGTCTCTTGATCCTCTATAGAACATTCATTGATAAGTTCGCTTGCGCCTTCAAAATTATTTTTTACGTCTAAAAATAAACCCCTTTTAAAAACTAAATCGTTTTTTTCATCAATTAACTTTGAAGCAGCTTTTACATCATTCCAAAAATCTTCCTTAAGAGACAAATTATCTATATCGTCAATTCTCTTTGAAATCTTTTCTAAGTCAAAGTGAATCACTTAGTTGATAAATATCTCTAAGTGCCTCTTCTATATTTAATTTTAAAAAATATAAGTCAATCATATTAGTTAGTATGAATATCCTCGTGTTTATATTCAGGTGCAGCTGTCTTATCTTTATCTATGTGAGAAATATTTAAGTTTGGATCGTCAACTACTTCACCAGAAATTTCTTCTTTTTGAGGCGATGCTGTTAAATCTTCATCAGCTTTAGCGTTTACAGTAAATGAATCTTTATTAGTTTCCTCTTTTGGTTGAACTTTAATATTTAAAAGATTCAAAACAACTTCAAGAGAAATAATTTCTAACATTTCTCTAAACATATCCCACCCTTCATTAACATAATCTTGAAGCGGGTTGGTTTGAGCATAACTTCTTAAAGAAACAGATTCTCTAAAACGATTCATATTATCAATTTGTTGCGTCCAGTTTTTATCAATAATTCTAAGCAAAATGCTTCTTTCAATTTGATTGCCTAGTTCTTCATCCCAGGTTGCTTTCTTTTGCTTGTATGCATCTAAAAGTATTTCTGTTAAATCGTCTGAAATTTCTTCTGGTATGGTTTCATCATACAATGAATTTTTGATTGTGCCTTCTGGCAAAAATTGTGGAGATATTATTTTAGATAATTTTTCTCCCGATACTAATTTTTCTTCACTGTTTTCATCAACTGCACGTTTGGCAAGTGCTTTTCCACAGTCAGTAAATGTTTCTTGAAGTAAATCCGTAATGTCGTTTGCGTATAAAATTGCATCACGTTTGCTGTACATAATTTGTCTTTGCTTACTTAAAACATCATCATAATCAAGCAAATTCTTTCTAATATCAAAATTTTGGCCTTCTATTCTCTTTTGAGCACTAGTAATTGCACTAGTTAACATCTTTGATTCTATTGGTTTTCCATCATCCATTCCGTCTTTTTCAAACATTTTCATTAAATTTTCACTAGCAAAACGAATCATGAGTTCGTCTTCAAGAGAAACATAGAATCTAGAAAATCCTGGATCTCCCTGACGGCCACTTCTACCTCTTAATTGATTGTCAATTCTTCTTGATTCATGTCTTTCTAAACCAAAAACACACAACCCACCTAATTCTCTTGTTTCAGGCGTTAATTTAATATCAGTTCCTCTACCTGCCATATTAGTTGCAAGAGTAATTTGACCTTTTTCACCTGCGTGAGAGATAATTTCAGCTTCGCGAGCATGATTCTTAGCATTTAACATTTCAAATTGTAAACCTGCTTTTTGCAAATACGTGGCAACTTCTTCTGAAGCTTCAACGCTAGGTGTACCAATCAAAATAGGTTGCCCAAGTGCATGTCTTTCTTTAACTTCTTCGACTAGAGCAACAATTTTTTGTTGTTTTCTAACAAAAATATAATCAACAGCATCTTGTCTTTGAATAGGTCTATTCGTAGGAATTACAACAACTTTCATGTTGTAAATTTTTCTAAATTCTTCTTCTTCAGTTTTTGCAGTACCAGTCATACCACCAATTTTCTTAAATAATCTAAAGAAATTTTGGTAAGTGATAGTAGCTAAAGTCACTGTTTCTTCTTTTATTTTTACGCTTTCTTTAGCTTGAATTGCTTGTTGAAGTCCATCACTATATTCTCTTCCTTTTAAAACACGTCCCGTGAATTGGTCGATTAATTGTATTTCTTTATTCTCATCTACCAAATATTCGACGTCTCTAGTCATAATATAATTTGCTTTTAATGCTTGATGTATTCTATGAACTAGGTCTGCGTATTGTGGATCATAAAGGTTTCTAATACCAAATAATTTTTCAGCTTTATCATTCCCGCTATCTGTTAAATTGACAGTTTTTGTTTTAACATCGATTTCAAAATCTTTATTCTTCTTAAGCATTTTGACAAATCTATCAGCTACTGTATATTGAGAAGCACTTGCTTTAGCTCCTCCACTAATAATAAGTGGAGTTCTTGACTCATCGATTAAAATACTATCAGCTTCATCGATAACTGCAAAATTTAATCCCCTTAAAACTCGTTGACCAACATTTGGAGCCATGTTGTCTCTTAAATAGTCAAAACCAAGTTCACTATTAATTGTATATGTAATATCGCACAAATGAGCTTGTTTTTTCTCACTTGTAGTCAAACTATGTAGATTTACTCCAACTGTTAAACCTAAAAATCTATAAATTTGACCCATCCATTGTGCGTCTCTAGTTGCTAAATATTCGTTAACTGTAACAACATGAACACCTTTACCAGATAATGCATTTAAGTAAACAGCCATAGTAGCTGTTAATGTTTTTCCTTCGCCGGTTTTCATTTCAGCTACATCACCATCATTTAAAACTAATGCACCAATAATTTGAACTTCATAAGGAAATTGATTTAAAACTCTCCTAGCAGCCTCGCGAGCAACAGCAAAGGCTTCAAATTTAATATCGTTAAGCGTTTCACCATTTGCTAATCTTTCTTTAAAATAAGGCGTTTTCGCTCTTAATTCTTCATCACTTAAGGCCTTCATGGTATCTTCTAATGCCATGACTTTTTTAGCCTGATTTTTATATTTTTTTAAAATTCTTTGGTCAATCCTAAATACTTTCTCTATAAAATTGCTCATATAAAAAATTCTCCTAATCCCTAATATCTTATCATTAAAGACGCTCTAATAAAACCACAAAAGTACAATTCATTAGATATAATCTAATGCCTCCTTCTTATATACTTCTTTTTCTTCCTTAGAAAGTTCTCTTTTTGCTAAAACAAGTATTTTAATTTTCTTCGGTCGCTGACTTTTAACTAATTCCAAACATCTTTTCATAGTTCCCCCAGTAGTCATAATATCATCCACTAATAATATTTTTTTGCCATCTATAGATGAGAAATCATCTTTTAACTTTATGACTTCATCAATATTTTTTCTTTTATGGAAATTTAAATTATGCTGATTTACATCTTTATTTTTTTCTAAAATGTTTAATATCGGCAAATTTAGTTGAGAAAATATGGCTTCAACATGATTAAACCCTCGCTCTTTATCTTTTGTAGCATATGATGGGGCACAAACAAGGTTATAATTTCGGTACTTAATTTTAAGTTCAATTCTAAACATTTTAAAAAGACATTCACGCATTTCATAATCCTTGCAGCCTTTAAGCAAATAAATCATTTGTTTCAGTTTTTCGTTATAAGGAAATAAAGCTAAAGCATTTACTCCATAGAATTTAAAATTTTTAAAATATGGCTTCATCGAATAAAAACACTTATTGCATATTTTTTGTTCTCCATTAAGAAAAAAATGTGCCGTCTCTATTTCAATGTCTTTAAAGCAGGACTTACAAATGTCTGTTCGCCTCAATGATTTGATTAATTGATTTTTCCATTTCAACAGTTTTTCTACTAGCAACATAAATTACATCTCCATAAGGACAATCCGCTTTTCTCCCCACTCTACCTGATATTTGAACTAATGCCTGCGAATTGTAGATTTCTTCATCAGCCTTATAAATAATTACTTGTAAATTTCTTAAAGTAACACCCCTTTCCAACACAGCTGTTGTGACTAAATATTCATATTTATTTTTTCTAAAATCTTGAATAATTTCTAATCTATTTTTTGATTGAGAACTCAAAAAATATCCAGGTTTTGCAAGGTTTTTTAAAAAATTATAGACTTTTTTTGCCAAAGAAATAGTCGGAACAAAAATAAGAACCTTCTTCTGTACTTTTAAATATGATCTGAGTTTTAAGGCAATATATATAAGTTTAAAAACATCAAAATGAATTATTATGATATTTGGAACAGGGATTGGTTTTCCATGAAATCTAACAAATAAATTTAACATTTTTTTATCTTCGCTTGATTTAAATTCATTTACCAATTCTTCACTTGGTGTTGCACTCATTAGTAAATAATTACCTCTCACACTGCGAAGAAAGATATTCTGAAGAACCACATTTTCTTTATAAGGGAAAGCGTCAAGTTCGTCCAAAATAAGTAAATCAAAATAATGATCAAACCTAAATAATTGGTGAGTTGTTAAACAAATTATATCTCCTTCAATTTCATCTGTATTTCCGCCATACAAAGAAACAACTTTTGCGCTCTTAAAAGCACTTTTAATGCGCATTGCAAGTTCAATAACAACGTCCCTCCTAGGGATAGCAAAACCAACACGAAGTTTATTTTGCAAAGCATACTCAATTACACCAAAAACTAATTCTGTCTTGCCTGCGCCACAGACCGCATACAAAAGTTGATTAAAATGCTTCTTATAGTTTTCAATAATCTCGTCAGAAATTGCTTGCTGTTTTTCAGTTAGAGGGTAATCGAGAGAGGACTCAATTTTATCATTCACTATAAAATGCTCATCTGCTTTTTCTCCGCAAAACGAAATACACCTTCTACAATAAGGTTTACCATTTAAATAACCGATAAATTTAGGATCTTTATTTCCACAAACTGGACAAAAAAAGCGACTCATCACTATACAAGTCGCTAGAATTTGAATTAATGTTCAAATTTTTTTATAAAATCTACTCTTTTTTGGTGTCTTCCACCAAGAAACGGTTCATTTATGAAAATTTCTGTCCTCTTAATAATTTCATCTGTTGACATAAATGCTGCTCCAAAACTAATTATATTTGCATCATTATGATTTCGTAAAAGTTTTGAAACTTCGTCATTATATCCTATTCCACAGCGAATACCTTTAACCTTGTTTGCTGCAATACAAATGCCTTCACCACTTGTACAAATAACAACGCCGAAATCAGCCTCGTTATTTGCAACATTTTGAGCTACCTTAATACCATATTCTGCATAATTGCAGCTTTCACTTGAAAATGTTCCGCAATCTATAACTTCATAATTTTTTGATTTTAAATAATCTGATAATTTATTTTTTGCTTCATAACCACCATGGTCGCTTCCTATTGCTATTTTCATTTGATTGCCTCCTTAATAATTTTTAAAGAAATTTCTCCTTCTCTTAATAATATTATCTCATTATTTTCTACTTTTACTATTGTTGAAGGGATATTACTTCTTACATTTCCTTCTACAATTCCATCAATTGAGTCGTTAAAATACTCGTATACTTCCTTAGAAGAAGTAGCTGGAGGAAGTCCAGAAGGATTAGCGCTCGGTACTAATAGAGGTTTGTCAATTCTATCGATTAGTTTAAGGATAAAATCAGATTGCGGAATTCTAATTCCAATAAATCCACTTCCTAAATCCGCAAAATGAGGTACATTTTTCTTAGATTTTAAAATAATCGTTATTGGTCCAGGGGCAAATTTATCAATTATTTTTTTTGCGATATCAGATATTTCTACGAGTTCATCGACTTGTTTTAAAGAGGATATCATTAATGTAAAAGGCTTATCAGGAGGTCTTTTTTTAATGTTAACCATTTTTTTATAATTTTCCTCGCTGGCAATTGCACCCAATCCATATACTGTTTCCGTAGGAAAAGAAATTATCCCGTTGTTTTCGAGAATTTTTTGCGCACATTCAATGTCGTTATTTTTAATAAATGTCATTATAAGCCTCCAAAAATAAACAAAAAGCGTGTAAGACCAAATTGATCTTTTTCAAATTTAAATGATATATTATTTAAATTAAAATATTTGTTTATAAGAAACGTCAATTTTTCTTCTTGATCAAAATTAATTTCAAATGCCATTATAAATTTTTTGTTCATTAAATCATTTGCTTTTTTAAAATAATCTTCATAAAATGCAGTGCCGTCTTTACTATAAATAGCATGCATAGGTTCATATTTTTTTACGTTTTCTTCTATATCATTAATATTTTCGACATATGGTGGGTTTGAAATTAATAAGTCAATTTTTAAATTTCTTTTTAATAGCGGTTCTGTTTTGTCCCCTCGCAAGATAATCAAATCTGTTTGCAAAATTTCCGCATTTTTTCTACATACTTCCAAAGCATCTGTATATTTATCTATTGCGTAAACATTTGATTCTCTAAATTTTTTCTTAAAGTATGTAGCAATACATCCTGATCCAGTACAAATTTCAGCTATATTTGTTGGTGAAAATTTCATATCTTTTATTAACTTTTCACACTTGATACAAAGTTCTTCTGTCTCTGGGCGGGGAATGAGCACGGACTCATTCACGAATAAATTTTCTCCCAAAAAAGGGGCCTCTTCTAAAACATAATAAAGGGGGATACCACTAATCAATTTTTTTAGTTTTCTATAAAAATATTGGGGTTTTGCGAGGTTTTTTTCAAAATTAACTATTATTTCAGTAAAAGAAGAAAAATCATTAGCTTTAATCAATAAAGAATAAATTTCACTATCATTATGAAAACTATTATTTAATTGTAAAAGTTTTTTTGCTTTATAAAAGGCTTCGCGATTAGAGAGTGGCATCACTATTACCAGCTATTTTTTGCTCTTGGTCATAATTAATTAAAGCATCAATTATATTATCCAAGTCTCCTTCCATTACGCGATCTAATTGTTGAATTGTATAACCAATTCTATGGTCTGTAACACGGTTTTGTGGATAATTGTATGTTCTAATTTTTTCGTTTCTATCGCCGCTACCAATTTTACTTCTGAATTTGGCTTCTGTAGCAGATTTCTTTTCTTCTTCAAGTTGAGCTAATTTACTTGCTAACATTTGCATACAAATCTCGTGATTTTGAATTTGAGATTTTTCGGTTTGACAAGAAACTACAATTCCTGTTGGAATATGTGTAATACGAACAGCAGATTCGGTTTTGTTTACATTTTGTCCACCAGCTCCTTGAGATCTATATCTATCTATTTTTAAGTCGGCTGTATTTATATTAACTTCATTAACTTCAACTTGTGGCATAACAACGACAGTTGCTGTTGATGTATGAATTCTTCCATTAGCTTCCGTGCGAGGAACTCTTTGGACACGATGAACACCACTTTCATACTTCAATCTAGAATAAGCATTAGAACCGCTTACTACAAATTGAATATATGAATATCCTCCAACACCACATGGATTTTCATCGACGACTTTTACCTTCCGCCCTTGAGTTTCGCAGTATTTTATATACATTCTGAATAAATCACCAGCGAAAATGTTTGCTTCGTCTCCTCCAACTGCACCTTTTATTTCGAAAATTATATCTTTCCCATCGTTAGGGTCTTTTGGTATTAAAAGAATTTTTATTTCTTGCTCTATTTTTTCTAATTGTTCGATAGAATTTTTAAGTTCATCCTTACCTAATTGAGCTATCTCAGGATCTTTATCGTTTGACATAATGAAAGCATCTTCTTTTGTCGACAAAACTAAATTATATTCATTAAACTTTTCAACGATTGGTTCAAGGCTAGAACGTTCCTTTGAAAGTGCTTTGAATTTATTCATGTCGCTTGCAACGTGTTCATCCAATAATAATTTATCAATTTCTTCTAATCTTTCTTGACTTGTTACAAGTCTATCGCGCATATTTTTATCCATAATTTTCACCTACAGTACTAAGAATTATATCAAAAGGGACTTTCACATTAAAGTGCCTATACTTTTTTTAAAAGTATATTTTTATCATATAATGAAAATACCTAATGAAATGTTCACAAATAATATTAGTTCAAGATACATGTAAAAAGATTAAGAAATAGTTTTAATTTACTTAGCCATTATATCTTTCAAAAATTAGAGAAAATTATGTATAATATTTTTTGAACTTTATGGCATATCAAGCACTTTATAGAAAATATAGATCTCAAGATTTTGATGAAATTGTTGGTCAAAGACCAATAATAAAAACATTAATTAATTCTTTAAAAAAAGGAAAAATTTCTCATGCTTATTTATTCAGCGGACCTCGTGGAACTGGAAAAACATCAGTCGCTCGTTTGTTTGCAAAAGCTCTTAACTGCCAAGAGGGTGTTGGTGAAATATGTAATAAATGTGAAAGCTGTCTTGCGATAAGTCAAAATAGGCATCAAGATATTATCGAAATCGATGCAGCTAGCAATAGTGGTGTTGACGAAGTAAGAGAATTGATTGAAAAAGTCAAATACGCTCCAATGGAAGGGCGTTATAAAGTATATATCATTGATGAAGTCCATATGATGACTAATAATGCTTTTAATGCACTTCTAAAAACTCTAGAAGAGCCACCTGCTTATGTAGTTTTTATATTATGTACAACAGAACCATATAAATTGTTGCCTACGATTATTTCAAGATGTCAAAGATACGAATTTAAAAAAATAGATAATGAAGATTTAAAAACTCTTATTAATAAGGTGTTAAAATCTGAAAACGCTACAGCGGATAATGAAGCTGTCGATTTATTAGTTGAGCTTGCAAACGGAGGCGCAAGAGATGCCTTAAGTTTACTAGACCAAATTTTAGCGTATTCGGGCAATAACATAACTTCAGCTGATATCGAAACTGTTTTTGGCTTAATAACTGACAATCAGAAAATTCAACTATTACAATATTTAAAAAGCGGTAACGTAAATCAACTTTTGTCTTTATATGATTCGTTTTTATCTAAAAATATTGATATTTCTAGACTGATTGCTGAAATATTGGATTTATTAAAAGACGCTTTAATTTATTTAACTACTCACGATGAAAATTTAATTAACAAAATCAACACTGTTAAAACCATATCATCTTTTTTAAGTATAAAAGACGTAAACGATTTTATTTCAGAATTTATGAATTGCTCAAAAGAGATAAAAATAGCTTCAAACCCTTCATTTACCTTTGAAGTATACCTTTTAAAAATAGCAAGCCTCTATCAATCAGAAGGATTAAAAGATTCTACTATAAAAGATGAGCCAAATAATGATTTAATTAAGCAAATTCAAAAGACCAAGCAAACTAGCAAAGAAGAGCCAAAAATTTCTAATGAAGAGGAAATTACTCCATTAATAGCGGATGAAAAAGACATAGATATATTTAATCCTGAAGACATAATAAAAGAAGAAAAAGTCTCAATTTTGCAAAAAAAGCCTGCAAAAGTTCAACAAAAATCCGAAATTTTAAAGTCTTCGGGTCCTTCAAATTATCTCGATGATGTAAACATTATAAATATTCTCGTACAATCTAAAAAAGATTTAAGAAAAAAACTAAGCACCATTTGGAGTAATCTTGAAGACTATCTAGATGATGAAAAATTTGGTCCATACGCAAATATTTTATTAGATGCTACAATTTTTTCTGTTAGTGATGATTATCTTATTTTGAACAATAATTATGAAAGCAAATCTAAGAAAACGAATTTAATTGAGTATCAATCAACTTTTGCTGAATTGATTGAAAAAATAACAGGGAAAAAATATTTTGTTTATTCTTTAGGCAGAAGTCGCTCTACTGAAATAACTAAAAAGTTTTATGGTCTAATGCAACTTAATAAATTACCAAAGGCAGATGAAATACCTACAATACACATAGAACAAATTGAGGAGGAATAACTATGAACATGCAACAAATGGTCCAAGCTATGCAAAAAATGCAAAGACAATATGAAAAAGAACACAAAATTCTAGAGGAAACAGAATTTTCTTATACAGCTAATGGGGCTGTCGAAATTGTCATAAAAGGTGATATGGAATTAGTATCAATTAAAATACTTGATAAATCTATATTGAATGAAGATGACTCAGATATGTTAGAAGATATGATTAAAATTGCTTATGACCATGTTAGGGGTGAAATCTTGGCTAAAGAAGATGAATTAGCTGAAAAATTCAAGAATGTTGGAGGTTTCGGATTTTAATGAAAGAGTTAAAATCCATAAATGATTTAACTGAAGCTTTTAAAAAGTTCCCATCTATCGGTAATAAAACAGCTGAAAGATTGGCTTATTCCGTTTTAAACATGGACAAAAAAGATATTGATAAATTAGTTAACTCAATTATTAATGCTTCTACAAATATACATAATTGTCCAATATGCGGGTTATTGACAGAAGACGAAGTATGTTCAGTATGCTCGGATAGTACAAGAGATCACCGTCAATGTGTTGTCGTTTCATCCCCAAAAGATGTTCAGTTGTTTGAATCCGCTAATTTTCATGGTATCTACCACTGCTTGCTTGGCGAACTTTCTTCTTATCACGGCATAACACCAGATGATTTAAAAATAAGTGAGCTCATTAATCGCATAGACAAAGAAGGAATTGAAGAGGTAATCATTGCTACTAATCCGAATATAGAAGGAGACACAACAGCCTTATATTTAGCAAGAATTTTGCAAGATAAAAATGTAAAAGTATCTCGAATCGGATTTGGATTGCCAGTTGGTGGTAATTTAGAGTATGCCGATTCATTGACAATTAAAAGATCGTTTGAAAATAGAACCAATTTAATTAAGGGGGAATAATAATGTTTATTACAGTTGAATGTGTCGAAGGCTGTGGAAAAACAACCATTTTGAAAATGGTTTACGATAAATTATTAAGCGAGAATTATAATATTATATTGACAAGAGAACCTGGTGGAGTTCAAATTTCAGAACAAATTAGAAACATTATTCTAAATAAAGAGAATACTGCACTTGACAATAGAACAGAGGCTCTTCTTTTTGCTGCAAGTAGACGTCAACTGCTAGTAGAAAAAATTTGGCCAGCTTTAAAAGAAGGCAAAATTGTCTTGTGTGATAGATATTTGGATAGTAGTTTAGCTTATCAAGGCGGAGGAAAGCATCTCGGAATCGATAATGTTTTAAACATAAATCTTTTTGCTACAGAAAATACTCTTCCTGACATGACTATTCTTTTTGATATACCTCCAGAAATTGGTCTACAACGTATTTCAGCTAATTCAGAAAGAGAAGTTAATCGTTTAGATTTAGAAAAAATAAGCTTTTATAACGACACAAGAAATGCATTTCTTTCATTAGCAGAAAAATTTAATGACAGATATGTTGTAATTGACGCATCTAAATCTATCGAAGAAGTCTTTGAACAAGCGTATCGAATAATAAAGAAAAAAATTAATGAACTGTCTCACTTATCTTCAAAATAATCAACCTATTGCTTATAAAATATTTAGGAACTCTCTTGAAAAAAAGAATTTTTTTCATTGTTATTTATTAAGTGGATTATTAGGCACACCTCTAAAAGAAATATCTATTTTTCTTGCAAAATCAATTCTATGTGAAAATCCATCATCATTGTTTTGCTGTAATGAATGTAACTCTTGTAAAAGAATTGATGCTGGAAATTATCCAAATTTAGTTTTTCTTGATGGCTCTAGTTCACAAATTAAAAAAAGTGACATCACAAGCATAATTGATTATTTTTCTACTAATTCTATCGAAAAAAATCAAAAACGAGTTTATATAGTACATTTAGCAGAAAATATGAACGAAGACGCAACAAACGCGCTTTTAAAATTTCTTGAAGAACCTCCTCAAGATATTTATGCTATTCTAACTACAGAAAATAAATTTAGATTGCTCCCTACTATCAAATCAAGATCGCTCATTATCAATTTTTCGCAAATTCAACAAAGTGAGTTAATCAATGAAGCTATTTCAGAAGGGTGTGATAGTAAATTAGCAGAATTACTTTCGTTTTTTTATAACGATTCTTCAATGATTAAATCTATGTCTGAAAACGAGGAGATTATTCGAATTAGTACTTTGGCGTCATCTTTACTTGAAAAACTAAATAATAAAAAGGAATGTATTTATTTTGCTGAGAAAAATGTAATTTCTAACATAAAAACTAGAGAAAATGCTTATATTTTTTACGATAGTTTAATTATTTTCTTAAAAGAATCGTTAAAATACAAGCTCGATCGAATAACTGTTTTGAAAAGTCATTTAAATACAATTAAAATTATTATTGATTCCGTTAATGATTTACCTACTTCTATAACTAATTTAGTTAATGATAGAAACGAATTGAATTATAATCTTATAATTAATTTGCTTGTGTGGAAATCTATAAACGATTTGATTGGAGAATAACTATGGAAGAATTTTATATATGTGTTAAATTTGAAACAACAAATAAAGAGTATTATTTTCAAACATTAATTCCTACTTTAAAAATAGGCGATTATGTTGTCGTTGAAACTATAATAGGAAAAGAATTGGGTGTTGTTACAAAAGAGAGTAGGCCTTTATCTAGCTTAAATTTCTCAAAAGAAATTAAACCAATTTTAAGAAAGGCTCAGCCTTCTGACTTAAAAATTCATGACGAAAATAAAGTTATGGCAGTTACTGCTAGTAATTATTTTATTGATTTAACTAATGAATTAAATCTAAATATGCGCTTAATTTCTAGCGAATACACACTTGATCGAACAAAAATTCTTTTCACTTACTCTAGTGATGATCGAATTGATTTCCGTGAACTTTTAAAAATGCTAGCTGCAAAACTTCATTGTCGTATCGAACTTAGACAAATTTCAAGTCGTGAAAGAGCTCAAATGATCGGTGGAGTAGGAGTATGCGGCTTACCAATATGCTGTACTACTTTCTTTAAAACTTTTGAAGGAATCTCCTTAAATCGCGCAAAAAATCAAATGTTATCAATAAATATCCCTAAATTATCTGGCTTATGCGGAAAATTAATGTGCTGTCTTAAATACGAAGATGATCAATATACTGAATTGAAAAAGAATTTTCCAGCAATCGGTTCACCTATTACTTATAACAACGATAAATATAAAGTTAGTGGTTACAATGTATTCACACAAATTATAAAAATAGAGAACGAAGATAATGTTGAGTTTGTGCCACTTAAAGAATTAAAAAAGAAAGATCGAATAAAAAATGAAAAATAATCAAGGAAAATTGTTTTTAATCCCAACACCTATCGGAAATCTTCTAGACGAAAGTCAAAGAGCAATAAATGCATTAAACTCTGTTGACTATATAGCGTGTGAAGACACTCGCAATACACAAAAACTACTTCAGTTGTTAAATATAAAAAATAAAACTATTTCTTGCCATGAATTTAATGAGTTAGAAATAGCTAAAAAAATAATCTTTGATATTCTTGAAGGTAAAAATGTCGGTTATTGCAGTGATGCAGGCCTCCCATGTATATCAGACCCTGGATATATACTTGTAAAAGAAGCTATAAAAAATAATATTGTAATTGAACCTATTCCTGGGCCAAACGCTGGTTTGACCGCTTTAATTGCGAGCGGTTTTCCTACATCCTCGTTTGAGTTTATTGGATTTTTAGACCCTCAAATTTCGAAAAAAGAAGCGACTTTAGCGGGATTATTGGAAAAAGGAGGCACTTTTATAGTTTATGAATCTCCTCATAAAATTGAACAAACTCTCAAAAGTATGCAAAAAGTTTTTGGTAACATAGATATTTGTATCGCACGAGAATTAACAAAATTGCACGAAGATTTTTTACGTTTTAATCTGTCTTCCTATAAAGATTATTTGCCTTCTTTAATTGGTGAGATGGTCATAATTTTCTTTTTAAATAAAAAAGAGGATATTTTAAGTAAAGAGGATATTCTCGATAAATTTAACAAATTAACAAACGAAGGTTTATCAGAAAAAGACGCTATCAAAGCAATTTCTATTCTATTTAAGTCTAAGAAAAATTACATTAAAGATATAATAATAGCTTCTAAGAATTAGTTTCTGTCTTATTAAACTCTTCTATATCGTTTTCAGATATTCCTATTACATCTTCAACAGGTAGCGAAAAAGCTATGCCTTGCCCTCTAGTTTTTAATCCTGCCGTATTGTATATACTTTTTAAACATTCGTCTTTAATTTTCTCGTCAACCAATACTAAAACCATTTCTTTTTCGTTTTGAACAGGTATGCCATAAAACTTTTCTATTTCTGGATTGCCAGTACCTCGAGCATGAAGAACAGTACCGCCTTTAGCTCCCGAACTTCTTGCTCCTTCCATTACTAAATCAGTATAACCATTATTTACTATCGCAATAATTAAACTATAGCCCATAATCAACCCTTCCTTATATTTTGTTTTGTATCGGATAAAAATCTATATAATAATACGCCCATTACAGAGTTAACTTTTATTGTAAAAGCAATTCCTTTTGCATTTTTCGAAATGTTAAATCTATCATTAATATATTTAAATATTTCGCTTTTTTTGTCTTCGCGAATTACAGCAAGAACAACATCTTTTTTGTTTTCGGAAATGTTCAGTAAATTATAGATATCACGAGTCCCTGTTCCCTTTCCATTACACAAAAACCCTGCAGAAACCCCACATTTTTTTAAAATCATATCTAAATAGTATTCACCTTGGTGCCTATTCACTATTATCACTAAAAGTTTAAGAGGACTGGTTTCATAAGTCTTATCATAACTTTCAACAGGCAAATTAGTATTTGGCTTCTCTTCAACTTTAATCTTCTTTTTAAACAGTTTCATTATCCTAAATTTACGATTTGATCATCGCCCTCCATAGCAAGACTTTTTCTAGCTCTGAACATAACAAATTTAGATTTGATCGAAGCACTTAAGCCTAAAAACTGAATTGTAATAATTGGCATTACTGAAATTAATCCTATAACCCCAAAGCCTGTAACACCGTTGACAGTGTTATCACTTGCACCAATTCCAATAATAAAAGGTAAGACAAAACAACTAGCCATTGTACCGCTAGCAACACCTCCAGCATCAAATGCAATTGCTACATATATATCAGGGACAGTAAATGTTAAAGCTATTGCTAGTAAAAATAGAGGCACATATAAATACATAATATTGAAATTATTACCATATGTTATTCTAATAACAGCCAAACATATAGCGGAAGCGACACCAATACACAAACTAATTAAAATAGATTTCTTTGAAATAGCGCGCCCACTGATTTCTTCAACTTGAGTAACTAATACATGAACAGAAGGTTCTACTAAGACAATAGCACATCCAATAACTGTCGCTAAAATAATCAAAATGTAAGAATAATCCATTCCTAGATTCATAATACCATTACCAATTGAATATCCAATTGGTATCAAACCGATGTTTGCTGCAACTAAAAATAATGTTAATCCAGCATATGTATAAACAAAGCCAATTAAAATTCTCAAAAGCTCAGTCTTTGTTAATTTTATAAATGCGAAATTAAAAAAAAGGAAAAATAGTATCAGTGGAGATATAGCAATTAATACTTCAAGGGATATTCGCGATAAAACATCTACAAAATTTGGGCTTAAATCAATTGGATTAGTAACGGTTTTAAAGATTTCGCTATTTTGAAAAGGCAAGAACATAATCATAGAAAAGATGATAGGTCCTATCGAACATAATCCCGTAACACCAAATGAATCACCAGAACTATTTTTACCACCTCTTACTGCAGCAACACCTGCACCGAAAGTTAAAAGGAATGGTACTGTAATAGGTCCTGTTGTAACCCCACTACTATCAAATGATATTTCAAAAATCGCACTTCCATTTTCACCAAACAAGCAAGCAAGTCCAAAAATAATGCAATAAAAGAAAATTATCCATAACCTCAAGCTTTTTTGAAATATAATTCTACACAAGCCTATTACTAAGAATATTCCGACTCCAATTCCAATACATAATTTAAATATCCAACTATTCATTAAGCCGTTATTGCCCACTAAATCAGCAAGAACAGTTAAATCAGGCTCTGCAATTGTTATCATTAATCCTAATAAGAAAGCAATAATAACAATCATGACTATACTTTTTCTTCTAGTAATTGCACTTCCAATATGCATTCCAACTTTAGTCATTGATTGTTCACTACCTATTGAGAATAAACACATTCCTAATCCGATGAAAATTAAGCAGGCAAGAAAAACCAAATAATCAATATATGATAGAAATTGCGAAATAAATAAAGGTGTATATTGTAATATAAAAATAACAGTAACAATTAAACCAATTGGAGTAATCGAAATTAACGATTCTTTTAATTGCTTAAAAAAAGTAGTAAATTTCGTCATACTAAATCTGCCATTTCCTTAGGTAAAACCGCCTCAAACGAATATATTTTTTTCGAAATAGGATGTTCAAATTTCAGCTGATAAGCATGCAAGCACAAACGATTAATAGGATTTTCTGGTTCCCCATATTTATCGTCTCCTAAAACATAGTGCCCTAAAGAACCTAAAGTAACACGGATTTGATTCTTTCTTCCGGTATATATATGAACATCCAATAAACTGTATTTTTTGTTTGTTTTCAAAACTTTATAATCGGTGATACATTTCTGTGAATTTTTAGAAAACGGAGTGACATACATCAAGTTTTCTTTATTCATTCTTAAATAATTTACAATATGATCTTCTGATTTTTCCATTATACCTTCGACAACTGCATAATAGCCTCTACTTTTTACGATATCATTCCATTTTTCTTGAAGAATATCTCTAATTTTCTCGTTTTTTGCAAACATTAATATTCCACTTGTCTCTTTATCTAATCTATGAACAACAAAGACTCGATTATGTTTATCTTTTTGTTGAACATAATCAGTGACCATTCTGTAAGCTGTGGCACTCTTTTCTTTGTCACTAGCGATTGACAAAAGTCCAGCAGGCTTATTTATGACTATAAATTCATCATTTTCAAAAATAATTGGTAAATCTTTTCTCTTTTTAGCTTTTATAGGTTTTTTAGAGATGATCAATGTATCTCCTGGAAAAATCTTAAAATCAAATTGCGATATAGGGGCTCCATCTATAGAAATCAAATGATGAGATAATAAATTTTTTGCATTATTTCTAGAATAATGTAACTCATTTATTAAATAATCTAAAAGAAGGGATTCACTTTTAACCGCGAATTCCTTTATATTTAATACTTTTTTTGATTCTTCAACATTTCGTTTTTTTAGATTACTTTTGTAATTTTTATTCATAATCTATCAAGTTAGCAGCTCCTATAATTCCAGCATCATTATCTAGACTAGCAGCTAAAATCTCAACAGAAGATGTATTTTTAAAACCATAATTTCGATCAACAACATATTTTCTTAATTTATCAATCAAAAATTCTTTCTGTGCAGAAATTCCACCACCAATAATTATTGCGTCTGGTCTAAAAATATTACAATAATTTAGAACACTTTCACCTAAATAGGTAATAAATGTATCTAACGCTTTAAGCGCAGCAGTATCATTCTTTTTGGCAGCATCAAAAATAACAATGCCGTTAACATTATTAATTTTATTGTCAACAAGTGACCACATAATGCTGTTTTTATCCCTTTTCATTTCGTTTTTAGCATATCTAACAAGCGCTCTTGCACTACAATATGCTTCAAGGCAACCTTTTCTTCCACAGCCGCATGTTCTTCCGCCGATTTTAATTATTGAATGACCAAGTTCGGTCCCTTTGCCATGTACTCCTTGGAAGAGTTTATTATTTATAATAACTCCTCCGCCAACTCCTGTTCCAATAGTTAATAAAACAACATTTGCAAAGCCTTTACCACTTCCAAATTTTTGTTCAGCTATAGTAGCACAATTTGCATCGTTTGAAACAGCGACTTCGACGTTCAATGCACTAATTCCTTTTAAACTAAAATGCTCTAAATTTAAATTTGGAGCATAATCTATTGACAAACTATCTGTATTTACAACACCTGGGACTCCAAATCCAACACCTTTAACACGCAAATTCATCTTTTCAGCGTCGACTTTTAGATCTTCAATTAATTTATAGATTGAATTAAAAAATATATTTGCGTCCTTACTATCAGTTTTAATAACCTTTTTTATTCGAATTTTTCCGTTTTTATCGACTATGCCGCCTTTTATAGTCATTCCGCCGATATCAACACCAATATTTACTGTTTCCATAAATTTCCTCTAATAAAAATTATATTTTATTAAGAGAAAAAATTCATTAACGAAATATTAATCATTTGTATCAGTGATAATGTTTTTGTATATAAATTCATTAGCAGCAATTAAAACATCTTTGTCTAAATGAAAAGTCAATCTTTTTAAAGCTTCATCAAACGGCAAAAATAATATACTTGATACTTCACATAATTGAGGTTTTACTTCTGTTGACTTTGTTTCTGAAATAAAAAACACAACATCTTTTATAATATCTTTCCCGGGTGAATATGTTATTGTTTTTCTAAAAGAAGGATTTATTTCTAATTCAAGAGAGGTCTCCTCTTTAATTTCTCTATGAGCGGTTTCTATCTCGGTTTCATTATTTTCAACATGCCCTTTTGGGAGTGAATAATGACCTAGTTCCATTTTTTCAATAAGAAAAAGAGGACCATCTGAGCCTAAATAATAAACTACAGCTCCACAACTTTTCTCTTTTTTCATTTTTAATAAACCCCTTATTTTTTAAAAAACCCTGCAAATCTCAATTATTTTTTTAATTTAATTATATATACGAATTGTTGATTGATTAGAATCGACGCTTAAAATTTTAATTTTAAAATCGAACTTTTCTCCAGAATCAAAACAATTCTTTTCATAAGGCAACATCTTCGCTCTTGAATTTGAATCGCCTTGATAGAAATTAATCTCATCTCCTTCTACAAAAAGGTCGCTTGAATTGGCAACAAAAAATGTTCCTAGAGTATTTCTAGTTTGAACTCTTGAAATTAAAGAGGTTAACACAAATGAATTATTATTTGCTTCGCAATAATACCCTTTTTTAGTAGATGGTGTATTTGTAAACTTAGTACTAGTATAGTTGTTTAAATCGTATGAATAATTTCCATCGCTATCGATAGCACGGGCGTCTATATGAGTTATTCTAATACCGCTTTTTTCATAAAATTTAACTATTCTACCATCGGAGTACATTGCAACTTTATATCCATTTTGTGCATCATAATAATTTAAATTATTATTATTTTTTTCTACTGATAGATATTCAATAATAAAGTACTCGTTAAAAGGCGAGTTGTTAAAGGAGCCGCCTCCTAAAATCAAAAAATCTCCATTCGCGTCCGTATTGTGAATGGTAACATCTACACTTCCAACAGTACCTACTATCTTTTTTGGCTCAACCCAGCCAAGAGCAAATTTTGAAAAAGAAGAATGATCACCTATGTTATTATCCATCATATCTAGGCCTCCCATTGGGGAAGTATAAGGTGTACCATCTTGACCAGAAGTATCATAATAATCTGTCAAACCTAATTGATGGCCAAATTCATGAATAAAAATATGAGCGTCAACTAAATCAGTATTATAACCTTTGAAAATATTTTCAATGCTTGACCAAGAATAAGTCATTCCTATCGGTGAATATGTGTCGTTTTTGTCTTTGTTGTTGATATTATAAAAGGTAAAATTCCAAAAAGTATTGCTGTTTAATTTTGAATCATCTAAAAAAGTAGGAGCACCATAAACTAAATATACTCCATCAATAAAGCCATCTCGATTATTATCATAATCTTTTAAATCTATGTTTGCTTGAGTACTTTTAATCCACTCGATTGCGCTATCTAAAATTCCATATGTTCCATAAGATTTATCATTAGCATATGACGAAATTTCTTCCGCAGTTAAATTACAATCAAACCAATCACTAACTTGGCCAGAAATATTTAACCTTCCATAACTAGATTTACAATAATATGAGGCTACAGATTCGAAGTCAATATCTTGACTGTTTGCAAAAAACGCCGTATTTATCGCATTTATATTCTCTTCTGTTGCCAAGTACTCATATCCTTTAATTTTAACTGGTATAACTAAAAGTTTCTGATTCCCAATTGAAGGAAAGTGTGGATATCCTCTATTTTTCCACATAGTTTCATAACAATCTCGAGGGTTTCTATCAACATTTTCAACTGAAAATGATTGATACATAGAAGTCGAAATTTCAATAACATTTTTCCCTTCAACCAATGTAAGAATATAACTTCCACCAGCTTTTCTAGATAAATCTTTTCCGTTTCCTTTAACATAATTGAGAGAATAATTTTTATTTATAGTAATGGTGAAAACAAAAGGATTACCGGCAGAAATTACCTGATTTTCATCATATGAAGTTTGCACAGCTTTCTCGTCAAAATCAAATTCAAGAGTAGTCTTGTTTATATTTTCATTTTCAGAAAAATTTCCACAGGATGACAAAAAAGTCGTCGCAAAAATTAATGATAAAACCAAAGATAATTTCTTATAAATCATAAACTAAATCGCCATCAGTGCAATGAATAATCGAAACCATACTACCTGTGTTCCACTCAATAGTTTGATTCTCATATAACATCGTAGTTTCTACATTTTGAAATTGTTCGGTTGTCCCTTCATAATAAACATTCTCTAATCGACCACCATAAATTGCGTTTTCAATCTTTGTAACTGATGTTGGTATATATAAGTTTTTCAATGAATAACAATAATATACCTCTTCATATGGGCTAGCAGAAATGAAATTAAAAGCTCTAAAGCCAATTATTTCGGTTCCACTAGGAATATGATAATCATCTGTATCTTTTAAATTTGGATATGCAATTAATGTTTTAACGTCTTTAGAGAATAAAACTCCTTCTATGCTCGTAAAATTTTGATTCGAAGCATGCACATCAAATTCAGAAATAGACAGACATGCTGTAAAAGCGCCTTCACCAATCAAATTTACAGTTGATGGAATATTAATTCTTTCAATAAATCTACTTAAATTAAAACAATATTCGCCTATTTCTACTAAACCTTCGTTAAGAATAACTTCTTTTAGGTTAATACATGCAGCAAAAGCATGAGCACCGACTTTGCGTACAGAACTTGGCAAGTCAATCTTATCTATGTCTGTGTAACAAAATGAATTATCGCCAATTATTTCCAATCCTTCGTTTAAAGTAACATTTCTAAGCTCGGTACACGAATAAAACGCGTAAGGCTTAATTTCTTTTACTGAACCAGGTATATTTATAGACTTTAATTTTGTGCAACGGTTAAAAACATTACTTTCTAAAGAAACTAGTGAAGAAGATAAGGTTATCGATTGTAAAGAAGAACAAGTTTCAAAGCAATTCTCAGCAATCGTAGTTACTGTAGATGGGATAGTTATAGATGTAATTTTATTGCATCCATAAAATGCTCTATATCCAATTTCGATTAAGCCTTCGTTTAAAGTAAAAGAAGAAATATGATTTGCCTTATAAAAAGCATAAGGCGCTATTGTTTTAGTACCTGAATCTAAAGTGATTCCATCCTCAACGATTCTTGGTGCAGAATATAAAATTCGTCCATCTTTTGAATATAAATAGCCATTAATTGTTTTGTATTTTGAATTTTCATAACTCACATCATAGGATTTAATGGATTCACCATATAAAAACACTTCACTAGAAATATTTTTTATAGTGCCAGGAATATAAATTTCTTCTATTTCACTAAAGGAATAGGAAGAAAGTGCAGAACCGTCTTCTTTATATTTATAAATTATTTTAGAAACTGTTTTATTTTTATAAATTGAAGGAATTTCAAGCCTTTTAGGAGCTACTCCAGAAGGATAGTAAGAAATTATTGAATATGTGTCATCGCTGTTTAATTCAAAAGTAAAGTCTCTAATATTTGTAGATCCAATATCATTATTACGAATGTTAGAATATATCTTAATAAAATTATTACCAGCTTTTAATGCAATTTCACGTAAATTTTCAATTTCTTCATTATTCAAGGTAACTTCAGAAAGTTCAAAACCTTCATTAAAAGTAATATTTAATCCAATTTTATCGCCTATTGAATAGTTTTCTTTCTCATTAATAACTTCAACAGAACATATTTCACTATTATAAGAAAGTTCTACAGTTGCTTTAGAAAGAACTGTAGCAGGTTGATTGCAACTTGTAAGTGGTAACGCCAAACAACCAAATGTTAAAATATTTATCAATAAAAATTTATTTTTCATATTATTCACCCAAATTATCGCTTATGCCGAAAGGCAATTCTGTATTTCCAAAATCTTGGAAATAAATTGAAATCTGTCCTTTTGAAACCATGGAAGGATCTAAAAAGTCTACATAATCATAAAAGAAAGTAACGCTTTCAATTTCTTCGTCACCATTTAAAAATATAGACAATTGATTAGCTTTTCTTGTTTTAACAAAGCTTAATTCTGTTGCTGATGCTTGAAATAAATTCTTTCCAATATCATTTACAACAGTTCCTTCCAATACATATTCATCATTATCTTGATCATATGTAAATAAATCAGCAGACAATCCACTTACTGAAGGAATTAGGTCATTGAAGAAATATTTATCTTGACCAACTTTTCCAAACCTTGTGTTATTAGATGGATACCATTTTTCAGATTCTAAATCATATCCTCTAGCTTCATATGTCTCTCGATTTGGATTTTTTGTTAATAAGTAATCATATGAACTATTAATAGTAGATTCTGAACCATGTCCAGAATTATCAAATTCCTTAACAAAAACGTTTTCTCCATCAATAAAAATGTTTCTAGATGACGTCTTCAAACCACTTGATGTAAAAGTGTCTTCGCTTGTAAACATAGTTACATTATTTCCGTTAAATTTAGAAATTGCATTTTCTAAACTTTTATTGATGTTGCCTTTATTTGGAGTAGGACTCAAACGTTCAATTTTATCTTCGCCTGTATTCATAATTGTGAAATCAAAAACTGAATCAACAGTGTAATAAACATAAGTATCTGTAGCAGATACATAATCTGCAACATATCTTTTTGCTGGTTCAAAATATAGGCCTGTAATTTTATTATCACTAGAAATTGCTACCGTGTTTGTTTGAGGATTACCCGAAGCACCAACTACAAAAAACGAACACAATCTGGAAAAAATAAAACTAGCTAACTCTGCGTTTAATTCATAGGTTCCATCACCCATTTTAACAATGTCAGTATCACTAATATAATTAAACGGATTATCTAGACCGATACCAGAAAGAGAAACCTTATTAAATCCGTCCATTTCATAATTTCTTCCAACTGTATTTGAATACGTCAAATATTCTTTATAAATATATCCTTCTTCATCTGCGATATAAGTAACATCCATGTAAGTATAGTATTCATCAGCTAAAATATCATATACTTCAACCACCCTTCTTGCAGCATCTTTCCCAAAATAGAAAGTCATGCTTGCTTCATTTTTTAGATCCTCTTCTGGATGCCCTGTGTTATCAATTGTAGTAAAAGTATAATCAGTATAAAAATTACGTGTTTGAGTCAAATTCCCCGCAAAAGTGAACCCTTTTTTTAAATTTTCGATATTTTCTTGTAATGGAGTTAAACTCTTTTCGACACTGTTATTGTTGCAACCAGTAAGTAATAATGAACATATAAGTGTTCCAAAAAATACTCTATTTTTCATCTTATAACTCCTCATCAATCCCGTAAGGCATAGTAACATCTGGACCATATTCATAGGTCAATAAATAATAGGACGTTTGTGTATACATCATATAATCTCTATAGTATCCAGTTTTAATATAATCGATGTCTCCGTTTGCTTTTAACTTAATTTCAACTTTATTTAAATAATCAATAAAGGCAGCGTCTGATATGGCAATAGTTGGAAGAAAATAGCCATCATATAGACAATAAATAGCCATGAATTCATCTAAATAATATATGTCTCTTGAAGCATCATAATTAAATATAGCTTCATTAATTTCACTAATAAGAGGCAAATAATCTTCGTAAAGATATCCTTCTATTGATGCATATTGATTAGTTCTTATCCGTTGTCCTTCGCTGTTTCTTGCAAAAGCTCTTAGATAACCTCCATTTTGTAATGGATCATAAAGCAAGAAGTCTGATGCTGTAACTTGATTAGGAGTTGAGTAATACGAATCATAAACATGATAAAATATTTTCTCTCCATCATAATAAAGTTCAATAGTTTCATTATGATCAACTTCAGGATTATTATCGTAATATGTGTGATCGACCCTCTTTATATGTAAATTTTGTCCATCCATTTTGTCAAATATAGTTCTTAAAGCAAGCTTTTCTTCTTCGTTTTCATAAGGTTTAAGCTGGTTTTGAGCTGAAGCGGTCCCAATTTCATTTATAGAACAATTTACTTCATATGTGTTGCCGATGAAACAAATTGTGTAATCCATCTTTGTATATGTTTTATATGTCTCTGACGAAAGTGCATAAATTGAGTCAAAAATACTATCTGATGTATTAAACAAATTAGCTTTAAATGGATTGCTAAAAGCAACTACATCTACGAGAGAAAACATCGAAGACATAATTAAATTCAATTTATTTCTATTTAAAGAATATGTGTCATCTGTAATTTTTTCAAAATCGCCATCGTTAATCATTAAGAAAGGATTTATTAAATCAGACGCGCCATAACTTACAAAATTACCGCTATCAGATTCGTAAACATCATCCTCATAGATCTCATTGTCGTAGCCTAAAGTTCTAATAACAACTCTTCCTTCATCATTAAATAGATTGTCATCAAGAATTAGATGCTTTTCGTTGTTGGCATCAAAATAGTATATTTTTCGGTCTACTCCGATATATGAAGATGTATTTTCATATGTAAAAGAAAATATATAGTCGGTAATTTGTTCCTTTTCCTTTTCGTTAATATATGTATAAGTAGAGTCAGTATAATATCTAGTTGTTTTTTTAATAGTGCCTGTAATTTTGTAACCCTTTCTCATTTCAGCGATTGTATTTTCGAGTTCGGTATTACCAACGTTGGAATCAACATTTTGATTACTAGAACAACTAGTTAAAAGAAAAATTAATAAAAATAGTGAGGTTCTGCAGGGTTTTTTCATATAATCTCCTTTATTCATTCATGAAACTATCTAAGCAAGGTATATTCAAATTGTCGTCGATAGTTATTGTAAATTTTGTGGAATATGGGTAACTATCTAGTGTCCCACCAGAGGTAACATTACATAGAAAAGAGTTTTCGTTTAATAGAGTAACTTCGTAATTAATAGATGCATAAAGCATTGCGCAGGCAAAATCCGAGCGTGGCTTTTGACTATGCGCAGTTAAAGCAATAAAGTGTGAAACTGCTGTTGGTGAGTTCTCTAAATTATCTGGATCATATCCATCTTTAGAAGCTTTAAAAGTATAAGCCTCGTTATCTCGCTTTTGTATATTATCAAAATATTCAAGATCGCGTTCTGTGAAAATTTGTGCGTTATAAGCGATCTCATCGGGGAAATTATCGATAACTACATTTTCAAAATCGTTAGAATTAAAAGATGTAAAGTTGGTTCCAAAAGAATAGTCAATTATTAATTCTCCGTTTTTGTCATGGAATTTAATAATTTTATTATCTTTAGGTCTAATAGCATATCCATAAGAAGAGGCAGTGCTACCACTTTTTGGCGTGTAATAAATAGCGTTTTTAGTGCCTATTCCTTCAAAATCTGAAGAGCTGATTTTATATCCACTGCTATCCTTTAACTTTCTCATAAAATCGCCAAATGTAATGTCTACTGGCTCAATAATAATTTCTTTTTCTTTAATACTTACATTAAAGGAAGTTGATTTAATACTTTGATCATTAGACTTTACAATTATTTTTAGTGGTTTTGCTGATGTTGTAATATTTTCTTCTTTAAATTCGAAATTTTCATTGATACTTAAATAGTAGTCATCATAGTCTACTCCGCTATCAGTTATGTCGTTTGTCGTTGTAAATAATTTAACTTTAAGCCCTTCGCTTGTAAATTTTTCGCCTACCTCGTACTCGGTTTTATTTGGCTCAGATTCAACTTTTAAGAACTTAAAAATAACATCTTCCCTTTCTCCAGGGTTTTCTCCAGAATTTCCGTTATTATTCTGTCCGTTACAAGAAAATAAACATGGTGAGAATAATGCTAAAAATAATATTGATAATATTTTACTTTTCATATACCCTCCTACAAACATTTAATATTTTATATTAAATAAATAAATTTTCTACTTAAATTATTCTTAAAAGTTGTAATTAGATAAACATTGTTTATGAGTTAAAATTAAATAATATAAAGTAAAATTTATGGCAAACGCAAGACAGAGTCTTATTTGTATATATCTTTTCTTTTATTTAATATGCGTTTAGTTTTTACAAAACCAAATTATAATCATCAATTTTGCTTAATTACTCATAATTTTGCGATAATAGAGTCCATTCAACTATCAAATACGGGTTTTCAATCTCTTTATTTAGATATTAAAAAAGGCTTGATACTTTTCTATCAAACCTATGTTTCCTATATGGTGGATTAGCAGGGAGTCGAACCCTGGTCCACAAGAGACCCCACAAAGACTACTACAGTTTATTTAAGATTATTATTTAACGGGATATTAATCTTAACAAATTTACACCGCTAGAATGTTTAAGTTTCGAAAGATGAATACATTCATATCATCTTTCTATCTTCCTTGTATGACACGTAGACTGTAGCGTTGGAAAATGGACCTACAGGCGTGTTGCACATCACCTACTGGTGAACAGGTTGCTTAAGCAGCAAATGCAAATGTTTGTTGTCTGTTGCCAGATATTGTTTTTTGATGATTACGTCATCACTCGACTGCAATCTAAGCCAAATCTTCTCGTGTCGAAGCCTTAACTAACCCATAGAATTATTTTAACACAACATCCTAATAAAGTCTCAATATTTTATAAAAACCCTGCAAAAGTCAACTATTTTTTTAGTTTTTTGAATTTTTTTCGTTTTTATTTTGATAATAATTTAGTTTACAAGTAAAGTCATCTAATATACAATAATTCATTGCATAGAAAACTTCATTAGTTTACTAATGAAGGGAGGTAAAAGATGAAAGCTAAGCCAATTAAGACAAAAAATAAAAAGAAAAAATTTCAATTATCGAGCATTATTCCTTATTTCAAAACTCTTTATTCAAATGAAGCTTGTATTTATTGTGCAACTAATAAACCATGGTACATTTCAATTATTATTTTCTTTGTAGCAATATTACTTGCAATGATTCCACAAACTGTTACAGCTTCAAAGCAAACCGGCTCTTCTTTTATCTCGAATAATACTTATGGACTTAAAGAAATTATTGAAGAATCAATATCCGGGACTTCTTTTGTAAGTGTTGATGGTGATTTTTCGTCTATTTCTTTTAATAATCACGAAGCTGAATTTACACCATTTGAAAGCGCACCTAATAAAAGCGAAAAATTTTATTATGTCGGTTATCATGAAACACTTGTTAACAACGAAGAAGCTACAGATAGATGGTACAGAGATTTAGATGTTTATTTTGTTAAGGAGAGTGCCTATAACTTAGGCGATGTTTTAAACGAAATATCTTCAAATATGTATGATTACAATGGTAAACAAGCTGGTGTTAACTACGCTGGATCTCACAATTCAACAAGAAAGGCTTCTTTTATTTTATTTAGTAAGAACTCTTTCTCTTTTCATATCTATGTTCAAGGCAATAGTTCTACAACTCCAAAAATTAAGTTTTCTGGTGATTTAGCATATATACAAAACGGAACATTTAAATCTTTAATGAACGAGGAAAGAGAAGGCGTAAGTTCTCAGGACTTAATTTTTACTAATTTTAAGAAATTTTGTGATGCAAGTTATGAACATAACAGAGTTAGCTTAACTTGGGTTCAATCAGGAATTAGCTTAGGAGTCAACGGCGGACTAACCTTAATTCTTGGATTAATTTTATTCCTTCTAACAAGAGGAAAGCAAAATCCAAATCGTGTAATAAAATTCTATCAATGTATGCTTATTTCTTTTTGGGCATCCTTCACTCCAGGAATTTTATCTTTAGCTCTCGGCTTCCTTGTTTCTTCAATGTCAATTATGTTATTCGTAATGCTTATGGGATTCAGATGCATGTGGATGTCGATGAAAAGTTTAAGACCTCAATACGAATAATTAATCTCCGTAGTCGCTTCCTCTAGATAAATTTTCTCCCAAAATTCCTAGTCTATCGGTATAATCAAAAATTTCTCTAATTATAAAATCACTTGGATAGTTTTCATAGGCAGGTAAATCATAGTCGCTTACGAAAACTATCTTTTTATATTTATATATATCTTTTAATATTTCGTTATAAATGTCTTCTTTTTTATTCTCATAATGACTAATTAACGCATCAAGCTGAGTATAAAATAATGGCTCTACAAATATTATTATTTCTCCTTTTTCATAGCAGTCGCAAACAAAAAAATCCTTATTTACAGTCTTATTAAATTCTTTAAATAATTCACTATTCATAACTACCTCCTAATGATGATATTTCTCATTATTATTAATCTTAAATGCTCTATAAATTTGTTCTAAAAGAAGAGGTCTACACATCTGATGTGTAAATGTTAATTCACTAAATTTCCATCTAAAATTTGCTCTATTTTGCAAACTTTTTGAAACACCATATGTTCCACCAATGACGAAATCAACATCCCCTCGTAAGGTTGAAATTACATCTTGAAAAGACTTTGCGAATTGTTCGCTTGAGATCTCTTTTCCGTGCAAATCTAAAAGAATTACATAATCATCTTTGCCTAATTTTGAAAGTATTTGAGAGTCTTCTTTTTCTAAAAAATCTTCTAAATTGTTATTGTTTTCATTACCGCTAAAAACACATTCTTTAAATTCAAAAACTGAAATTTTAGCGAACTTTTGCAGCCTTTTTAAATATTCTAGGCACATTTTTATAAAATAATCTTCTTTCAAAGTTCCTATACAATAAAGATTAATTCTAATCATAAATCAACACTAAAATCCTGTTCAGCAACTACAAACTCAACATTTTCAATCCATTTATTTTGATTCAAAATTTTATTAAAAGTATCATAAATTTTTTCTTTCGAATTGCATTCTTCTGATATGTGCGCCAGAACAATTTTTTTCGTTTTTTCTCCTATCAAGTCGTTTAAGTAAGCAGCTGAGAAGTCGTTGGATAAATGGCCATAAATAGAAATAACGCGTTCTTTTAATTTAGCTGTCCTTGATGATGTAATTTCATAGCACAAGTCATGATTGGCTTCAAAAAAATAATAATCTTTATTTTTAATTAATTCTAAAGTACCTAATGGAATTATCCCTGTATCAGTTAAATAAACAAGTTCTTCATTATCTACTTTAAATAAGAATCCGCAAGGAGAATAAGCATCATGATTCGTCTTTAAAACAGTGACTTGAATATCTTTAAAATTATAGGTTTCAAAATAATGTAAATGCCTCACGATAGGTAAATCATCAAATGTATTTGGACCAGAATAAACCTTATCAAAAGGAACAAATTTAATTCCTTTTATATGGTCGGAGTGTTCATGTGTGATTAAAACGAAATCTATAGATGAAATTGTTTTATTTATTTCTAACAATCCTTCAATTAATCTTTTTTTAGTAATTCCACAATCAATTAATATTGTTGTATTTTCATTATAAATAATTGAAGCGTTACCCTTTGATCCGCTAGCAATAATATGAAAATTAATCATTATTAAAAATCCTTAAAAGACTCGATTATTTCCTCGGTTTCCTTGGCTGGCGCGGTAAAGCGTCCATAACTCTTGAAGAACAATAAATTAGTGTTGCCCGCAGGACCGTTTCTATTTTTGCCTAAAGAGATATTAACAATATCGCCTCCATCAGACGTTCTCACTTTTTGTTCAGTAGTTGGCGCTGGTGCTTCACCTGATTTATTTTTTTGTGAATTATTATTCTTTAAAGAAATACCTTGATCAGTGTAATATGCAGGTCTATAAATTAATAAAACTTGGTCGGCATCCGCTTCCAATTGTCCAGACTCTCTAAGATCGGATATTTGAGGTTTTTTATCATCTCTTTCATCAACTTTTCTAGTTAATTGAGAAAGAACTAAAACAGGAACATTTAATTCAATTGATAATTCTTTTAATTTTCTCGAATAAGAACTTACTATATTTTGTCGCGAATCATTTTTATTTACATACTTGGAATCAGAAATAATACCAATATAGTCGACCATAATCATACCAAGATCGCCTGTTTCGCTTTTCAACTTACGAGACTTTGTAATAATATCATCGATTGTACAAGATGCACTATCATCGACATATAAAGGTACTCGAGATATTTCTCTTGAAGCCTCTTTTATCTTCAATTTTTCTGCGTTGGTTAAGTATCCGCTATCTAATTTTTGTAATTCGACTGTACTTCTGGAAGATAAGAGACGTTTAAAAAGTGTTTCTCCCCTCATTTCTAGCTCAAAAATAGCAACAGGACGATTTGTTTTAAGTGCAGCATTGTAGCACATATTCAAAGCTAAAGCAGTTTTACCAACACCAGGTCTTGCAGCTAAATAGATGAGTTCACCTTTTTTAAAACCTGCGGTTAACCTATCTAAATTTTCAAAACCAGTAGTCAATCCAGGAAGAGTTTCGTAATCATTTGCGACCCTATTAACAATTTCGTTTGTTACTTGAGTTGCTATTTCACTAGTTTTTCTAAATCCTGAAATACGTCGATTTCTAGTTATATTTGTTACACTAGCATCAACCTTGTTAACAAACTCACTAATATTTTTAATATCTCTTGTTTCGTATTCTTTTTCAACATCTCTTACACAAGAAATTAAATTTCTCAATATTGTAAAATCTTTCAAAATATTAATGTAATATTCATAATTTTTCGTACTTAAAACATCACTAATTAGCGAATAAACATATTCCTCCGTGACTGAATCTAGTTGCTTCATGATCGTTAATTCACTAATTAAACTTGCTATATCAATAATTCCACCACGATCTTTAACTCGTTTTATCGCACTAAAAATAGTTCTATTTTGAATATTTCCAATATAAAAATCATCAATGTTCAAATTAGAAAGCATTGCTGTTGCAACATCGTTGTCTATAATCATCAAACCAAGAACTGTTTTTTCAGTAAATAAATCATTTGGCAGTTCTTTTATATAATCGGCCATTATTTTTCCTCAGAAACGTGGATTTTTATAGTAGCAACAACATCTTTGTATAACTCAATTTTAAGAATTGTAACACCAAAAGCGTTTATAGTTACTTTATCGATAAATTTTCTTTTATCAATTAATATTTGGTATTTCTTTTTTAAGGTTTCTTCTATAGTTTTAGTAGAAATAGTCCCGGCCATCGACCCATCTTTTTGACTTTTAGCAGTAAACTCGAGAGTCATACTTTCAAGTTTTGCTTTATTTTTTAAGGCTATTTCTTTCAATCTTTCTTGCTCAAGTCTTTCAGCTTCTTTTTGTTTATTTAAAGTGTCCAAACTTTCTTTAGTTTTTATTACAGCTAACTTATGAGGGATCAAATAATTGTTGGCATACCCGTCACTAACTTGTTTTGTCTCACCTTTTTTTCCTATTCCCTTAACATCTTTTAATAAAATAATTTCCATAACTATTCCTCCTTCTTTGCCTCACCAACTCTAGCAGAACGTAAATATTGATCGAGGGTTTCTAATAAAATACTTTCAACTTCTCTTTCACTTTTATTTTTGAAAGCTACGGCAGCCATTGAGAAATGGCCTCCTCCACCCATTTTCTCACATAATACTTGTACATTTATTGTGCCATCACTTCTAGCACTTATACGAATTTCATTATTACTTGTTTTTCCAATAACAAAACAAGCACTAATACCTTTAAGTTGCATACACTGATTGCCAACCTTAGCAAGAGTAGATCTCTCAACAGCTTCTTCCTCTCCGGACTTGCAATATACAATACCATAGTAAGGTGTCTTCATCGTTCCTAAAATCTTGTTTACTAAAGCGTATTCTTCGTAGTCATCTTTTAATAAATCGTCAGCAAGTGCATTATCTGCACCATACTCCTTTAAAACTCCTGATGCTTCAAATGTTCGTAAACCGACAGTTCTAGACTTATAATGACTTGTATCTAAGAAAATACCAGATAACATAATTGTGGCTGTTGTAGAATCTAATTTAATTTTTGCATTATCTGTCGAAAACTTAATTATTTCAGCTACCAATTCACTAGCAGAAGAAGCACTTGGCTCAATATAACTTAAGACAGGATTCTCAATAAATTCTTCTGCACGACGATGGTGGTCAATTACGACAACTTTATCCGACGCTTGAAGAGCCTCTTCAGCCAAAACCATGCTAGGTCGTGAAACATCAACGACAATTACTAAAGTCTGTGCTCTCACTTTATCTTTAGCGTCTCTAGATGAGATCGTCATTTTGCTAATTTGATCGCTTGTAAAAAGTCCAGAAATTGCTGTTCTAACTTTCTTTTCTGCGTTTTTAGGGTCATAAACTATTAAAGCTGACTTATCATAACTATCACAGATTGCTTTTATACCTAAAGAAGCTCCGATTGCATCCATATCGGTATCAGTATGTCCCATGATTATAACATTGCTTGCTCTATTTATAAGAGTAATTAAAGAGTCAGCAACAACTCTGACTTTAACCTTGTTACGTCTTTCCACAGCTTCAGTTTTGCCACCAAAAAATTGTAATTCTGCGCCGAAACTAGATACTACTGCCTGGTCACCACCACGAGACATAGCTATATCGACTGCATTACTTGCCATAGCATTTAATTTACCAATATCAGGAAACTCATGAGCGAAACCTATTGATAACGTAGCTTGATTATTTTCTTCTACTCCTAAATTTCTAGCTTTATCAAGAATATCAAATTTATTTTCCATCATTTCTCGCAAATATATGAATTCACAAAGACAGAAATATGCATCATTTCTAATTCTTCTTAATAAAACATGGTGCTCTTTTGCATACTCTAAAATTAAATTCTTTACACGAGCAATTAAGTCATTATTATCATCGTTTGTGCCAACAACATCAGCATAATTATCTATAGTAATAATACCTATACATAAATGGTGCTCTTTATTGTAAAAATTAGTACCTTCGTAATCGCTTTTATCGATAAAAACAAACAAATTTGAACTACGCAAATACTTAACATGGTAATAAACATCTTTTGTATGAACAACAGTGTGCGTTCCAACATCTTTCGTTATCAAAGATTTAAGTTCAGGAAAATAAACAAAAATGTCTTTATTCATCATGTCGCTATGCCTAGATTGAATAAAGTCACTAATCCAAATAACATTATTATCTTCGTCTGTTATAACAAAACCAATTTTTCCAAAATTGTAGACCTCTTTAATATCACTGCCAATTATATTGCCAGCTTTTATATCGCTATATCTTCTAACACTGTAAAGTGATGCAATAATTGACAAAATAAATATTGTATCAAATAAAACGATTCCGAAAATTATATAAATAAAATATTCAGGAAGAAGGAGAGCTTGCATGTTCCAAATATTCAAAAGATAAAGAACCGAGACAACAGTTACACCAGTAAGTTGAATGCCAAATACAACTATGCTTAAAATTTTTAATATACGCGCTCTTCTTTCCATAAAAAATAAACCTTTTCTATTATATAATAGAAAAGGATTCATTTACATATTTAATGATTAGGTTAATATTTTTAAATTTTATAAAACTCTCTTTTTTTAGCAAAAACCTTGCAGAACTCGAATATTTTTTTCAATTTTCTTCAATTTTTCCTTATATTTAAGAATTTTATTAGGCTTGTAATAGTTACTTATTTTTTCAATCATTGAATTTTCTAATCAAAGAATATTATATTTTTCGTCAAAAATAAAACGCAGCTTTTATGACTGCGTTTATTATTAATCTGTAATATTCAATTAGTCAGCAACATATGGTAATAATGCCATATATCTAGCGTTTTTAATTGCTCTAGCTAATTCTCTTTGATATTTAGCACTTGTACCAGTTAATCTACGAGGAGCGATTTTACCGCTTTGAGAAATAAATTTCTTTAAAAGCTCGACATCCTTGTAATCAATATATTTGACTTTGTTTTTTGTAAAATAACAGACTTTTTTGCGGGTTCTTTTCTTTAAATAGGCCATAAAAAATTCCTTTCTTATTTAAAATGGTAAATCATTATCTGCAATATCTGGGGTTTCCAAATCAGCGATAATGCTTTGATCATCAGGCTCATAACCTGAATTATCGACTTGAGTTGATGTGCCTTTTGGTTCTAATAAAGTAATGCTATCAGCAATAACTTCAACAACAGAAGCATTTGTTCCGTCATTTCTTTTAAAAGAACGTTGTGTTAATCTTCCATCAACTCCAATCAAACTACCTTTTCTTGTGTATCTACACAATACTTCGGCAGAATTATTCCAAACAGTCACAGGAATAAAACTAGTACTCTTTGTTCCGTCTGGATTCTTTGATAAATTGTCAATTGCAATAGTAACAGATGTTACTTTTTTTCCACTATTTGTTGATCTTAATTCTGGATCTCTTGTAATGCGTCCTACTAATACGACTCTATTAACCATTCTCGATCCTCCTTTTAATTAGTCTTGATCAACAGTAATTAAATAACGTAATACGTTACTGTTGATCTTGGTTTTACGATCAAACTCTTTTGTAGCATTTGGTTCGCATTCAACTTTAATAACGACATAGTATCCTTTTGTTTCTTTTTTAATAGGATAAGCTAAATCGCGAAGACCCCATTCATCAACTTTAGTAACTTTAGCACCTTGTGATGTAAGGAGAGCGTGTAATTTTTCAATTACTTCTTTTCTTGCTGCTTCTTCTAAGTTGGCTTTCAAAATGTACATAATTTCGTACTTTCTCATACCTTTTTACCTCCCTTTGGTCTAATCTGGCTATTCTATAAGAATAGCAGAGAAGTTTTTTCTAAAACAACGTGTTAATAATATATTAAATTGCGACACTTGTAAAGAAATAGAGTTTGCAATGCCTATTTAATTGTTCCCTCACTATACAAGTCGCAAGATAAATAACAAAGTGGGGGGTTATTTTTCATCTTTCATCGTTGGGAATAAAATAACCTCTCTAATAGATCTTTGATTTGTAAGAAGCATTACTAATCTATCAAAGCCAATTCCAATGCCTCCGGTTGGTGGCATTCCATATTCAAGAGCTTCAATAAAATCTGTATCCATTTCATTCGCTTCATCATCACCTAATTCTTTAGCTTTGAGTTGAGCGATAAATCTTTCTTCTTGATCAATTGGATCATTCAATTCTGAATATGCATTAGCAAATTCAGTTCCGTTTATATAAAGTTCAAATCTTTCAGTAAAACGAGGGTCTTTTCCTTTTTTTGTAAGTGGTGAAATTTCAATAGGGTGTCCATAAACAAAAGTAGGTTGTATTAGGTCGCTTTCACAAAGTTCTTCAAATAAAGCATTTAGATAATACCCTACACTTGTCCGGTGATTCTCAATTTTAACATTGTATTTTTTACATAGTTCTTTCGCTTCATCAAGAGAAACATCTCCAGAAAAATCAAACCCGGTCTTTTCTTTAACTAATTCAACCATAGATACCCATCTAAACTCAGGTCCAAAGTCAATAGGAAGGCCTTGATAATCAATAGAAGTAGTGCCCAAAACTTCAGAACATGTATTTCTAATAACACCTTCGCATAATTCTCTCATCGATTGTAAATCACCATACGCTTGATATAACTCAACAGTCGTAAACTCTGGATTATGCTTGATATCCATTCCTTCATTTCTAAACAATCTTCCGAATTCGTACACTTTTTCCATACCACCAACGATAAGTCTTTTTAATGGAAGCTCTGTTGCAATTCTTAAATAAAAATCTTTGTTAAGAGTATTGTGATGTGTGACGAATGGTCTAGCATTTGCTCCTCCTAATATAGGTGACAAAACACTAGTTTCAACCTCCACAAATCCTTGATTATCAAAATATCTTTGCATACTTCTTAAGATTTTTGGTCTTAAAAACGCAACCTTTTTCGCCTCATCATTCATTATCAAATCAACATATCTATGTCTATATCTTTCTTCGACATCTGTTAATCCGTGAAATTTTTCAGGTAACACTCTTAAAGACTTAGTTAAAAATGTAAATTCTTCGACTCTAATAGTGAGCTCGCCTGTTCTTGTTCTCATTAATCTTCCATAAAGACCAACTATGTCTCCGATATCACATATTTTAAAAATCTCGTAAGATTTCTCGCCAACAGTCTCTATAGAAATATACCCTTGAATTCTGCCGTATCTATCTTGAATATTTAAAAAAGAGGCCTTGCCCATTTTTCTTAAAGACATTAATCTTCCGGCTATCTTTACATATATTTGGTTAGTTTCTAATTCTTCGTTATCTTTTCCTTCGCTTTTTTCTCTACAGCTTTGAGTGGTATCTGTTCTATCAAATCTAGCTCCCCAAGGATCAACGCCCAATTCTCTAAGCTTTTGTAGTTTTTCTCTTCTTACTATCTCTTGATCATTTAATTTTTTTTCCATAAAATTCTCCCTGAATAATTATACTTTAAATCAATTGATTTAAAAAGATTTAAATAATTAGTAGTATGTACATAATTATGCTATAATTACGGTATGAGCAAAATAATTCCTATCACAGATTTAAGAAAAACAAACGAGATATCTTCGTTGTGTCATAAAACGAACGAGCCTATTTTTGTAACGAAGAACGGCTATGAAGACCTTGTAATAATGTCAAACGAATTTTATGAAAAGTCTTTATTTTCAGAAAAAACCCTGCAGAACTCAAATATTTTTAATGATTTTAATGAATCTGAAAATACTAATTCAACTTCTTTTGGCTTCCTTAAAGTTGCGGCATCCACAACAAAAATTAGTGTAGGAAATGTATCTAAAAATGTTTTGGAAATTAAAAAATCAATAAACAGCTTAATCAAAGAAGATGTTGACATTGTTTTATTTCAAGAATTAGGGCTAACTGGGTACACAGCAAATGATTTATTTTTAACATCGGACTTACAAAAAAATGTAATTAAAGGATTGTATGATCTTTTGAAATACTCAGAGAATATTAATCAAATTTTTATAGTTGGTGCACCAATAAAGCATAAATCAAAATTATTTAATTGTGCCATTGTAATTAAAAGCGGATCTATTCTTGGTGTGGTTCCTAAAACATACCTACCTAATTATTCTGAATTTTATGAAAAAAGATATTTTGAATCTGCAAAAATATTAGGTGAAAACACGATAATATCTTTGTGTAATCAATCTGTACCCTTTGGAAGTGACCTAGTTTTCAAGGACATGAAAAATTCTGATTTTTCCTTCGGAATTGAAATATGTGAAGATTTATGGGTGCCAGAAACTCCTTCAACAAATCTATGCTTGAATGGAGCAAATATTATTTTTAACTTAAGCGCTTCAAATGAGTTAATTGGCAAGGCTGATTCAAGAAGAAATTTGATAAAATCTGCTAGTTCAAGGCTTGTTTGTGCCTATGTATACTGTAGCTGTGGAGACGGAGAAAGCACTACCGACTTAATATTTTCAGGACATAATTTGATTTGTGAAAACGGGCATTTATTAAAAGAATCAAAATTATTTGAAAATGAATCAACAATAACAGATATAGATCTAGATTTAATAAAAAAACAAAGAACGAAAAATACTTCGTATTCAGACACTAAAAGTACATGTAGAAAAGTGTTTTTTGACTATGAAATTTCATATAAAAAATTAACTAGAAAATACAAAAGAAAGCCTTTTGTATCAACAGACGAGAAAATTAGGGTTGAAAGAAGCGATTTAATTATAAAAATGCAGGCAAAGAGTTTAATTCAAAGACTCGAGAGCATAAAATGCAACAATGTTGTTGTTGGATTCTCAGGCGGGTTAGATTCTACATTAGCATTAATTGCTTGCTACGAAGCTTTTAAACTAGCAAAATATCCCCTTAATAATATTCATGTTATAACATTGCCTTCGTTTGGAACTAGTAATTTGACTTATTCAAACGCCATAAAACTAACAAAATTATTAGGAACAGACTTTAAAGAAATAAACATTAAGCGAGCTGTAGAAGATCACTTAAAAGATATAAATCATAGTTTGCAAAATCAAAATGTAACTTTTGAGAACGCTCAAGCTCGTGAGAGAACACAAATCATTCTTGATTATTGTAACGATGTTAAGGGTATAATGATTGGCACAGGTGACTTAAGTGAACTTTGCCTGGGATTCACAACTTTTGGCGGAGATCATCTATCTAACTACGGTTTAAACGCTTCTTTACCAAAAACTCTAATACAAGCTGTAGTAAAAGATTACGCAGATTCGCATTCAAATGTAAAAGAAGTTCTTTATTCAATCTTAAACACACCTATTTCACCCGAATTATTACCTCCAAACGGCGAAGAAATAGTTCAAAAAACAGAAGAGAACATTGGTCCTTATGAGCTTCATGATTTCTTTATATATCATTTCTTAAGATATAATTTTTCGTTTGAGAAAATATATTATTTGGCTTTAAAAACTTTTGAAGGCTCTTATTCAAAAGATGAAATCAAAAGAACCCTAAAAATATTTATAAGAAGATTTTTTACAAATCAATTTAAACGTAATTGCCTACCAGATGGAATCAAAATCGGCGCTTGTTCAATATCTCCAAGAGGAGATTTACGATTGCCTAGTGATATCGATTATTCAGAATATTTAGAATCTATTGATCAATTTGAATTGTAGATAAAATATCGATTAAATCTTTATAGGATTTCATGTTTTGAGCTAATTTATTTCTTATTTCACGCGAATTTGGAAGTGAGAAGAAAAATTTTGGTGCTATGCCTCTTAAAATTGAAATAGCACTTTTTTCGCCTTTTTCTTCTATAAGTAAATTGGCAAATTCATTCAAGTGTTCGATTTGTTGAGATATATTAACACTCTCATCATATGGCTCGTTATTTAGCGCTTTTTCAATATTCATAATTAGCTTTGGGTTTCCTATTGCCCCTCTAGCAACTAATACCGCATCAGCCTTAGTAATTTCTAACGCTCTTAAAGCATCTTGTACAGTAAATATATTTCCGCTTATTCCAAAAGGTATGTTTATAATTTTTTTAACATCTTTTAGTACATCAAACTGAGGCACTCCGCTATAAAGTTGCTCCTTTGTTCTTGCGTGAATTGCGACAAATTTAACGCCAGCCTTTTCTAATGTCTTTAAAGTCTCAAATATATTAATACTTTTATAACCTAATCTGACTTTTGCCGTAACAGGTTTTTTTGATTTTTGCACAATCGCACTCATTAAATCGAATAAATATTCTTGATCGTTTAATAGCGCACTTCCTGCTCCCGTCTTAACAACTTTAGTCACAGGACAAGCTAAATTAATATCTAATATATCGTATTGAGCATTTAACTGTTCAAGCCTATCAATAGCCTCTAACATCTTATTTTTATCAGAGCCGAACAATTGTAGAGCTAATGGATATTCACTACCATCAGAATAAATTATTCGTTTAGTTTCTTCGCTATTGTAATAAAGCCCACTATCAGAAACCATTTCGGTATACTTTAAACCATTAAAATAATGACTAATAAACTTTCTATAAGAAAAAGAAGTTATCCCAGCCATTGGGGCTAGGATAACTCTATTTTTAATCTCAATTTCGCCTATTTTAAAATAATTATTATTCATTAAATTTTAAATTTTAATCGACTTTTGCAGGGTTTTCTTCTGTTTTTTCGACTTCAGCATCTTTATTTTCAGATTCTTTAAGAGTATTTATAGATGATAAAGCGGAATCCTTTTGAGTTGTACCCTCAGGCATTTTTCTATTTTCTAATAGATAATTAATCTGTTCCTCATTAATAGTTTCGTATTCTAATAAAGTCTCAGCAATAAGCGTTACATCGTCTCTTCTATCACTAATAATTTGTAGTGCTTGATTATGAGCGTCTTCGATTATCTTTCTGATTTCTTTATCTATTTCATCTGCAACTGCAACAGAGAAATTCTTTTGAGCGTTTGTATAATCTCTTCCTAAGAAAACACTTCCAGTATTCTTTTCATATTGGATTGGTCCTAGAGAAGACATTCCATATTCTACAACCATTGAACGAGCGATACTTGTAGCAACTTCAATATCGTTGCTTGCTCCAGTCGAAACATCTTGGAAGAAAATTTCTTCAGAAGATCTTCCTCCTAAATACCCAACAATTCGCGCTTCTAGTTCAGATTTTGTTAATAAGAATCTATCGTCTTCTGGTCCCATTAATACGTGTCCACCAGTTCTTCCACGAGGAATTATTGTGATTTTACGAACTTTATCTGAATTTTTAAGTGAAAGTCCGATAATTGCGTGTCCAGCTTCGTGATAAGCGACTTGCCTTCTTTCTTTTTCGTTCATGCCTTTAGAAGATTTAGCAGGTCCAGCAATTCTTCTATCAATAGCTTCATCAATATCCGCCATTGTTATTTCGTCATGTTTTGCTCTAACAGCAAGAATTGCAGCTTCATTAATAATATTTGCAATGTCAGCTCCGCTAAATCCAACAGTTCTCTTTGCTAATTGCTTGAAATCAATTGATGGATCAAGTTTTTTATTTTTTGAATGGACTTTAAATATTGCTTCACGTCCTTCTCTGTCAGGCAAATTAACTGTGATTTGTCTATCAAAACGACCAGCTCTTAATAAGGCAGGATCTAATACATCGTCACGGTTAGTAGCTGCAATAACAATAATGCCGCTATTTTCTTCAAAGCCATCAAGTTCGACAAGAAGTTGATTAAGAGTTTGTTCTCTTTCATCGTTGCCACCTCCCAAACCTGCGCCTCTTTGTCTTCCGACAGCATCTATTTCATCAATAAATATTAAACATGGCGCATTTTGCTTTGCTGTTTTGAATAAATCTCTAACTCTACCGGCTCCAACACCAACAAACATCTCAACAAAATCAGATCCAGAGATACTATAAAATGGTACTCCAGCTTCCCCTGCCACAGCTTTAGCTAATAAAGTTTTACCAGTTCCTGGTGGGCCAACTAACAAAATACCTTTTGGCAACTTTGCACCATATTTAGTAAATTTCTTTGGATCTTTCAAATAATCGACAATTTCAATCATTTCAGCTTTCTCTTCGTCGCACCCAGCAACATCTTTAAAGCGAACCTTGGAATCATCTGATCTCTTTGCGCGAGATTTATTAAAATCCATAGCTTTTTGATTGCCGCCCGCTGTAGACATAAGTAAGCGGAAGAAGAATATGAATATAATAATTGTTACGACAGTAGATATAATCGTTGGAAGCCAAGCTAAAAAAGCAGATTCATGATATTGACTTGGACTTACCATTTTCCCAGTATCTTCAAAAATTAATTGTAAAAGATTATATTTAATCACATTTCCGCTTGTATCAGTTTCATAAATCGGAGTTTTAACTTGTTCAGTTGTATAGCCAACTACTTTACTATAGATACTCCATCCTTCTGGATCAGCAAAAGGACCAGCATACATTGAGAATGTATAATATGCAGTTGTGTTTGCTACATCATTTTTTACTTCCATGTAAGCAGTAGCTTCGCCGCCATTTATCTCGACAGAAAAATTCTTTATTTCATATTCGTCTGCCTTATTTACAATTAAATTAATACCGTCATCAGCAGAGATACTCTTAAATTTTTGAGTTGAACGATCTATGATAACATAAAATAACAGTGCGAAAACTGCAATAATTGATACATAAATTAATACATTAAACCATATCGACTTTTTCTTTTTTTCCATTTAGTTCTCCTTTGATTACGTAATATATTAAATTAAAAAAATAATTTATTAAAGTAAATTACATCATATTTCTTAAATAATTATAAAAATTATTTAAGTCAAAGTCCATAATACTATTGTTCTTCTTTATATATTTTTCACGATATCTCGGTAAGTAAACAATGTTCCCTGTTTCATCAAAAATTGCAGGATAAAAATTTCTAATAAAATGTGGCATTTTCCAATCAATAAACAACCTATTAATTTTGACAAAATAATTTGATATTTTATAATTTGAGCCAAGTTTTGCAGGCTTTATTACGAAATTTTCAGGATTTTCAACTTCTAATAAATTAAAATTAACCTTAATTATTTCGTTAGTTATAGGGAGTTCATAATCTATAGTCTTGTCAATATAACTTAATGTTTTTGTGTCGAAATAAATACTGATATTTTTTGCTATATCAAATGTCCACTCTTTATTTTGCTGAACAGCGATGTAAAGTGCTTTTGCCGTGTCGAAAGAAACTGTCCTACTTATTTTGTTTCTTTCTAACATTCTTATGATTAACTTTTGTAAAAATTTAATGTCGCGATTTCTAATAAATTCTATAGAAATATAATCTGATAAAAAAGAATTGATTTCGTTGTTTTCGCTTTCGTTTATGTTGTTTTTTTCGTTGATTTCAATTATTAGACTCTCCTTTTCTTTCTCGGACATCTCTTTTAGTACTTCGTGTCTAAAGTGATTTCTCGTTAATTTTGTATCAAAATTCGTTGGATCAATTGAATACTCATACCCATTTTGATCTAAAAAATCTAATATATCCTTTTTGGAATATGAAAGAAGTGGCCTGATAATTTTAAAATTGTCTTCCACATACTCGTCGGCTAAACCATAAAAAGAAACAATTGAATTTCGCTCTTTTTGAAATAAATAAGTTTCTAAAAGTTCATCTTTTTGATGTGCAATTAGGATATTATATATGCCCAAAGATTTTCCAATTTCCTTAAAAAAATCATATCTAATTTTTCTAGCCCAAGCTTCAAAATTATGAAAATTAGTCGAGAACAAGACGTTTTTTGTATAAAAAGGCACATTTTTTTCTTTGCATATCTTTTCGATTGAATCAGTTTCCCACTTACTTTCAGGGCGATAATTATAATCAATGTTGCAAACAACAAAATTATAACCATTGTTGTATAAAAGATGAAACAGCGCCATTGAATCCGGCCCGAAACTACATCCTAGAATATATTTCTCTTTTTTATCTAAATTAATTTCCAGCATCGTCTATGATTTCTTCACTAATAATTTTATAAAGAAGTGATGAATCTTCTTTTTTGCAGTAATCAACTACCTTTTCTACTACAAAAGTTACTTTACGATTTCCTAAAACAAGGACAATTTCATCGCCAACATTTACCGAACTAGATGGCTTTGCAATTCGCCCATTTATAGTAAAAATATCTCTTTTGAGAAGGTCTTTTGCAACCGTTCTTCTTTTAATTAATCTTGTCAACTTTAAATACTTATCTAATCTCATTAATTTTTTTCTCTTTGTTATATATATCATCAATTATATTCAAAATTTTTAACAATAACGATACTGATTCGTCAGCTTTATGAATATAAATATTAATTTTTTTATCAATATATGTGATTTTTATATTCTTTAAAAAAGGGATTAAAGATGTAAATGTAGTAGTGCCTATGCCTTCAATGCTTGAATATTCCTTACTTAGGACAAGTGTATAATTAAGTTCAAATTCTTTAAAATCGTCAAAAGCTTCATGCATTAAATACAATTTAATTTTGTGTTTTATAAATAAATTTTCTAGGGAATTAGGGAGCTTCCCATACATATCAATTAATTTATCTCTTTCAGCGTTCAATTCTTGTAATGATTGAGTGTCTAAGATTTCTTGATAAATTTGAAGTTTGCTTTCATCGTCAGTAAACGAGGAAGGAATATAACTGTCAAGAGATAAATCGGAGAAAATTTCTTTGCCTTTAGCTGATATAGTGCCTCTTTTTTCTTCGACAACTTCGTTTAAAATTTTTATATACATATCAACGCCGATTGAATCTATAAAACCGGCTTGTTCAGGTCCCAAAATATCACCAGCGCCCCTTATTAAAAGGTCTCTTTGAGAAATTTTTAGACCGCTTCCCAATTCTGTAAAATCGGTAATCGCCTTAATTCTCTTTGAAGCTTCTTCGTTTAATGCTTTCTGTGTATCTACAAGCAAATATGCATAAGCCATTCTGTCTCCTCGACCAACTCGACCTTTTATTTGATAAAGTTGGGCTAAACCAAAATGATCTGCGTTATCAACAATCATTAAGTTTGCGTTTCTAACATCAATCCCATTTTCGATAATAGAGGTCGCAAATAAAATATCAATTTTTCCTTCATAAAAATCTAACATAGTATTTTCAATAACTTCCTTATCCATTTTAGCGTGAATTATTCCTACGCTACATTCTGGGACTAAAGAGGAAATTTCAGCTGCTCTTTCATAAATTGAAGCTATTTCATTATGTACAAAAAACACTTGTCCTTGACGAGAAATTTCCTTCATAATTACTTCTTTAATAACAGAGTTATCAAAAGGGATAACATAAGTTTGAATTGGCATTCTCTCTTTAGGAGGAGTTGTAATTGAAGAAGTTGTTTTCAAACCTACTAATGTTGATTGTAAAGTTCTAGGAATTGGTGTTGCACTTAATGTTAAAACATCAATGTTACTCATTCTTTCTTTTATTTTTTCTTTTTGTTCAACTCCAAATCTTTGTTCCTCATCTATAATTAATAAGCCTAAATCTTTAAAAACTAAATTCTTATTTAAGATTTTATGAGTTCCGATTAAAAAATTTATTTCCCCTTTCGCAACTTTCTCGAAAATATTTTTATTTTCTCCATTTGTTTGTAATCGAGAAGATAAGGCGATACCAAAATCAAAGTTTTTAAACCTATTTTTAACTAAATCATAGTGTTGTTTTGCTAAAAGGGTTGTTGGGCATAAAAGGGCAACTTGTTTACCACTATTTAAAGCTTTAAAGGCTGCGCGTAAAGCAACTTCAGTCTTGCCAAAACCGACATCGCCACATAAAAGTCTATCCATAGGGGTAGGCTTCTCCATGTCTTTTTTGATTTCAGTGATTGCTGATGCTTGATCTTTAGTTAATTCATATGGAAATTCATTTTCAAATTGCTGTTGTAATTCGTCATCTTTAGCAAAAGCATAACCAGGCAATTGCGATCTTTCTTGATATAAAGTAAGGAGGCGATCTGCTAATACATTGACTCTTTCTTTAATTTTCTTTTTAGTTTTTTCCCGCTGATTTGTACTTAACTTGCTAATTTTTGGTTTTCTGCCATCTTTGCTAGCATATTTTCTAATAAGATTAAATTGATAAAGAGGAACAAATAGTTTTTCGTCACCTGAATAATGAATTTCTAAATAGTCTTGATGAATATCGTGCAATTCAATAGTTTGTATACCAATATATTCCCCAATTCCATAATTTTCATGAACCACATAATCTCCAGGAGACAATTCTTCATATGAATTTATAATCGTTCCTTGCTTAAAAGAATTCTTATATGTTGAATTGTGTCTTTTTACACCATAAATTTCTTTTTCGGTTAAAATAACTACTTTTTTAGATGAGATCTCAAAGCCTAATGGGAAATCGCTTTTAATTAAATGAACTATGTTGTTATCACTTTCATCGTAAGAAAAGGGAACATTTAAACTTTTTAAAAGCTCTTCAGTTTTTAGTATGTAGATATTATCGTTTAAAGAGATAATAATTTTATAACCTTGATTCAAATAAAAATTAAAAATATTATTGGAAACAGATTGTCTGTTAGTAGAAACTATTGGTTCTTTTATATCGCTTTTGATAATTTCTCTGTCGCTTAAGAGCGAATCAACATTAAATACTTGCTGAGTATTAATTTTCATATTATCAAGAGAAAAATACTTGCATGTAGATAGACATTTTCCAATAGAGAACATTTCTATAAGAAATTGTTTTGATTCTTCTACAATATTTTGCTTTTTGTTTTCAACATCGTTTTTTCCACAGTTTATTAATATGTAATTGTTTAAAAAACCCAGTAAATTTGTATGAAAACCCTGCAAAAATGACATATTTTTATAAAATTTATTTCCAAAATCCTTTTGGTGTATTTCGTCAATTTGTTGATTAATATTTGCTAAAAATTCATTCTTTAGCTCATTAGACTCAAAGTATTCCTTATCTATTTCTGCTTGCTTTCTTAACTTTTCTTCGGCACTTTCAAGATCAATAGGAGATAATAAATTGATAGACGCCGGTAATATCAAAACTTCACTAAGCTGTTCGACAGAAGTTTGAGTATCAATTCTAAAAGTTCTAATAGATTCTATTTCATCATCAAAAAACTCAATACGTACAGGATTGTCAAAATTCAACGAAAATATATCGATAATGTCGCCTCTCGTTGCAAATTGTAAAGTCTGATCAATCTTTGTAACTTTATAATAGCCAATGTCGATGAGCTTTCTTTTTAAATTTTCTATATTAACTTTCTCACCTTTTTTCAAAATGATAAAAGAGGTTTTAAATGTGTTTACATCAGGGTAAAACCTAAAAGTAGCTTGAACGGAGGATATAATAACTTTATGATTGGCTTGCGAAATTTCGTACAACGCCATTATTTCATTTGAAACCATTTCTTTACTAGTTGAAATATACTCAACTCGTATTAATTCATCACAAGGCATCAAAATAACGTTATCTGCTCCTAAATAAACGCTCAATGCGTTATATAGCTTCGAAGCTTGATAATTATTTTTTGTTAAGAGAAAAATATTTCCTTTTTCACTCTTAAATTTATTAATTGCAAGAAAAAAAGAACCTATAAAGTCGTCACAATTAAATAGTTTTTGGTTGCTTTTAAAAGAATTAATTCCGTAATTTATTGTTTCTTGCAAAGTCATAATTTTTGGTTATAAATGCTCATCGCTTTATTAAATGACTCTTTTAAATATGTCTTAATTGCACAAACAGAATTGTCAATTGCGTGGTTAATGAGTTCAGAATCATCTTTAGAAGGTCGACTTAATACATAATCAATTATTCCGTTTTGACATTTACCTATACCAATACGAATTCGTTTAAATTTATCACTGCCTAAACACTGAATAATTGATTTTATTCCGTTGTGTCCGGCACTGGATCCCCCCTCCTTAATTTTTATAACTCCAGGTGCAAAATCCATGTCATCGTGAATAACAAGTATATTTTCTAAAGGTATTTTAAAATAAGCGGCTATTTGTTGAACTGCATATCCGCTGTTATTCATATAGGTTTGAGGCTTTAATAAAATTATTTTATTTTCAAAATATTTTCCTCTTACATAAAGACTTTGAAAGCCAGACATTGAAATGTCTAATCCTAAAGAGTCTGCGAATTTATCGATACAATCAAATCCGACATTATGTCTTGTATGTTCATACTCCTTTCCAGGGTTGCCTAATCCAACAATTAAATACAAATTTTCCATATTCTTGATTATATATCTTTTAAGTGTATAATTGTAAAACAATTATGAGTAACAAAGAAGATGCAAAATTTGAAAAATATACACCAAAAAGTTGGTTTAAATCAGCTGTGTTAGGGCTGTTCATTGGAATAGCTGTTATTGTTCCTGGTATAAGTGGTTCAACAATTGCAATTCTCTTTAAGTTGTATGACAAATTAATAAACGCGATTAGTAATTTATTCAAAGCTTTTAAATCTTGTATTCTATTTCTAATTCCTATCATTATTGGAGCAATCGTTGGCTTTTTAGGTGGCTTTTTTACAATTAAAGAACTTTTAAACTTAATTCCTTTTTCGATAACTTGTTTGTTTGCTGGACTGATGATCGGCTCATCTCCTGCTGTTTTTGAAGAAGTTAAAGGTTCAAAAGTAAATGCAAAAAGAATTATCTTTTTTATAATTGGGCTTGCATTACCTATAACTTTAAGTCTGGTTTCCATTTTTTGTATACCGAACGAATCTTCAACATTACTAGATGTTGATTGGTATCAATACCCTTTGTGTATTTTAATCGGATTTGTTGTTGCTATCACTCAACTTATTCCAGGCTTAAGCGCTACCTCTTTTTTGATGTCAATAGGATATTTTAATAGACTCGTTAGTTCTGTAAGTTTATCATTTTGGAAAGAACACCCTTTATACATTCTAATCTATCTTTGCTTAATAATAGGCTTCTTGTTGGGATTATTCTTTATATCTAAACTTATTAGTCGGTTGTTTAAAAGAAATAAGATAGACTGTTTCTGGATGATTTGTGGCTTCGTTATTAGTTCAATTATTGCAATATTAATAAATCCTGAAATTTATCAAATATATTTGTCGTGGGGAAAATGGGACAATAAATTTTTACTAGATATCTTATTAGGAATAACTTTGTTGATTGTCGGTTTAGTTATAGGCTTATTCTTATTTTTCTACGAAAAAAAGAAAAAAACCGCGCAGATCTAAGCTATTTTTTCAGTTTTTGGAGGTTATATGAAAACTGTTTGTAAGTATTTACTCGATAAACGGTATCTAATCCTTATTCTCGCCGCTGCCATAATAGGGCAATGCTATTTACAATTAATGCTTCCTGAATATATGGGAAAAATTCAAAATATTGTAAAAAGTGCAGATGCAATTAATTTTATGAATGATATACGGATTAATGGCGGATGGATGGTCTTAATTTCAGCAGGTGTTTTATGTTTAGCTTGTATTCAAATTTATTGTGCATCTTCTTTTTCTGCTTACTTAGGAAGGCAATTGAGAACTAATTTATTTACAAAAGTAAATTCTATTTCGTTTACTGACTATAATAAGTTTGGAACTGCAACACTAATTACTAGAACAACTAATGATTGCGAGCAAATAAAAAATTTTACTTTAATGTCATTAAGAATTTTAATTATGTCTCCTACAATGATGATTATTGCAATCATCAAAACAGCCCAAGTAAGACCTAATTTGTTGCTGGTATTGTGTGTTATTCTGCCAATTATTTTAATAGGCATAATTATTCTGCTTTATGTTGCAACTCCTTATTTCAAGAAAATTCAAGAAAAAGTTGATAACGTAACTGTTGTTCTAAGAGAAAATTTAACTGGCATAAGAGTTATTAGGGCTTACGATCAAGAAGTTACTGAACAAAATAAGTTCGATGTCGCAAATAAAGATTTAACAAAAACAACTATTACTGTTAATAGGATTATGTCAATAGCTAATCCTTTTATAAATGTTCTTTTCAACTTATGCTATGTTGGAATTTATGCTTTCGGTTTTTATATAATGCAATCAATTTCTGGTACTGTTTTAACAGATGTTGCAATAGAAGTTTCCTCTTTAATAACCGACATCACTGTTGTTGCTTCATATAGTTCTCAAATAATGATGTCCTTTATTATGTTTGCCATGGTTTTTGTTATGATGCCTCAAGCTTTGGCTTCAGTTAACAGAATAAACGAAATATTAAATGTCGATACAAATAAAACTCAAAATGATACTACAAAATCCGATCCTCACTATAAAGAATACGAGGAATATATTAATCAATTGTATAAAGAGGAGTTTGCACTAGAACAACCAATTATCGAAGAATATGAAAGAAACTTTGCTAAGTCATTCAATTTACAGCTTTTAAAATTTAAAGAATCGACTTTAACTAATGAGGAGTGTAAGAAAAATAAAGAGCTAAAGTTTTTACATGAATATGAAAAAATTAACAAGGAATATCATCTAAAGCGTAAAAAAGCGCGCGAAAAGTATAGCGGTCACATTTCTGAATCTTCCGATAAAATAGTTCATAAACATTTAAAGGACACTTCTATTCGTGGAGTTATCGAGTTTAAAGACGTCTCTTTTGCCTATCCAGATAGTAAAGTCAATGTGTTGGAAAATATATCTTTTAAAACCGAAACTGGAAAAACAACTGCAATTATTGGCTCAACAGGATGTGGTAAATCCACTTTAATTAATTTAATACCTAAGTTTTATTCTCCGACTTCAGGGCAAATTTTATTTGACGGTGTCGATATTTCTGAATTAGACTCGTTAGAACTAAGAGATAATATTGGTTTTGTTCCTCAAACTGCTCTTCTATTTAAAGGCACAGTTAGGAGCAATATTCAGTTTGGAAAAAAAGATGCAACAGATGACGAAATTTATGAAGCTCTATCAATAGCCCAAGCAAAGAACTTTATTGATAAGCAACCTGACAAACTAGATACATTTGTTTCTCAATCAGGCAAAAATTTTTCTGGAGGTCAAAAGCAAAGATTGTGCATAGCTAGAGCTTTAATCAAAAAACCAGAAATCTATATTTTTGATGATTCTTTCAGTGCGCTTGATTTTAAAACCGACGCAAAACTGCGTCACGCCTTAAAAGGATATACAAGCGATGCTTCTGTTATAGTAGTTGCTCAACGTGTTTCATCTATTTTAGATGCTGATAATATAATTGTTTTAAACGAAGGAAAAATTGTTGGACAAGGAAAACACCAAGAATTAATTAAAAGTTGTCCAGAATATGTTGAAATTGTTAAGTCTCAATTAGATAGCGACGAAATAGAAAAAACTATCTCTTTAGAAAAAGAATATATCTCAGGAGGTATAAAATAATATGCCACCAAGACAACCAAGATCATTAGATAATCCAAGAAACTTTGCTGCAACATCAAAGAGAATGATAAAAGAATTAAGCAAAGAAAAATTCTTAGTATTTTTCATCATGTTTTTATCGATCCTTAGCGCACTATTAACCATCTTCTCGCCTATTGTATTGCAAGACATCATAAATTCATCGATACCTCAAGAAGGCTCCATGAATAGTGCTTTATTTGAAATAACCATCAATTCTACAGATGCTACGATATATAACGTTTTAGTTCATTGGGATTATTTCTTTCTACGCTTTTCAACGATGATTATATTTTACGTCGCTAGTGCACTCTTATCCTTTTTAGCTGAGTTTTTAACTGTCTCAATTAGTGCAAGGTATGCAAAAAATATGAGGCAACAAATTCAAAGAAAGTTTGAAAAATTACCTTTAAGTTACTTTGACAAGGTACCTTATGGCGATACTTTATCAATCGGCACTAACGATGTAGACAACATAAGCAAAAACTTACAATCTATCATTGTTCAAACTTGTAATAGTATTACATTGTTTTTAGGTACATTAATAGCTATGCTTGTTACCAAGTGGCAATTAGCACTAGTAGCACTTTGCTCTTTACCGTTTACAATTTTAATTGTTCTTTGTGTTTCTAAATTTTCACAAAAGCAATTTATTCTTTATAGAAGTGAATTGGGTGACTTAAACGGAAAAGTAGAAGAAAATTATGCAGGTTTTTTAATTATTAAATTATTTAACAAGCAAAAAGAATCTATTGATGATTTTAACAAAATAAATGAGAAAATGTCTAATTCAGACAAATATTCTCAATTCTTATCCGGTTTTATATTTCCTACAACCAATTTCATCAACAATTTAGCTTATGTTGGCATTGCAGTAATCGGAGGAATTCTTCAAGATCCAGGATCGATGATAATGTTTTTCCTTTTCTTAAATCTTTTCTCAAGACCATTCCAACAACTCGGCCAAATAATTAATATTATTCAAAGCGTTGTTGCTAGCGGCGAACGTATTTATAAATTATTAGATGAAGAAGAATTTTCGCCAGATCCAGTGACTGCTGTTTCAACAGAAGATAACATTTTAGGTAACTTTGCATTCGAAAATGTAAATTTCTCCTATGTTCCTGAAAAAGAATTAATAAAAAACTTTAATTTAAAAGTTCACGCTGGTGATACTGTAGCGATTGTCGGACCAACAGGAGCAGGAAAAACAACTTTAGTGAACCTAATTATGAGATTTTATGAAATAAATTCTGGGTCTATTTCTCTTGATTCAATAGATATTAAAAATTATCGCAGGAATACATTAAGAGGTAGTGTTGGTATGGTCTTGCAAGATACATGGCTTTTTAGAGGAACAATAAAGGAAAATCTTCTCTATGGGGATTCATCAGCTACTCAAGAAGAAATCGAGCAAGCCTGTAAGGAAGCTCACATTCATCACTTTATTCAAACGCTTCCTGGTCAATATGATTTTATATTAAACGAAGATGGCACTAATATCTCTCAAGGTCAAAGACAACTTTTAACAATCGCAAGAGCTATCATTTCCAAGCCTAAAATAATGATTTTAGATGAGGCGACCAGTAATGTTGATACAAGAACTGAACAACAAATACAAGATGCTCTTGACCATATTATGAAAGATAAAACAAGCTTCATTATCGCTCACAGATTATCAACAATTAAAAATGCAAAATTAATCATTGTTATGAAAAATGGGAACATTATCGAAACCGGCAATCATAAAGAATTGCTTGCAAAAAACGGTTTCTACGCTGATTTATATAATTCTCAATTCAACGCTAAAAACTTACTAGAAAAAGAGGCTTTAGATTCTTAAAAAGCCTCGTTTTTTTTAAAAAACCCTGCAAAACTCAATTATTTTTTTATTTTTGTACAAAGTTGTGCTGATAATATGTTAAGTCTTTATATATTTTGTTAAGCTTTGGGAAAATCTTTTTGTAAATCTTTGAATAAAGATATTTATATTGCTTGACACTTTTTTCATTCGGTACAAATTCTTTAGTTAATCTAACCATTTTTGCTTTAGCTTCTTGTAAATCTTTATAAACTCCTAAATCTACAAACAAACACATCGCAACACCTAATGTAGAACTTTCATATGTATTTGTTTTCTTGACAGGAAGATTAAATATATCGCTTGTAATTTGACAAATAGCATCGCTTCGACTTCCGCCCCCACTTATAGTCAAATAATCAACTTTATAATGAGAATTTTTTTCTATAGATTCTAAGCCTTCTTTTAGCGCATAAGCTATACCTTCGATTATTGCGCGGTAAACATGATATTTAGTATGTGTATCATAAAAACCAAGAATGCTACCTTTAGCGTTTGGTCTTTTTAATCCAGGACCCCAATAAGGTTGCAAAACTAGCCCATCACTCCCTGGGGCAATAGACATTAATTTTTCATTTAATAACTCTTCTACAGCCATGTTTTCAATTTTTGCTTCTACATGTTCTTCAGTAGCAAATTCATCAATAAACCATTTTAACATCCAATATCCGCGATAAATTTGAACTTCTCCGCTATAATAACCGCTCATAGCCGCAGAATATGAAGGCAAAAAAGATTCAGGTGAAAAATATTTTTTTGACATCATCGAAATGGTGCTTGCTGTTCCATAACTCACATGTGCACTTCTTTCAGAAATGCTCCCACTGCCAATCGCTTCACAGCTTTTATCGTTTCCAGTTGTTATATAAGGCAAGCCTTCTGGAAAGCCTGTTATTTCAGAGCATTCTTTTGTGATGCAACCGATAATTGCTCCATCTCCAGCAATTTCTGGTAATAATTTTGGATCTATTCCATAGACAATCCCCATTAGACTAATTTTTGATTGTTTCTTTTTCTTTTTAAAACTGATTGGATAATGACCGACCATATTAGAGGCGCTATCCGTTAATTTACCCGTCATCTTATAATTAAAATAACAGTTTAATGGTGCATAATATCTAATCTTTTTGTATAAATCAGGTTCATTTTCTTGCATCCGCATCGCAGGAGTTCTCTTTCTGTTCATATCAACAGTTGGATACATACCTACGATTGAATAAATAATTTTATAAAGCAATGGTAATTTAAATTTGCCTTCTGCACTTCTTTGGTCTAACCATATAATAGATGGCCTAACAACATTATAATTCTCATCTAAATAAGCAGCGGTATCTCTAAAGCAAGTAGAACTTAAAGCAGCACATCTTTTTAATAATTCTTGGTTTTTTGAAGTAAGTCTTTTAGCCGCCAATACCATTTTTTCATAGTAAAAATCAGGAAATTGCTCGCAATATCCTGGCTTTGGAGAAAAATATGGCTTTCCGTAACTTTCCTTTTCAAAAGCAAGAAATTCTCCACTTTTGTTTATTATCGCAACTCTAACAGATTGAGTGCCGTAGTCAATTGTTAATACTAAATCTTTTTCCATATTTAAAAATTATAATATAACAATTAATAGTTTGATATTATTTAAATTTTTTCGCCTTTCTTTTTTTAGTTAATTTAACACTCTTTTTTTCTTAAAAGTATCGATTCAATCGTGAAAAAATCTAATATTTTATAGTCTTAACTCTATTTTCCCAAAAAGTAAAAATATACAAAACTTAATTTTTTATAACGTTAATTTTGAAAAAAATAGGTATAAAATCTCAATTTTTTATGCTTTATGTATATAAAAGAAAACTCTTTTTATGATATAATCATAAAGAATGTTTGAAAAAACGTTTTTAGGAGGAACAGAAATGTCAAAAAAATATGTTTATCTCTTCAAAGAAGCTCACGGATTAGGAAAAGAACTTCTTGGAGGTAAGGGTGCTGGACTTGCAGAAATGACCTACATTGGAGTTCCAATTCCACAAGGTTTCACAGTTACTACTGAAGCATGCACTCTCTATTATGAAAGTGGCAAAAGAATGCCAGAAGATTTAGTTAAACAAGTCGATGACGGTATCGCTGCTATTGAAAAAGAATCAGGAAAATCATTTGGTGGAAAAGACGGAAAATTCCCATTATTAGTATCAGTTAGAAGTGGTGCTAGAGTTTCCATGCCAGGTATGATGGATACAATCTTAAACTTAGGTTTAAATGATGATACTGTTAAATTATTAGCTGGTGCAAATGGCGAAAACGAAAGATTTGCCTATGATAGTTACCGTAGATTTATTCTTATGTTTACAAATATCGCTAAAGGTCATCCAAGAACAGATATGGATAAAATGTTAGACGATATCAAGACAGCAAACGGTTATAAATTAGATACTGAAGTTACCGCTTCTCAATTAAAAGAATTAGTCGCAAAATACAAAGCATATTATAAAGAAACATTCGGTGAAGAATTCCCAACTGATCCATATGTTCAATTACACGAAGCTGTAACAGCTGTTTTTAGAAGCTGGGACAACGAAAGAGCTAATGTTTATCGTAAAATGAATGGTATTCCATATGAATGGGGAACTGCAGTTAATGTTCAATCAATGGTCTTTGGTAATTTAAATGAACAAAGCGGTACTGGTGTTGCATTCTCACGTGACCCATCTACTGGTAAAAACGAAATTTACGCCGAATATTTACCAAATGCTCAAGGGGAAGACGTTGTTGCAGGCATTAGAACTCCATTACATATTTCTGAATTAAAGAATAGAATGCCAGATGTTTATGCACAATTTGTAAAAACTATCAAAATGATGGAACAACATTACAAAGATATGCAAGACATGGAATATACTGTTGAAAACGGTAAATTATATTTCTTACAAACAAGAAATGGAAAAAGAACTGCTGCTGCCGCATTACAAATTGCTTGGGATTTAGTTGATGAAGGTTTAATTACCGAAGATGAAGCTGTTTTAAGAGTTGAGCCTAAATTACTCGATACATTATTACACCCAACATTTGATACAAAAGCATTAAAAGAAGCAAAAGTTATCGGTGCAGGAAACCCTGCTTCTCCAGGTGCTGCTGTTGGACACTTATCATTTGATGCAAAAGACGCACAAAAGAGACACGCTGAAGGAGAAAAAGTTGTTTTAATTAGAGCAGAAACCTCACCAGAAGATATTGAAGGCATGGTTGCAGCTGAAGGTATTTTAACAATGCG
>JAXDXW010000003.1:0-4543 GCA_034087725.1 Candidatus Onthovivens sp. | reverse complement strand
GATTGAAACCCATATTGCTCCAGTAATGAATGCTTCAGCTATTGTTGGATTAGATAGTCCATTCATGTAGAGAAATCCAAACACTGTGAAAATAACAATATTGTACAATGGATGCCATGGTTTGGTTTTCTCATATCCTTCCCCCATTGACTCTTTATCCATTGGCTTCATATGGAGAGCGTAAATATTGAATATTGTATGAAATATTCCAATTAATGTGACAATGATATATGCAATCCAAAACCACAGCATTGATAATCCAAAATTTTGTATTATTTAAGAACCTCCCAGTGACCAGATTTTGTACCGATTCTTTTAACGTATCCCTTTTCTGTCAAAAGTTTTATTCCTCTTTGAATTGTTCTTGCGGATATATCAAGTACTGAAGCTATTTCATCTACTTTTATATTGCAGTTAACTGTAATTATTTCCAAAATTCGAATTTGAATATCGGTTAATTCTGTATTGGTGACAATATTAGTGACAGTATTGGTGACGTTGTTTCTGATAAATATAAATTTAAAACCATTATTTAATTTTTCATATTTCCATTTAACATTATTAAGCTTGCAAAGTTCACTCATCCTAGCAAAACCTGTTCCAGATTTTTCTACGTCCTTACTTCTGAATAAAACATCTAGAATCAACGGATTTCTTCTTATGGATTGAATTCTATTGTCTATAAAATCATTAGGATTATATTGTTCAGGGAACGTTCCTTGATTGTATATTTCAATTTCATCAGGGAATATATTAATCTCATGAATTGAATTGTCGTTATATTTAGCATGAGCAAAGCTATTTACAACTATTTCTCTAATTGCTTTTTCTGGAATTTCTGGAATTTCTTCTCTTTTTCTCGAACCCACTTCTATTTTCCAGTTAATATGCTTCTTGATATATGCTATAGCTTCATTTACTAAATTATAAATATTGCCTCTGATGTCTATCATATCAATAATATTTATTTTAGCTTTTGTTGCATATACAGCCATTTTTAATTCTGCATCTACTTTTTTACCAAAAAGGAAATATCCAGCATTATTTACATGTCCTAAATTTAAAAGTCCGAGCATAGTTAATAGATCACTTTTATTATACTTTTTCATTTCTAATCTATTAGCTTTAGTTGAAGAATCGTAAAAGGCTATTAAAGATTCATCGTCAATATCTTCCTCTGTATATTTTGTAATTTGTTTTTCCCAAGTATCTTCGTAGTGCTTATTTTGAAACATTGCTAATAATTCAAGTTGGGACATTGGCCTATTTTCATCAGCCACTCTTTTATAATAAACGCCTTTTGATGAATATGGTTGGTTATTACCCTGAAATGATAATCTAATAATTTCAATGTCGTCTATAACAATAGTGTCGATAAAGGGGCTTATTTTTGGTTCAATTGATTCGTAGACCGCCCTTGAGATATCTCTTAAAGAAGAATCTGTGATTTCGTTTTTTATAAGTGTGCCATCATTCTTAACACCGAAAAAAATAGTTCCTTCTCCAAACTTGTTTAGCATACCACAAACAGATTTCATAGCATCATTTGCTTCTCCGGAACTCTTTTTAAATTCTATATTTTCATTTTCTCTTTTTAACATAACGGCACCTCTTTCTACATTGTTATTATATCAAAAAATATAATCTTTGTCACCAATTTTGTCACCAATTTTGTCACCAATGTGATTATTCACATCAAATGTCAGTAGCCATTATTCATGTAAAATGTCAGTATATTTTATTGGAGGTTAAATTATGGTTAAACGACATTTTACATTTGAGAATATCTTTCGAAAAACGAGTGAAATCGAGCAAAAAATCACATCAATTAAGCGAGAATCAATATCATTAAAAATTTCTGAAAGACAACTCTATCGTTATTACAAAGCTTATAAAGAAGGAAGGCTTGCAGAACTATTTACATTCACTGTCGAAAAGCGCCAGCGTGCGATATCTAATGATGCGATTGCTACTATAGTTGAATTGAAAAAAACTAAGTATAAAGAATTTAATATTATGGCGTTTAATGAACATCTTCGAGATGATGAAAAAATATTTATAACCTATCCGACTTTGTATCGAATTCTAGCAGAAAACGGCTTGTATTCTCCTTTACTTCACAGGGCAACTAAAAAGAAAATAAAAAGGCACTCAGGGATAAAAGCACCAACTCAAAAATCCATGAAAACCTTCGACTTAATGATACATCATGCGATAACTATATAGCAAATAGATTGGCAAAAATTAAGTACAAAGGAACTGTAATCGAAATGGATGCTTCTCAATGCAAATTTCCCAATGGGGAGATTTTTATGCTTCATCTAGCTGTAGATGACGCATCGAAATGCATAGTTGGAGCTCGGATTGACAAGCAAGAAACACTTAATGGTTACTACCATGTTATGTATCAAATGCTAAACAATTATGGCATTCCAGTTGAAATTTTAACCGACAATAGGACAGTTTTTGAATTAAAAAAGACTTCAACTGGTGAAAGATCGTCAAATACTCACATTCAATTTAGGTATGCTTGTGAACAACTTGGCATTGAATTATGCACCACTAGTATCGCTACACAAAAAGCAAGAGTTGAGCGAGCAAACGGCACTGTTCAACGTCGCATTATGCCTGAGTTGAAACTTAAAAACATAAACTCAATCGATGAGGCTAACGAGTATTTAGTATCAACTTTAATTCCACATTTAAATGACAAATATTCTCTAAATATTAAGAAATCTATTTTCAAAAAAGTTCCTGACTACATTTGTATTGAAAATGTTCTTGCCGTAGTAAACACAAGAAAAATTGATAAGGCAGGTTGTATAAGTTATAAGTCTAGGAACTATTTACCAGTATGCAATGATCATGATCAGCTAAAAATTATAAAAAATATTCCAATAAACACTTCGGCGTTATTTATTGAAACTTTCGATAAGAGAAAAATAATAAGTGTTGGAAATTATTTGTATAGAGCTATGCCTGTTGAAGAAATTCCAATCAGTGAAACTGCCTTCTCCCATCCTGGAGCTTTTTCATATGCTAAGGAAAAAACCGCATCTGAGAAAGATGTTGAAAAGACTAGAAAAGTTGCAGATACACCTTGGCGTTATGATATGTTCAAATTTTTCTTAAAAAGACAAGACAGATGGACTAATTATATGTAAAATAATTACTGACATTTTGGTGAATAACGAACTTGAAAATCACTGACATTTCCGATGAATATTCACAGTTTATTACGCCACTTATTGCGCCATTTTTATGTGTAAACGATGTCAAAAATGTATTATTCACCAATATTAAACTTTTAAAACACTATATTGCCCATATTGTTTTTTATAGGGCTATCGTTTTTTTTATTGGTACCTTCCGTTTTTTATAGCAAGCTATCGTTTTTTTATAGATACTTCAAATGCACAATAAATTGGTCTTATCTTTTATATTTAACAATTATTGTATCAAATTGATTCTTCTAACATACCAAAATCGGGATTTAACCCTTATTTAAGTATGAAAAAAGGCTTGATAACGATTATCAAACCTGTGCTTCTTAAATGGCCTTCTCTAACACAAAAAATGCTTATTTTCCATATCTCTAACACCGAAAATGCTAAAAATTTGATAATTTTGGGACTTTTTCGATAAGTCCTTTCACAAAATTGCATTAACGGGTATCAAAGTTTTTCCAGTTTTTCTATTACATTTATACTTATTCATAATAAATATAGTTTATGCGAATTATATTGACTCTCTATAAATAGAGACTATGTCTTCTAAAATATTTCTATCGATATTATTATCTATAAACACAAGGTTTGTTTCTCTTATCAAATCTAAATTTTCAATGGGGAGCCCTACTAATTTGTTTTCTTTTATTTCTCTAGAACAAGCACTCTTTGGCAAAATAGAAATTCCAAGATTTTTTCTCACAAGCATTTTAATAGAAGCTACATTATCCATTTCAAGAGATAAATGGAAATTGTTAATATCTTCATCCATTTTTGCCAATTCATTAACGAAAAGAGTTGAGGTACCACTTTCAAGATTTCTTAAAATAAGATTTTCTTTTTTCAAATCGTTAATAGTAACCACTTTTTTGTTAGCAAGGGGATTATCTAAAGAAACAACCGCTACCAAAGAATCGGTGCCAAGCAAAATAGAGGAGAATTTTTTATTAGTAATCTTTCCTTCAATTATTGCTAAATCAATCTGATAAAGGATTAATTTCTCATAAAGATTTTTTATAGAGTCATAAATAATTCTTATATGTGATCCACTATTTCTTTCTGAATATTTTGCCATGATTTCTGGAGCGATATTGCTCTCGGAAGTATGGGTAATACCAACCGTCAAATTATTAGCGCATTTCTTGTAATCTTTTAGTTTGCGATTCATATCGTTATAAAGAGATTGAATACGCAAAGCGTATTTGAGCACGATTTCCCCTTCTTTTGTTAGGAGAAGATTATTGTTTGAGCGGATAAATAATTTAGCGTCAAATTCCTCTTCTAATTGTTTGACGTGTTGACTAACAGCGGGTTGA
>JAXDXW010000002.1:0-2728 GCA_034087725.1 Candidatus Onthovivens sp. | reverse complement strand
CTTGTTGTCTTAATCCAACAGACCATAAGAATTCCTCAAAATCGAGAGGATACATACGTATCTCCTTCATATATCCAACAGGCCAAGAAACAACATTATTTAATTCTACTCCAAGCATAGATCCTGAAAAAATATAGCGATATTTTCCATCTTGTACCAAGAATTTTGAAAGTGTAATTAAATCACAATTTTTAGCATATTGTATTTCGTCGAAAAATATCAGTGTCTCTCCAACTACTAAATCCTTTTTTGAAAATGCCGAAATTCTAAAAATTAGATCTTCCGCATTTTTCGCTTTTTCAAGAACTTCAATCCACTCTTTGTGCTCATATAGATTAATTTCTATAAAACGCTTAAAATATGACTTGCCAAATTCTCGAATTAAGAAAGACTCACCAGCTTGTCTAGCTCCAGCGATTAAGAGTGCATCCTTACTATTTTTCAATTATTTAGAAATTCTTCTACTTTTCTTTTTAGCATATCAATTTTGCTCCTTGTTGATATGGTATATAAAGAAATTTAATTTTTTCCAACCTCTAAACTAGCTAAAATTCAACTTTTTCCAACTTTGTATTTTAACAAGTAATCTAAAATTAATTCAAGTATTAGATAATTCTCTTTTATCTATTCATTTAAATTTATCTTTTTTAATGCGCTTCTATCTATTATGATTATTTAACTTAATAAAATATTGATATTTTTAAAAATTGGTAATAAAAAACCTCTTAAGCCTGTGACTTATGAGGTTTCTTTGGTTTAGATATTATTTTAACGATCTAGTTCAAGATTTCCATCAATATAAATATGAATATCTGTTATATCAGGATAAAGCTCTACATCTAAATTCGTATCATCTGTATAGACAATTTCTTCTATAGAAGGTGCACGTAAACATTCATAAAATGAACAATCATTTAGTCTTAAGGTTATTCCGCTAGTTCTTAAGCTTAATAAATGTTGATTATTAGCATTGCCTTCACTATTAGCAATTGAAGCAGTATAGAAATTGCAATTATCAAAGGTAACTTCAGTTCCATAAAGAGATGAATCTTCATTAAAGACAATAGTAGCAAAATCATTCCATCCTTCTGAGTTATAACCTTTGTCGTTTATACCATAAAACTCACAGTTTCTAAAACTACCAGATACTTTACTCCGAGTTTGAAATGCACACCAACCTGTAAATATAGTATTTTCTATATTAAATGTCGCATTTTCATTTGCTGAAGCGATATTAAATGCATAATAAGAGGCAGACACTTCGCAATTTGAAATATTTATAGTTGTATTTGAATTTTGATAAAGTGATACACCTCTAGTATAAGTTGCAGTGTCATCTGCTTGAGTTAATTTAGCATCTACTATAGTTAAAGTTGCATCTTCACTTCCGGTTAAATTAACAACTCTATTGTCGTTAACTGCTAATTCGTGACCGTTACCATAAATAGTTAAGTCTGTTGTAGCATTAATGTATTTAGTTGAGGATCCTACTTCAGTAGATACAACTAAGTCATCTGTTAAAACTACAGAAGAAGCTGGAGATGAATTATTAATAGCATTAAGTAATTCAACAGAATTGGATACTGGTGTAGCTGAAGCAGGGACATAGTGTCTAACTTCTTCCATATTAGAAACAGTTGCATTTCCTTGAACTGCTTCTGCTATGAATTTAATAGTAGTAGATAAGGCTTGATACTCATTCCCGGCAGAAACAGGTAATTCAACAGTTACTGGAATGTTTGCAATTGTACCATTTGCTGGTAAAGAAATATAGTTAGATTTAAAAAGCAATAAGTCGCTTTTTTCTACTCCGTTAAAGGACATTGTTAATCCAGAAAATAGTTTCTCACTATTTGCTTGAGTTTCCCCTTCTGGAGTAACACATTCATATCCTACTCTATAAAGAATATTTACATTACTATTATTCTTAATTTTTAAATCAACTGTCACTTTATCTCCAGGAGTAATTAAATTTAATGCTAATGTTCCATCTACTCCTAAAACAGCACTTCCCCCATTTTGAAAGATGAGTCCTTCTTGTTGAACATCCATTGAATAGCAGACAGGATTTTCTAAAGTAGCTTTAACACTTACTGTACCAGAAGTAACTGCAATATTAGTTGAGGTTTCACTTGTAAATAAAGCATATGTTCCTCCTGCTACAATTGATCCTAGAAGAGCAATTGAAGCAAATGAGGTAAATAATAGTTTTTTATTCATAATTATTCACCTTCTGCGGCTGAAGGATCGACAACTAAAGCACCATTCATATAGTTATTTGTATAAATATCTAAGTTTTCAACATATGGTGTCGAGGAATTATAACATAAGCCTACTAAGCCAGAATGAACTGTTGACCAATCTGTTGCAGGATCACATGTATTTACTAAAGTTCCAGTAAAGGATGAATTTTTAATTGTAGCTGATTGTTCATAAGTTCCATGAACACCAGCAATACCACCAATTGAGTATTTTTTAGTTATGTTAAGCTCTGCTTCGGCAGTAATAGTTTTTGTAACAGTAGAGTTAACAACATGACAATTATCAACTATATTTCCATAATGTAAGATTCCCATGAATCCACCAACATAAATAGGTGATTTAACATTTAAATTTTCAACTCGGCAGTTAGTATATGAAGTCGAACCTTCACCAGAATGTCCGACGAATCCACCAACATAAGAATTAGTTCCTTCAACTAAACTACCTGTATTAACTAAAATATTAC
>JAXDXW010000001.1:0-12086 GCA_034087725.1 Candidatus Onthovivens sp. | reverse complement strand
AAAACAGGCATAAAAACATTTAAATTACAGTTGCTGTAATAAGTGTATTTTCTATATCTTCTATAACCTTTTTTTGTAGATTTATACATTGCTAGAAAGCAATAAGAATCTGTACTTTTTTGCTTTATTTCGGTGACTTCTTTCATTGCTTTTAAAAATTTTAATAAAAATTGAATAAAAAGGATGCCCAAGGATTGAGAAAAATAATTCCATTTTAAATAACCTGTTTCAATACTCAAAGTATTAATTCTTTTATCTGGATCAATTATATTTATCATACTATCAGTATGATCAGTATTGTTATACTTAATTGTTATAGATCTTAAGCAATTTTGTAGCGTTATCAAATCACAAGAATTTTCTCTTTGTCTAGAGTAATCAAATATCTGTTCAACGTGAGGACCGTATATCATGCATAAGCCTTCAAAAACAGCCGCTGTATCATCATATTCAGGATAAAAAGCTGCCTCAAATCCTGAGTAATCATTGAGTTTAACATTAACAACTTCGAGAGGCTCTAATATTTCGCTATAATTATTTTCATCTATTTCACACAATAATTGATAAATTCTATCGTAGGTTTCATCATCTGCTTCTTCTTCAAAAAATCCTTCTTGCATACGCGAATTCATATAAAAAGACGAAGCTAAATTATTAAGCAAAAAATCATAATATTCTAATCCAATAATACTTTTATCTTCATATTCTTTTGCCAAAATATCATTAATTGTATGATTTTCATCAACTTTTTGAATAAGTTCTATATGTTTATCTAGAAAGACTTTTTGAAGCTTATTAAATGAGGAACGCTTTAACTCGATAATTTTACATATTTCTTTACCTTCTTCTTTCCGCTTTAAAACCTGAGAAAAATTTTTCAATTCATTGCTATAATCCTTAAGGATTTCAGCTTTGTCAGAGAACATTTGTTCAGGAATTCCTATAAACTTATCTTCGTCTTCGTTGTAATAATAGCAAAGAAATGGATTTTTAATAATTTGTTCAACATAAGCTTTATATTTAATCATAAAATTACCTACTCTAAAAAGTTTAACAAAAAAAGAGACTTTTAAGAATTATTAATAAAATATATTTCTTAATTGTCTCTAAAAGATTTATTTATTGTAGAAAACATTCATTGCTCGTAATACATCCTTTTCCATGTAATTTGTAGCGATAGAGGATAATTCGTGGAAAAATTTAACTTCTTTATCTAAAGCTTCTTTAGCACCTTTCAATCCCTCTCTAGCCATATAAGAATAATAATTTATTTTTCTTACTCCTAAAGCAATAGCTTCTTTATAATCTTCTTGGTTGACACCACTACCTCCATGCATAACTAAAGGTATATTGCATAACTCTTTAATTTTAGCAATTCGAGGAAAATCCAACTTTGGGGCAACAGTATAAAATCCATGAGCTGTTCCAAAAGAACAAGCTAAAGCATCTATATGCGTTTCTTCAACAAATTTCTTAGCAAGTTCAGGGTCAGTATACATTTCTTCTTTAGTTAACTTCCTATCCCCAGCTTCTCTTCCACCTAAAATACCTATTTCTGCTTCAACATCTACATTTCTTTCATGAGCAAAGGCAACAACTTTTTTAGTTAAGCTAACATTATCTTCATAAGGAAGAGCAGAACCATCAATCATCACGCTTGTAAAACCTAAATCGATAGCTTCTTTTAAATATTCAAAGGTTTCGCCATGATCTAAGTGAACACAAACAGGTACTTTTGCTAATTTAGCAAGCAACACCATCACCGGACCTATATTATGAAGTGGAGCTTCATTCTCATGGCATTGTGCATGCATAATAATTACTGGAACATTTAATTTTTCTGCAGCATTGATCACAGCATTTAAACTTTCTAAAGTTGGTGTGTTAAATGATCCAATTGCACAGTTGTTTTTTTCTGCATAATTTAATACTTCTTTTAAACTTGCTAGCATTTTATTCCTCCAATAGCTCTATTTTTAATTCAAATTCCTTAATTTCTTTACTATCTATATATGATAAAAGACCTTTTTCTCTCATAACATTTCTACCATCAGGTAAACAGTTTCCAGGCTCTAAGCCTAAAACATAGTCTCTAACACCGTTTAATTTCCGTTCTGTAAAAAATGGCAATTGAGTTTTGTCATAAGAAATTTTAACCCCTTTTTTAATTTTTGGATTATAGGCTTTTACTGAAATTAAATCTGTTGAAAAATAATGATAATAACAACGCTCCACAAATCCTTTTTGTGGATTTTCAACTTCCAAATAATTTCTATATTTTTCTGCTTCTTTATCTCTAAAATTTACTTCTGATGAAGGAATCTCTAAAATTAAATTTTCGTCTAATAATGGATAGCCGAGATTCATGTGATATAAAATTTCTAACGGCGTTTTTTCATCTCCTCTATTTTCAACTAAGTCTTTAATTGTAAATATATTTTCGTTTAAAGAAATTGTAATTACCCTTATTAATTTTAATTTATGGGAGAAAATTCCTTCGTCTAAAATAATTCCTTTCAAAATTATTGCTTCATTTGTAATTTCGTATAAATAATGATCGACAGGTGTATTAGAAATTGTTCCATGAAGAGGCAAATCCTCACCTAAATCATTATTAGGAGAACCAACTTGTGTTAAGCCGCATGTTGTTAAGAAACCTGCTGTAAAAGATTTTAAAAAACCTAATCCTTTATTATCATAATATTTTGAATTTACAATGTTGTTTGGTGATATATAACATAAGTTAGTACTTTTTAAAGATAAACCACAAATATCAAAACATCTGTCTAAATTAATTCTCATCTCAAGACCAACTTTATTCTTCACAATCAACAAGCGTGTACCTTCACGCTTCCCGTTATGTAATGTAACTTCCTCAACACTATAGAGTTGAGATTCGTTTCCGACATAATTTAATTCATCCATACTAAATTCCTTTTATCTGTTTATACATGTTTTTATAATGTAAATATTTCTTATTATATTCATCAAATAAATCGTGATTTGGTGTAAAAACCTTGCTAATCTCAAGTATTTTTTCAGAATTCTCTTCATTTAACAACTCATTTAATTTTGAATCATTCATCAATATATATGCACCAATTGTCCCTGCATCTTTAAAAGCTAATTTATAAATAGGTATATTTAAAATATCAGCCTTCATCTGTAAATAAGCATCATTACTGCTGCCGCCTCCAGAAGCAATTAATTTATCTATTTTAACTCCGTGCTCCTTGAAATTATCTATATTCAATTTCATCTCAAAGCATAAGCTTTCAAGCGTAGCCTTGTAAATATCATACCTTGTTGTATTTAAAGATAAATTAATAATTGCACCTTTGACATCTTTATCTGCGTAAGGTGTTGCGTTACCACTGAAATAAGGTAAAACTAGTAAGTCATTAATATTAGAAGGCATATTTGAATTTAGATATTCAAAAATACTTCCATCTTTAAGATTAATATCTTGAAAATAAGTATTTATTACCCAATCAATTAAAGCTCCGGCGGTATAATTTAAAATATAAGATATATGCAAATTGTTAACATAAGGGACAACACAGTACGCTTGCTCATAAAGAAAAGAATTGTCTTCAATTTTGCTCATATCATAACAAATACTTATGCATTCACATGTGCCATTCCCGTCAACAGCAAATCCTTCTTTTACTACACCACTGCCAATTGCATTCGCTATTTGATCATGTGCGATTGCATATACTTTCACATCATGATTTATGTTAAATTTATTCTTGATATTATTTCTTAAATTTCCACAAAATGTGCCACTTCTGCAAGGTTTTGAGAAAAAAGAAGGGCTTATTCCAACTGCATTTAATATAGTTTTACTCCATGTTTTCTTATAAACATTAAAACACAAAGTTCTCGTAGCAAGTGAATAATCAATATACCTAGAGCCTGTTAATGTGTAAGTTATAAAGTCTTCAATTAATAAAATTTTATCTATCTTTTGAAAAACTAATGGTAACTTATTCTTAATATACATGATTTTAGGAAGAGAAAACATTGAATCAATTTTTAACCCCGTTATTTCTCCAATAAGTTTTTGACCTAAATTATTTTCTAATTCCTTTTTTTCTTCATCTCCTACCTTGGAAGTATACAAAAAAGAAGGATATAAAATGTTATCATCTTTATCTAGGCAAACAAATGTTTCGCCAAAAGATGTAACTCCTAATTTCTCGATTAAAGGATACTTTGCAAATACAGATTCTAAAATACACAAAACAGCGTTTCGAATCAAACTTGCATCTATTTCGTCTTCGCTTGAAAATCGATCGTAATCATATTTTCTATAAAAACTATCAATTATTTTGCCGTCATCGAAAATAGTAAGTTTTGTTCCGGTTGTTCCAATATCGATTCCACCGACTAGCATAATTTATTTATCAATATCTATAACTGAGTAATTTAAATAAGTAGTAAATGCTTCAGTTAATTTATCTTTCAAGTGTCCGACACCAATTGTTGTATGATGTTTAAATCCGTTTCTTGCTAATTTAATTAATTTATTTTGTAAATCATCAATATGAGCAACACCGCCACAGCCAAAGTATTCTTTCTCAATATCTTTATCTGTCATCTTACCTTCCGAAGCATAAATATAAATCTTGCCATCTTCCGTTTTGCAATTTGAGAAAGTCATATCGAAATCTCTAATTCTTCCTTCGTTACTCCCCCATCCAGAGCCTGGATCACATTTTGCAAACATCTTATGATCGGTAACTAAACCTTTTTTAGTCATCAAAGATTGAGCAACTGGTCCACAATGGAATAATATTACTTCGTTTTCATCTTCACCATAGTTGTTATTCCAATCCAAGCAAGCTGTTGGCATATCGGTTGCTAAATTCATTGCTCTCATTGTTATTGCGCTACAAAGATCGATTTCGCAACTAGCTACAATACCTCTATCATTTAATTCAGATAAAAGAACACATGGACAAACGCGATAATATGTTTCCATTTCGTTCCGACATCTTAAAGTTAAGCAATCTAAGTGATATTCGTCAATATATTCATCAATAATAACTGAGAATTTAGCTAATGTTGTGATTCTATTTCCAGGGCAAATGCTAAAATCTGTATAATTTTTCAGTCTTTCTTCTTTTTTAATAACTCTTTCATCGTCGTTTTTCAATTCGTCTACTTTCTTGAAAACTTCAGACATATCAAAAGATTCAACAGTAATTCCGTATTTTTCTAATGTTATTTCATCAAATCTAACTGTTTTAAAAGCAGTTGTTCTTGCCCCTATACAGCCAATAGTAAATCTTTTCATTCCGTTTACTACTTTACAAATTTTTGCAAAATCATCCAAATTTTGTCTAAAAGCAGATGATAAAGGATGTACAACATGTGGTTTTAATACTGTAAAAGGTACTTTGTATTGACTAAAAACATCAGTGACAGAAAATTTTCCACAAAAAGCATCTCTTCTATGTTGAAAATCCATTTTTCCAATTTCATCTGGATAAGCTTGCATTAAAATAGGTACGTTAGCATCTCTTAAAGCGGCAATTGCACCATTTTCATCTACGAAAATTGGCATGCAAAGAATAACACCATCGAATTCACCCTTATGAGATTCTAGCCAATCATGATAGAGTTTTCCTTCATCTCTTGTTTCTACAGCACCGTATCTAGTTGCTTTTTCATCCATTATAATATAGTCGTATCCAGCGTCGGTGACTGCTTTAACCATTTCTTTACGAGCATCTAAAATCAATTCGGCAGGCATAAAACCTCTATTACCGAAAAATAAAGCAAAAGTTGTTTTTCTCATATGAACTCCTTTTTTATTTATTATGTAATTTTTCCATTTTATAAAATACCTAATAATGTACAAAATGTAGTAAAATCGTCCAAACTATTTTATGATAAATTTTTTCTATACTTACCAGGTGGTACCCCATTTTTCTTCTTAAATTGTTTAATAAAATATTTGTAATCTGAGAATCCACATTTCTCAGATATTTCAGTAATCGATAATTCTGTTCTTTTTAAATATGATTCTGCTAGTTTAACTCGATTATATAAGACTCTATCCCCTAAAGATGTCTTTAAAAATTTCTTACATAAATTATATAAAGCGCTACGCGATAAATTTAGTTGATGAGCAATAAATGTCGATGAAATCTTTGTTTGAGTGATATTATTACAAATTATCTCATCCAACTGTTTTAAAAAATTATCTTTTGATTTTGTGATCAAAGATTCTTCAATTATATAAGAGCTTAAAGATACTAAAAAATTAGAAGCTAATAAAAGTTCAAGCTTACCTTTATACGGTATTTCATCAATTATTTTTCTTTTAGATTCTTCACTTATATTAACATCTGCCAAGTAATGTAAAAGTTCTTCCTCTCTTTCCGATAAATTATCTTTGTCGCTAAATTGTCCAAGCATTACATAGCCTATAATTTCATCATCAACATGCAAATCTATTACAGCTTCGATTAAACCGGCGTGGCATTTATATGTTATCAGGCCTTTTTTCTTTTTACACTTTAAAAAAGCTGACTCATTACATTCATTACATTCTATTGCTAAAGATGGATTTTGATGAATTGCTCTGCAATAAGAACAATCCTTTATATTTGATTGAACAAGCACTTTATAATCTCGATCAAAAATTACAACCCTCATTTTTGACAGCATTGAAAACATGTCAACAATTTCTTTTAGTTTAGGGATATCGTAATTAATCGATGTCATATACTATTTTGTATTTCGAATTATTTTCTACTACGACTACTTTTCCGTCATTTATAAATTCAACAGGTAAATTATCGATATAAATTGTTGTTCTAGCTTGTTTCTTCAACGCTTTTATCGACATTCTAATTTCTTTTTTTATAGCATTGATTTCTTTTAATCCAAAATAATCATTCATCAAAAAATTAGCAATTACAGAAGTAAATCCATGATTTAAACTTGCGTGTGTTCCGTTATGTTCCCAAATAGTACCTGTTAACACTGACATATCATAGAAATATTCAACAATTTCTTTAAATGACTCAGATAAATAACCTTCTTTATTTAATATCGATAATCTTAAAATATAGCCAGGTAAAACATTTGATTGTGCTAGATAAGAGTATTTGCTTTCTCTTGTGCCGTTTGGACCAAAATTATTTAACATAATATCAAACAAATCTGAAAATTTTTCCCTTGTAGCAATACCAAAATAAAAAGCATAATATTGACAAGTTTCGGAGTAATATTTCGATTTTTGAATACTGCCATCTTCTTTTAAATACCCATTATCTACAAAGAAAGTTCCATCAAAAGCGTCATTTTTAATTTTTTCTTTTAAATTTTGTCCTTTACTTATAAGACAAAGATCATTTAAAAGTAAACCTGCTTTAACTAAAGCCTCGCTATATAACATATTAGTTGGGAAATTGATTCCTTCTAAATGTTCAGGTAAATTGCAATCACTCCATTCAACAAAATTCCAACCAGGAATATTTGAGATATAGCCATCTTTATTCTCATATTCTTTGAAATAAGTAACTAAATTTCTAACATTTTTTAAGCTTATTTCAACAGTTTTTAAATCTGCAGTTCTATTTTTATAGTCATAAAGTTCAAGAATATACCAAAGAGACCATTGAGGGATAAAATCATTTTCAGTTAACTCAGCTGGATAACACATTGGTACCATATTTTTAGGCAAATTTGGTGCCTTAAAATAAGCAAAATTCTCTAAGAAATTTTTCTCCACATTATTTGAAGTATCTAAAATTTGACTGGCTTTACCTTCGAAAAATGAATCACACAACCATCCAGCTCTTTCTCTGCTTGGACAATCAGTAAACATATCTACACTATTTTGTTTATAAGTAGAATAAACTGCTTTCATTATTGAACGAACTTTAACATTGCTGCACTCAAAATTAAATTCATGATTTCTTTTTGTCTCATATTTTAAAAGTGAAATATTACAATATTCAACTTCGCCTTCATCGCAAATAACACGAATATACTTAGCACTATAAGGCTCAAAATTTATAAAATTATATTTTCCTTTTTCTAATTTCAAGGAAATTACATTATTAGTTGTATTTCTAAAACAATTAATGTCTATAGGTTTCAAATTATCTTTTGATAAAGTCATTTCATCAAAAATAATAAAGATCTGAGAGGTTTTTGTAATTTTTAGCGAGATTTTAAAGAAACCAGTATATGAATTGATAAATTTAAATGTCTTAAATTCTTGCGCTTTCAATCCTTTAGTTTTTTCTTTTAGGTCATACTTATATTTGCAGACCTTTAAGTTTGGATTGTCTTCTAATTCATCTAAAGAAAATATTTTTAAGAAATCAAGATGCATATACCTATCATCGTATAAAGGTAAACTTTCATCTCTATAAACCTTCCCGCTTTCAAAATGATTGCCTTTTAAAATATCAAAAGAAATATAATTTACATTTCTTGCAAAATATGCATTATCATCTGGTAAAACAATAATTTCTTCTTTAGAAATATTTGAAAAATTTCCTTTAAAAATTTCTATGTAGCGTTCATCTAAATGATAAGATTCACTAAAACCTCTTTGATATGAATAACGTAATACTTTTCTGATTCTAAAAACATTATTGTATACATTAAAATTTGTTCCAGTCGAAGAAATAATTTCATCTCCACATCTCACTTCACATATCAAAAAAGGATCGTTATTAAGAGTATAAAAAGTATTTGCATAGCTTCCATTAACAAATATGACCAAATTATTATTTTCATTTAATTCCTTTAATTCAAGCTGGTCAACTCGATATAAATCATGTGCTGCTCTAGCTGGTCCATAATGAATTAGCTTTCCATTCAAATAAACAGAAAACACATTATTTCCGGCAATAACCATGCTAATTCCGGCTCTTTTTTTAAAATTTGTATGAAAAATAAGATTACAATTTAATTCATTAAGATGACTCTTAGCCCAAATTCTTTGAGCAGTTTTAAAGTATTTCATTTACAACTCCTGAATGGTTTTGAATGCTTCTTCCTCTGACAAATCTATAAAATTTGTAATGTATGAATAAACTGATGAATTATTTTTTCTAGTTAAAATAATGTCTCCAATAAAATTAATTGCATTCTCTTTATGAGCTAAATAATCTAAATGAATATTTATCTTTCTTACATCTTTATTAATTAGAATATAGTTACCTTTTTGAGTGTATTTACAATCTATTTTAAATTCATCTAATGGCATGTATATTCTTAAATCTTTATTTGTTGAGTTTGAAATTTTAATATCGTTAGATGAGTAAATTGAATTTTCAATTCGTAACTCTCCATCAATACTTTTTAAAGTTGATTCTTCTAATAAATTAACGTCAATAGTATCATCATTTTCATCGAAAAGATGAGATGAAATATATTGTAATCCTTCACCCAATCTCATAGTACAGCAGAAAAAAGCTTCATATAAATGAATTTTAATTATACATTCCTCATTTTTCAAACATGTGTTACATCCAGCTCCACCATTACTACGTTGAGCACCACGAATCCCGTTATAGTAAATTCTATTTAAAAGTCTCAAATATTTAAAATCTTTTGTATAAGTATATAGTTTATGAGCAACTATGAAAGAATCAACTATGCAACAAGGTTCAGTCCGAGAATCAACTAGTCCAAACCAATTATAATTAGAATAATCCAAGGTCATTCCTTCGTTGACATATAAATCAAAATAATGAGCTGCTAATTCTAATAGATAATCTTTTTTTGAAGCTTCGTATACCTTTAAAATTCCTCTAGTACACGATAGAGTTGCATGTGTTTGAAGCTTATTTTTCAAAATATTTATTGATTGGAACTTATTGATAACTTTCTCTGCAAAATCAAATACTTTTTCATCATTTGTTAGTTTGCAATAAGATCCAATTGAATCGAGCATTATAAAAGCACATCCGATATCTGAAGAATATAACCAATAATCTTCAACATTTTTCGATAACGATCCACTTACTTCTCCGTTATGATATGAATTATTATATTTCTCATAAAAAGGAAGTAACTTAAATACAAAATTATTAAAAATTGAATTTATTCTGTTTAAAATTTCTTTATTTGATGTGATTTTATAATATTCAATTAAACCTCTAATAAACCATGAATTTCCACTAATCTGTTGTTCGTCAGCTGTTTTACCATCAAATTTCTTTCCAAAATATCCATCTTCATTAGTATATTCATTTAAATGACTAATAATTTCATTTAATTGATCCATTATTTCATTTTGTTGAATTTTATACCCAACAAAAGCTTTGTACAATGAAATTAAAGCAAGAATTGCTCTACCTTCAAAATCCCCTGGCCAATCAGAATGATGTTTAAATACTTCTGGATATCTATAAATTTTATCGCTTAATCTTTGTTTGTTTAAAGTAATTCGACGTAAAACTTCGCCTTGAACGATGATCATAAAAACCCCTTTCGTATGTCCCCGGACGAACCGGGGACATCAAATGTGTTAAAATTAGAAATTATTAAACATTAATATCTACTAATGTAACTGTTGTGGAAGCAACATAAACTACTTGCTCAGTTGTACTGATTTTTTGGAAATAGAAACTGAAGAAATCAACTGTTCTTTTAGCTGGAGCTAATTTAACTGTTTCTTTATGATATCCAGGGGTTTTAGGCAAAGTATGGAAGTCATCGCCATCGAAATTAATCATAAATTCTTGTCCTTCTTCAATATTTTCGACATAATACACAACTTCAATTTCGTAAGTTTGATTGACTTCAATTTCTTGTCCGGCTGGTCGATACCATTCAGCTGTGTAATTGCCTTTTCCAGCTTTAAGTTCAAATTTAGTAACAGTTTCGCCGATTCCTTCACCTGTAACTGATTCAGGTGTAGCAAAGTTATTTGTTATAGTAATATTTTCATCATCTTTAGGACCAAATACTCTTGTAGTATTTGTCCAAGATTGACCACGTTTATAACCTAATAATGTGTCTTCAAGATATATTTTTGTTAAAGTAACTTTTGTTGAAGCAATATAAACTACTTGTTCATTTGTACTTACTTCTTTGAAATAGAAGCTAAAGAAATCAACTGTTCTTTTAGCTGGAGCTAATTTTATTGTTTCTTTATGATATCCAGGAGTTGTAGGTAAATTATGGAAATCATTGTTGTCGAAATTAATCATAAATCTTTGTCCTTCTTCGATATTTTCGACATAATATACAAGTTCGATTTCGTAAGTTTGATTGACTTCAATTTGTTGTCCAGCTGGTTGATACCATTCTGCAGAAAGATTTCCTTTTCCTGCTGCTAAAGCAAATTTAGAAACAGTTTCTCCAATTCCTTCACCACTAACAGTTTCTGGAGTTGCCATCGATGTAACGGAGAAATCCTCAGTTTTATTGCCCCATTGTCTGGATGTATTTGACCACGAATCACCAACATGATGTCCAAGTGGAGTTGCTGTTCTATCAACTGGTTCTTCATCAGCTGTTAATTTACATGTAAGGTTACCGACATAAATATCAAAGTTCTTATTACCTGCTGGGTAGAAATTAAGACTATCAACACCAGAAATAATCTTATAGGTCAAAGTGAAGTGTTTGATATTACCTTCAACAGTTGTAATTTCAAGACCTTTTCCTTCGCTAAGTGTACCAGATTGAACTCCACTAGCCATTGGTAATACTAATAATGAACCGTCGTTAACACTATAGTAATCGAAATCAATTGTTAAAATATCATTTGCTTTTAAATTTGTTGCATCTAATCCACTAAATCCGTGGCCATCAGCACCGGTCAAGTGCATAACATTAGTTCCAAATGTATCTTTAGCTTGAATTGCACTCTTAATAGCTTCATCAGAAATATTTTCAACTACTACAACTTCACCTTGTTGGAAGGATGAGCTCTTGTCTGCCCAGTTAAATGTAAATCCTGATTCTTCAGATAATTGTTCTAATGTAGGTTTAACTGTTGTTGTTTCAGCACATCTTTCTGCTTTAAATGAGAAGTTATCAACAGCAATTATGACATCTTCGCTTGAAGGTGAGAATTTAAAGAAGAAGAAACCAGCATT